>NZ_CP081966.1:1142500-1455000 GCF_019823065.1 Pseudomonas mosselii
TAGGGCCATCAGGCCGAGACGCTTGGAGATCATTCTTCACTCCCGAACAGTTGGCTGTCGATCAGGTCGCACAGACAGTGGATCGCCAGCAGGTGGACTTCCTGGATGCGTGCGGTCACGCTCGAGGGGACGCGGATTTCCACGTCCTCGGGCAGCAGTAGCGAGGCCATGCCGCCGCCGTCGCGCCCGGTCAGGGCAACGACGATCATTTCGCGGTCATGGGCGGCCTGGATCGCCTGGATCACGTTGGCCGAGTTGCCGCTGGTGGAGATTGCCAGCAGGACGTCGCCGGGCTGGCCCAGGGCGCGGATCTGCTTGGAGAAGACTTCGTTGTAGCTGTAGTCGTTGGCGATCGAGGTGAGCGTGGAGCTGTCGGTGGTCAGGGCGATGGCTGGCAGGCTCGGGCGTTCGCGCTCGAAGCGGTTGAGCAGTTCCGATGAGAAATGCTGGGCGTCGCCGGCCGAGCCGCCATTGCCGCAGGCGAGCATCTTGCCGTCGTTGAGCAGGGTGTTGACCATGACCAGGCTGGCCTGCTCGATGTAGGGTGCCAGGATGTCCATTGCCTGTTGCTTGGTGTCGATGCTGTTCTGGAACAGTCGGCGGATTCGGGATTGCATGTCCATCTGGGTGACCTTAAGAGGGGCGGTGGCCTTTGCTACGCGCAACAGTGACCAGCCCGCGAAACATAGAGCTAGAAAATCGAATTGGGTTCAGCATTCGAAGGCGTTTTTCAGCCATTGAAGCGGTTGCCCCGCATGCCCCTGGCCCTGCAGGGCGACAACGTCGAAACGGCAGGGGTGGGTGGCCCAGCAGGGCGCTTGCTGCAGGAAGAGGTTGGCGGCCAGCGCCAGTCGCTGCTGCTTGCGCCCATCGATACTGGCGAGCGCTCCGCCGAACTCCGCATGCAACCGGTAGCGGACTTCGACGAATACTACTGTATCGGCATCGAGCATGACCAGATCGAGCTCGCCCCGCTTGCATCGCCAGTTGCGCGCCAGCAGCCGCAGGCCTTGCCCCTGAAGGTATTCAAGGGCGTGGTCCTCGGCGGCCTGGCCGGCGCGGCTGGGCGATGCGCCGGGCATCAGCGCGGCGTGTCCGGCAGGCGCTTGACCTGGCCACCGGCGAACTCGGCCCACGGCAGTTGGCGCTCGACGCGCTGGCTGGCGTTCATGCTCAGACTGCCCGACAGGCCCTCGACGCGGTTGTCCGGCAGTGCCTTGAGCTGGCCCAGGCGTGGCGCCAGGCTGTAGGCGTCGACGCCCATGGCATACAGCCGGCCGAGGCTGCCGGCGGCCTGCGGCCACTGCTGCACGACCTGCTGGCGTAGGCTGTTGGTGGTGTCCAGCAGCCACGGCGTTTCGCAGAAGCGGATGCCGTTCATGTCGTTGTACTGGTTGACGTCGCCGCTGGCGCTGTACAGGTTGGAGGTGGCGTAGACCGGTACGTCGCCGGCGTACTGGAAGTTCAGCGTCGGTTTGATCTGCTGGGCTTGTTGTGGCGTCGAGGCGAGGAAGATGAAGTCGATGTCCTGGCGACGCGAAGGCTGGGCGGCGATGTTACCGCCGACGGTGCTCTGCAGGCTCTTGGCGCGGCCTTCGCTCTGGCGCAGCTGGAACAGGTCGGCGATCTGCTGGGCGAGGGCAACCGGCTGGGCGATGCGCTGGGCGCTGATCAGGGTACCGCCATTGCCTTCCCAGTCCTGGCGGAAGGCGGCGAGCACACGGTCGCCCCACTCACCGCTCGGCACCAGGGCCACGGCGCGGACCATGCCGTCGGCGCGGGCGCGGCGGGCGACTTCGCGGGCTTCGTCCTCGGCGGCCAGGCCGAACTGGAACAGTTGCGGCGGGGCTTTCTGGCCGGCGTCGGCGTAGTTCAGGGCCAGGGTGGTGATGGGCAGTTGCGGGTAGGCGGCGAGTTTCTTGACCAGCGGTTTTTCCAGCGGGCCGACCACCAGTTGCACGCCAGCGGCCTGGGCCTGGCGGTAGAAGTCATCCAGCGAGGTGATGCGCGAGCTGTCGAACACCTGTACGGCGGGGGCCGGCTGGCCACCTTGCTGTGCCTGGAAATGGGCGGCCATGAAGCCGTCGCGCAGGGCGCGGGCGACACCGGCCAGCGGGCCTTCCTGGGGCAGCAGCAGGGCGATCTTGGTCAGTGGTTGGCTGGCCAGTTCCTTGAGTTTGACCAGGGCGGTCGGCAATTGCCTGGCAGCCGGGTGCTCGGGGTGTTGCTGGCGCCAGGTGTCGATGGCGGCCTGTTGCTGCTCCAGGGTGCCGGCGCGCTTGACGGCGAGGGCCAGGCTGGTCCAGCCGGCCAGGGTCTCGTTGGCGGCGGGCTGTTGCAGCTGTTCGGCGGGCAGCGATGCAACCAGAGCCCAGGTGGCGTCGTTGTTGGCGGCGGCGGCCTGCTCGCTGAGCAACGGCGCCAGCAGCACGCGCTGCTGGGCGGCAGCCAGGGCCTGGCCGTCGGCCTCGAGGGCGGCGGCGTGGACGCTGTAGGTGCGAACCTGCTGCTCAGCCGGCAGTTCGCCGACGCGTTGCAGGCTCGGGTGCGCGAGGGCGGTCAGGGCGGCCTTGGGCTGGTTGCGGCTCATGGCCAGTTCCGCGGCCAGGGTCGAGGCGAACACCTGTTGGGCGGGCTTGAGCGGTTCCAGTTGGACCTGCTCGAGGATCCGGGCCGCGCGCGGGAAGTCCTTGTGCTTGTATGCCAGGTCCGCGGCGCTCAGGCGCAGCAGGGCCGCGTCCTCGGCGGACTTGCTGGAGGCCGCCTTCTCGAGCAGTTGCTCGATGCTGGCGTCCGGGGTGCGTGGCAGTTCGCCCAGGCTGGATGAGGGCGAGCTGGCGCAGGCTGCCAGCAGGGCAGCGAGGCAGAGGGCTGTGAGCAGCCGCAGACAAGCGATCATGTAAAGGTCCTGTTACTCGATCAAGTTGGCCGGCAATTGTACCCAAGCGGGGGGCGGGGCGCGATCTCGTCGACACTGATCCTTCACTATAGGTGGCCGCCAGCAGCGCCGGGGTGAAGTTCTTTGCGCCCTGTTACCGGCGCTCGGGCTACAATGGCGACCTTTGATCCGAAAAGCAGGTGTGCGCAGTGACTGATGTTGCAGGGGTTTCGAAATCCACGTTGGGCAAGCTTTACGTCGTCGCCACGCCCATCGGCAACCTCGACGACATGAGCGCCCGGGCGTTGAAGGTGCTGGCCGATGTGAGCCTGATCGCCGCCGAGGACACCCGTCACTCGGTGCGCCTGCTGCAACACTTCGGCATCGATACGCCGCTGGCGGCCTGCCATGAGCACAACGAGCGCGACGAAGGCGGGCGCTTCATCACCCGTCTGCTGGCCGGCGATGATGTGGCACTGGTGTCCGACGCCGGCACGCCATTGATTTCCGACCCGGGCTATCACCTGGTGCGCCAGGCGCGTGCCGCCGGTGTGCAAGTGGTGCCGGTACCCGGTGCTTGTGCGCTGATCGCTGCGCTGTCGGCGGCGGGGCTGGCGTCGGACCGCTTTATCTTCGAGGGATTCCTGCCGGCGAAAGCCGCCGGGCGCCGGGCGCGTCTGGAGCAGGTCAGGGAAGAGTCGCGCACGCTGATCTTCTATGAGGCGCCGCATCGTATTCTTGAGTGCCTGGAAGACATGGAGGCGGTGTTCGGTGGCGATCGTCCGGCGGTATTGGCGCGCGAGATCACCAAGACCTTCGAGACCCTGAAAGGGCTGCCCCTGGCCGAGCTGCGCGCGTTCGTGCAGGGCGACAGCAACCAGCAGCGCGGTGAGTGTGTTGTGCTGGTGGCGGGCTGGAGCGCGCCGGAGGGCGATCAGGCCATCAGCGCCGAGGTCCAGCGCGTGCTGGATTTGCTGCTGGCCGAGTTGCCGTTGAAGAAGGCCGCGGCTTTGGCGGCCGAAATTACCGGTGTGCGCAAGAACCTGCTCTACCAGTTGGCGCTGGAAAAACAAAAATCCCATTAATGTCGTAATGACATTATTTGTTGCATCGCTTGTTCTTGGGCGCGGCTACCGGTAACCTTGTCGGCGGAGAGTCGATCGGACAGTCGCTGCCGTCTTTTGTTCCGCAAAAGTCGGGGGAGGAAAGTCCGGGCTCCATAGGGCAGAGTGCCAGGTAACGCCTGGGAGGCGCGAGCCTACGGAAAGTGCCACAGAAAACAACCGCCTAAGCACTTCGGTGCCGGTAAGGGTGAAAAGGTGCGGTAAGAGCGCACCGCACGGCTGGCAACAGTCCGTGGCTAGGTAAACCCCACTCGGAGCAAGACCAAATAGGGTTCCATACGGCGTGGCCCGCGTCGGAACCGGGTAGGTTGCTAGAGGCGTCCAGTGATGGCCGTCGTAGAGGAATGACTGTCCTCGACAAAACCCGGCTTACAGATCGACTCTCCACCTCTTCCTTCCCTGCTTGAATCGATAGCAGATCTGACCTGGTAATACCGAAAAATTCTTACTCTTAATAAATTACTTTAACTCAACGCCCTATCCGCTTGAGTGTGTTTGATTTTTTTCGTCATTTTTCCTCTCTGTTAATCCTTCCATCTTCCTTTGTTGCGCTAAATCGCCGTCCTGTAAGGGATTTCCCTATGAACGTGCCTTGACGGTGTGGCGGGCGGATTCCTATAGTGTGCGCAAGTGGCAGAAAGTGGGATGAAGTGGGTTTTCTGACACAAAAAAGCTAACATTGTGGGGAATCGCAGCCGTGTTCCGCGGAGCCAACGCCGTCAGCCTCGATGCCAAGGGCCGTCTCGCCATGCCGAGCCGGTACCGTGACGAGCTCGATTCGCGTTGCAATGGTCAGTTGATCGTGACCATCGACGCCGTTGATCCCTGCTTGTGTGTTTATCCCCTCGACGAGTGGGAACAGATAGAAGCCAAGCTGCGCGCCCTGCCGTCGTTGCGTGAGGAAAACCGTCGCCTGCAGCGTTTGCTGATCGGCAATGCGGTTGACCTGGACCTCGATGGCAGTGGACGTTTCCTGGTGCCGCCGCGCCTGCGTGAGTACGCCAAGCTGGACAAGAAGGCGATGCTGGTGGGGCAGCTGAACAAATTCCAGCTGTGGGACGAGGATGCCTGGAACGCGGTTTCGGCAGCCGATCTTGCAGCTATTCAACAACCGGGCGCCATGCCCGATGATTTGCGTGACCTGATCCTGTGACCATAGATAGCGGCTTCAACCACATCACCGTCCTCCTCGACGAAGCCGTCGAGGCCTTGGCTCTGCGCGCCGACGGTTGCTATCTGGACGGCACCTTCGGGCGTGGCGGCCACAGCCGCCTGATCCTCAGCAAGCTCGGGCCGCAGGGGCGGCTGCTGGGGTTCGACAAGGATCCACAGGCGATTGCCACCGGGCAAGCGCTAGCGGCCGAAGACGGCCGCTTTGTCATTGTGCAGCGCAGCTTTGCCGAGCTGGGTGCCGAGGTGGCCGAGCGCGGCCTGGCAGGCAAGGTCAGCGGCATCCTGCTTGACCTGGGCGTGTCTTCGCCGCAGCTCGATGACCCCGAGCGTGGCTTCAGTTTCCTCAACGACGGCCCGCTGGACATGCGCATGAACCCGAACCAGGGTATCAGCGCCGCCGAGTTCATCGCCACTGCGCCGGTCGAGGAAATCGCCCGTGTGTTCAAGGAGTATGGCGAGGAGCGTTTCGCCGGGCGCATGGCGCGTGCCGTGGTCGAGCGTCGCGAGAAGCAGCCGTTCACCCGTACCGCCGACCTGGCCGAGGTGCTCAAGGTCGCCAATCCGGCCTGGGAGAAGGGCAAGAATCCGGCCACTCGAGCGTTCCAGGGGCTGCGCATTCACGTCAACAATGAACTGGGTGACCTCGAGGCGGGCCTTGAAGCCGCGCTCGATGCCCTCGAAGTGGGTGGCCGCCTGGCGGTGATCAGTTTCCACTCGCTGGAAGACCGTATCGTCAAACTGTTCATGCGCAAGCTGGTCAAGGGCGAAGCGGACAACCTGCCGCGCAACCTGCCGGTGCAGCACAAGACCTTCGAGCCGAAGATCAAGCTCATCGGCAAGGCGCAGTTCGCCTCCGAAGCCGAACTCAAGGCCAACCCGCGGTCGCGCAGCGCCGTGATGCGGGTGGCGGAGAAGTTGCGGTGAGCCGGCTGTTTGCCAAGCCTTTGCCAGGCGGAAGCTTCCTGATGCTCCTGCTGTTCGTCGCCGTCCTGATTTCGGCCATTGCCGTCTCCTACAGTGCCCACTGGAACCGCCAACTGCTCAACACCCTGTACGGTGAACTGAGCGAGCGCGACAAGGCCCAGGCCGAGTGGGGGCGGCTGATCCTCGAGCAAAGCACCTGGACCGCGTCCAGCCGTATCGAGAGCCTGGCCTCCGAGCAGCTCAAGATGCGCGTGCCCGCCGCTGACGAAGTGCGGATGGTGGCGCCATGATGAAGCTCGAGGGCGCGCTCTATCCTTGGCGGTTCAGGGTGGTTATCGGCTTGCTGGCGCTGATGGTCGGTGCCATCTGCTGGCGCATCATCGACCTGCAGGTGGTCGACCGTGACTTCCTCAAAGGCCAGGGTGATGCCCGCAGTCTGCGCCATATTCCTATTCCTGCGCACCGTGGCCTGATCACCGACCGCAACGGCGAGCCGCTGGCCGTCAGTACTCCGGTCACCACCTTGTGGGCCAACCCCAAGGAAATGCAGGCGGCAAAGGATCGCTGGCCGCAACTGGCCGCCGCACTGGGGCAGAACCCGCAGCAGCTGACCGAGCGCCTGACCCAGCAGGCCAACAAGGAATTCATCTACCTGGTCCGTGGCCTGACCCCGGAGCAGGGCCAGCACGTGCTCGACCTGAAGGTGCCGGGTGTCTACGGCCTGGAAGAGTTCCGTCGCTTCTATCCGGCAGGCGATGTCACCGCGCACATGGTCGGCTTCACCGACCTGGACGACCATGGTCGTGAAGGCGTCGAGCTGGCCTACGACGAGTGGCTTGCGGGAGTGCCCGGCAAGCGGCAGGTGATCAAGGATCGGCGTGGTCGGCTGATCAAGGATATCCAGGTAACCAAGAACGCCAAGGCCGGCAAGACCTTGGCGTTGTCGATAGACCTGCGCCTGCAATACCTGGCCACCCGCGAACTGCGCAACGCGATCGCCGAACAGGAAGCCAAGGCCGGCAGCCTGGTGATCATGGACGTCAAGACCGGTGAGGTCCTGGCCATGGTCAACCAGCCGACCTACAACCCGAACAACCGCCGCAGCATGTTCCCGGCGGCGATGCGCAACCGGGCGATCATCGACGTTTTCGAGCCGGGTTCGACGGTCAAGCCGATCTCCATGAGTGCTGCGCTGCAGAGCGGCCGCTGGAAACCCACTGACAAGGTCGAGGTATATCCGGGCAGCTTGCAGATCGGCCGCTACACCATCAAGGACGTGTCCAGGAGCGAGGGCCCGATCCTCGACCTGACCGGCATCCTGATCAACTCGTCCAACGTCGGCATGAGCAAGATCGCCTTCGATATCGGTGGCGAGGCCATCTATCGGGTGATGTCCCAGGTCGGCCTGGGCCAGTACACCGGCCTCGGCTTCCCAGGAGAGCGCGTCGGCAACCTGCCCAACCACCGCGAGTGGCGCAAGGCCGAGACCGCGACCCTGTCGTATGGCTATGGCGTGTCGGTGACCGCCCTGCAACTGGTGCATGCCTACGCCGCGCTGGCCAACGACGGCAAGATGGTGCCGCTGTCGATTCTCAAGGTCGACAAGGCGCCGGAAGCGGTGCAGGCCATCCCCAAGGAAACCGCCGAAACCGTGCAGGCCATGCTGCAGCAGGTGATCGAGGCGCCACGTGGGGTGTTCCGCGCCCAGGTGCCGTTCTATCACGTGGGTGGCAAGTCGGGTACCGCGCGCAAGGCCACCGTCGGTTCCAAGGGCTACACCGAGAACGCCTACCGTTCGCTGTTCGCCGGCTTCGGCCCGATGAGCGATCCGCGCTACGCCATCGTCGTGGTCATCGACGAGCCGAGCAAGGGCGGTTACTTCGGTGGCCTGGTCTCGGCCCCCGTATTCAGCAAAGTGATGTCGGGCACCCTGCGCCTGATGAATGTACCGCCGGACAACCTGCCGCCTTCGACGCAGCAAGCCAGCGCAGTACCCGCCAAGGGAGGGCGAGGTTGATGACGATGCCATTGAGCAAACTATTTGCCCATGCCAGCCGCGATCCGTTGATCCGCGAGCTGACCCTGGACAGCCGCGCCGTGCGCCCGGGCGACCTGTTCCTGGCCGTGCCGGGGGCCAAGGTCGATGGTCGCGCGCATATTGCCGATGCGCTGGCTCGTGGCGCCGCCGCAGTGGCCTATGAAGAGCAGGGCGCCAGCGTGCTGCCGCTCACCGATGCGCCGCTTATTCCGGTCAAGGGTCTGATCGGCCAGCTGTCGCAGATCGCCGGCCGCTTCTATGGCGAGCCGAGCCGTCAGCTCGACCTGGTCGGCGTGACCGGCACCAATGGCAAGACCAGCGTGACCCAACTGCTGGCCCAGGCGCTTGACGCCCTGGGCAACCGCTGTGGCCTGATCGGCACCCTCGGCACCGGTTTTTATGGCGAGCTACAGAGCGGCCGCCTGACCACGCCGGACCCGATCGCCGTGCAATCGACCTTGAATGACCTGAAGAAGGGCGGGGCCAAGGCCGTGGCCATGGAGGTATCCTCCCATGCGCTCGAGCAGGGCCGGGTTGCCGCGCTGGACTTCGATATCGCGGTGATGACCAACCTGTCCCGCGACCACCTGGACTACCACGGCAGCATGGAGGCCTACGAGGCCGCCAAGGCCAAGCTGTTCGCCTGGTCGAGCCTGCGTGCCCGGGTGGTCAACCTGGATGATGACTTTGGGCGTCGCCTGGCAGATGCTCCTGCCACATCGCGCCTGATCAGCTACAGCCTGCAGGATTCGGCGGCGTCGCTGTTCTGCAAAGAGGCTGCCTTCAACGATGATGGCGTGCGCGCCGTGATCGTCACCCCGCAGGGCGAGCATGTCTTGCGTAGCCGCCTGCTGGGGCGTTTCAACCTGAGCAACATGCTGGCGGTGGTAGCCACACTGATGGCGCTGGATTACCCGCTGGACGAAATTCTCAAGGTCATCCCGCAACTGCAAGGGCCGGTCGGCCGCATGCAGCGCCTGGGTGGCGGAGACAAGCCGCTGGTGGTGGTCGATTACGCCCACACCCCGGATGCCTTGGAAAAAGTACTCGAAGCCCTGCGTCCGCACGCTCACGGCAAGCTGCTGTGCCTGTTCGGCTGTGGTGGCGATCGTGACGCTGGCAAGCGCCCGCTGATGGCTGAAGTGGCCGAGCGCCTGGCCGACCGAGTGCTGGTCACCGACGACAACCCGCGTAGCGAAGACCCCATGCGGATCTTCGACGATATTCGCCCCGGATTCGCCAAGCCTGCGGCCGTCGCGTTCGTCGCCGGCCGTGGCGCGGCCATTGCCCAGCTGATCGCCAGTGCCAGTGCCGACGACGTGATCGTCCTGGCTGGCAAGGGGCACGAGGATTACCAGGAGATCAATGGCCAGCGCCATGACTTCTCCGACCTGGTCGAAGCCGACAAGGCACTTGCAGCCTGGGAGGCGCCACATGCTTAAGCCGATGATCCTCAGCCAGCTGACCGGCGCCCTGAATGCGCGTCTGGCAGGCGCCGACGCCAGCTTCACAGGCGTGAGCATCGACAGCCGCAGTGTCGTCGCCGGCCAACTGTTCGTCGCCCTGACCGGGCCGCGCTTCGATGGCCACGACTACCTGGCTGACGTGAAGGCCAAGGGCGCGGTCGCCGCGCTGGTCGAGCGCGAAGTCGCCGGTGTCGACCTGCCGCAGCTGCTGGTCGCCGACTGCCGCGTCGCCCTCGGCCAGCTCGGCGCGCTGAACCGTGCCGCCTTCGACAAACCGGTGGTGGCCATCACTGGTTCCAGCGGCAAGACCACGGTCAAGGAAATGCTCGCCGCGATTCTGCGTACCCGTGGACCGGTGCATGCCACCCGGGGCAACCTGAACAATGACCTCGGCGCACCGCTGACCCTGCTCGAGATCGCTCCGCAGCACAGCGCCGCGGTGATCGAGCTGGGCGCCTCGCGCATCGGCGAGATCCGCTATACCGTCGGCCTGACCCGACCGCAGGTGGTGATCATCAACAACGCCGGTACTGCCCACGTCGGCGAGTTCGGTGGCCCGGAGAAGATCGTCGAAGCCAAGGGCGAGATCCTTGAAGGCCTGGGCGAGGGCGGCACGGCCATCCTCAACCTGGCCGACAAGGCGTTCGAGATCTGGCGCAAGCGGGCGGGCAATCACCGCATCTTCAGTTTCGCCCTGGACAACCCGCATGCGGACTTCCATGCCAGCGACATCGGGCGCGACGCCCGTGGCTGCCCGTCGTTCACCCTGCACGGCCCGGACGGCAGCGTCTCGGTGCAGTTGAACCTGCTCGGCACCCACAACGTCAGCAACGCCCTGGCCGCGGCAGCCGCTGCCCATGCCGTTGGTCTGAGCCTGAGCGGCATCGCCGCGGGCCTTGCCGCCATGCAACCGGTCAAGGGCCGCACCGTGGCGCAGATCGCACCCAGCGGCGTGCGGGTCATCGACGACAGCTACAACGCAAATCCCACCTCGATGTGCGCCGCCATTGATATACTCGCCGGCTTTTCCGGGCGCACCGTTCTGGTGCTCGGGGATATCGGCGAACTGGGACAATGGGCCGAGGAAGGCCACCGCCAGGTGGGCGACTATGCCCGCGGCAAGGTCGACGCGCTGTACGCGGTGGGCACCAACATGGCCCATGCGGTCAAGGCGTTCGGCGCCAATGGCCGCCATTTCGCTACTCAAGCTGAGCTGATCGCTGCCGTTGGCGCCGAGAATACCAGCGATACCACTATCTTGATCAAGGGCTCGCGCAGCGCTGCGATGGAAAACGTCGTGGCTGCACTGTGTGGTGCCAGCGGGGAGAAACATTAATGCTGCTGCTGTTGGCTGAGTATCTGCAACAGTTCCACAAGGGCTTCGCGGTCTTTCAGTACCTGACCCTGCGCGGGATCCTGGGTGTGCTGACCGCGTTGTCCCTGGCCCTGTGGTTGGGCCCGTGGATGATCCGTACCCTGCAGATCCGCCAGATCGGTCAGGCCGTGCGCAACGACGGCCCGCAATCGCACCTGTCCAAATCCGGCACCCCGACCATGGGCGGCGCGCTGATCCTGTCGGCCATTGCCATCAGCACCCTGCTGTGGGCCGACCTGACCAACCGCTACGTGTGGGTGGTCCTGATCGTCACCCTGGCGTTCGGCGCCATCGGCTGGGTCGACGACTACCGCAAGGTGATCGAAAAGAACTCCCGTGGCCTGCCGAGCCGCTGGAAGTATTTCTGGCAGTCGGTGTTCGGCCTGGCCGCGGCGATCTTCCTGTACAAGACCGCGCCGACCAGCGTCGAGACCACGCTGATCATCCCGATGCTCAAGGACCTGGCGATTCCGCTGGGCGCCGGGTTCATCGTGCTGACCTATTTCGTCATCGTCGGCTCAAGCAACGCGGTCAACCTGACCGACGGCCTCGATGGCCTGGCGATCATGCCGACGGTGATGGTCGGCGGTGCCCTGGGCATCTTCTGCTACCTGTCGGGTAACGTGAAGTTCGCTGAATACCTGCTGATCCCTTACGTGCCGGGCGCGGGCGAGCTGATCGTGTTCTGCGGCGCGCTGATCGGTGCGGGCCTGGGCTTCCTGTGGTTCAACACCTATCCGGCCCAGGTATTCATGGGCGACGTCGGCGCTCTGGCGCTGGGCGCGGCCTTGGGCACCATCGCGGTGATCGTCCGCCAGGAAATCGTCCTGTTCATCATGGGCGGCGTGTTCGTGATGGAAACCCTGTCGGTGGTCATCCAGGTGGCTTCGTTCAAGCTCACCGGCAAGCGCGTGTTCCGCATGGCGCCGATCCACCACCACTTTGAACTCAAGGGTTGGCCCGAGCCACGGGTGATCGTCCGCTTCTGGATCATCACCGTGATTCTGGTGCTGATTGGCCTTGCCACCCTGAAACTGAGGTAAACGAGCGTGTCACTGATCGCTTCCGACCAATTCCGCATCGTTGTCGGCCTCGGCAAGAGCGGCATGTCCCTGGTTCGCTTCCTGGCGAACCGGGGCATTGCCTTTGCGGTCGCCGACACCCGCGAGCAACCGCCGGAACTGGACACCCTGCGCCGTGAGTACCCGCAGGTGGAAGTGCGCTGTGGCGAGCTCGACGTGGACTTCCTGTGCCGGGCCAACGAGCTGTACGTGAGCCCCGGCCTGGCCCTGGCCACGCCTGCCCTGCAGCAGGCCGCCGCGCGAGGGGTGAAGCTGTCGGGCGACATCGAGTTGTTCGCCCGCCACGCCAAGGCACCGATCATCGCCATCAGCGGCTCCAACGCCAAGAGCACCGTCACCACCCTGGTCGGCGAAATGGCCGCCAAGGCAGGCAAACGTGTGGCTGTCGGTGGCAACCTCGGTACCCCGGCCCTCGACCTGCTGGCCGACGATGTCGAGCTGTACGTGCTGGAGCTGTCGAGCTTCCAGCTGGAAACCACCGACCAGCTCAACGCCGAAGTGGCCACCGTGCTGAACATCAGCGAAGACCACATGGACCGCTACAGCGGCCTGCCGGCCTATCACCTGGCCAAGCACCGGATCTTCCGCGGTGCCCGCCAGGTGGTGGTGAACCGTCAGGATGCCCTGAGCCGTCCATTGCCGGTCGAAGGCCGGCCGAGCTGGAGCTTCGGGCTCAACGCGCCGGACTTCAAGGCCTTTGGCCTGCGCGAAGTGGAGGGCGAGAAGTACCTGGCGTTCGAATTCCAGACGCTCATGCCGGTGCGTGAGCTGAAGATCCGTGGCGCCCACAACCAGAGCAACGCCCTGGCCGCGCTGGCTCTCGGTCATGCCGCCGGCCTGCCCTTCGCGCCAATGCTCGACGCCCTGCGCGAGTTCAAGGGCCTGGCCCATCGCTGCCAGTGGGTGCGCGAGCGCAACGGGGTGAACTGGTACGACGATTCCAAGGCCACCAACGTCGGTGCCGCCCTGGCTGCCATCGAAGGCCTGGGCGCCGATATCGAAGGCAAGCTGGTACTGATCGCGGGTGGTGATGGCAAGGGCGCCGACTTCGCTGCCCTGCGCGAGCCGGTGGCTCAGCATTGCCGTGCCGTCGTGCTGCTTGGCCGTGACGCCGAGCGTCTGGCTGAAACCTTGGGTGATGCCGTGGCGCAGGTCCGGGTCAAGACCCTCGACGAAGCCGTGCAGCGTTGTGCCGAACTGGCGCAGCCGGGCGACGCTGTCCTGCTGTCGCCTGCCTGCGCCAGCCTCGACATGTTCAAGAACTTCGAAGAACGCGGGCGCCTGTTCGCCCAGGCGGCGGAGGGGCTGGCATGATCTTCGGCATCCTCAAGCCGTATCCGTCGCCGCTGATCAGCGGCCGTGGCATCGACCTCGACTTCCCACTGCTGGCCGGCTGCCTGGCGCTGCTCGGCCTGGGCCTGGTGATGATCACCTCGGCCTCCTCGGAGGTGGCCGCGGTGCAGTCGGGCAACCCGCTGTACCACATGATCCGCCACCTGGTGTATGTCTCCCTCGGCCTGGGGGCCGGGGTGTTGACCATGCTGGTGCCGATCGCCACCTGGCAGCGCATGGGCTTCCTCATGCTGATAGGCGCCTTCGGTCTGCTGGTGCTGGTGCTGGTGCCAGGCATCGGCCGCGAGGTGAACGGTTCGATGCGCTGGATCGGCTTCAGCTTCTTCAACGTGCAGCCGTCGGAGATCGCCAAGGTCTTCGTGGTGATCTACCTCGCCGGCTACCTGGTTCGCCGGCAGACCGAGGTGCGCGAAAGCTGGATGGGCTTTTTCAAGCCGTTCATCGTGCTGCTGCCGATGGCCGGCCTGTTGCTGATGGAGCCAGACTTCGGCGCCACGGTGGTGATGATGGGCGCCGCGGCGGCCATGCTGTTCCTCGGTGGGGTGGGGTTGTTCCGCTTTTCGCTGATGGTGGTGCTGGCGGTCATTTCGGTGGTGGTGCTGGTCCAGGCCCAACCGTACCGCATGGCGCGACTGATCACCTTCACCGACCCCTGGTCCGACCAGTTCGGCTCCGGCTATCAGCTGACCCAGGCGCTGATCGCCTTCGGCCGCGGCGAGTGGCTGGGCGTGGGCCTTGGCAACAGCGTGCAGAAGCAGTTCTACCTGCCCGAGGCGCACACCGACTTCGTGTTCTCGGTGCTGGCCGAAGAGCTCGGCGTGGTCGGTTCGCTGCTGACCATCGCGCTGTTCGTCTTCATCACTGTGCGCGCGCTGTACATCGGCCTGTGGGCCGAGAAGGCCAAGCAGTTCTTCGCCGCCTACATGGCCTTTGGCCTGTCGTTCCTGTGGATCGGCCAGTTCCTGATCAACATCGGCGTGAACGTCGGCCTGCTGCCGACCAAGGGCCTGACCCTGCCGTTCCTCAGCTACGGCGGCAGCTCACTGGTGATCTGCTGCGCCTGCGTGGGGCTTTTGCTGCGGATCGAGTGGGAGAGCCGCACGCACCTGGGCAGCGAGGAGCACGAATTCAAGGAGAGCGATTTTGCCGAGGAGACCAGCCATGGCCGCTGACGGCAAGAACATCCTGATCATGGCGGGCGGTACCGGGGGGCACGTGTTCCCGGCCCTGGCCTGCGCCCGCGAGTTCCAGGCCCGTGGCTACAGCGTTCACTGGCTGGGCACCCCGCGTGGCATCGAGAACGAGCTGGTGCCTCAGGCCGGCCTGCCGTTGCACCTGATCCAGGTCACCGGCCTGCGTGGCAAGGGCAAGCTGTCGCTGCTCAAGGCGCCGTTCACCCTGGTCAAGGCCGTGCTGCAGGCGCGGCGGATCGTGCGTCAGCTCAAGCCGGTCTGCGTGGTCGGCTTCGGCGGCTATGTGACCGGGCCCGGCGGTGTTGCCGCCCGGTTGTGCGGGGTGCCGCTGGTGATCCACGAGCAGAATGCCCGCGCCGGCACCACCAATCGCCTGCTGCTGCCGTTGGCCGCGCGTGTCTGCGAAGCCTTCCCGGACACCTTCGCCGCCAGCGACAAGCTGCGTACCACCGGCAATCCGGTGCGTCCGGAGCTGTTCATGGACGCGGCGCGCGCGCCCCTGGCCGAGCGCCGTGTGCGCCTGCTGGTCATGGGTGGCAGCCTGGGTGCGGAACCATTGAACAAATTGTTGCCTAAGGCCCTGTCCGAAGTGCCGGAGAACCTGCGCCCCGAGGTGTTCCACCAGGCCGGGAAAAACCACGCCCCGGTCACCGCCGAGCGTTATCACGAGGCAGGTGTCGAGGCCCAGGTCGAACCGTTCATCAAGGACATGGCCCATGCCTATGGCTGGGCCGATATGGTGGTGTGCCGGGCCGGCGCCCTGACCGTCAGCGAACTCGCGGCGGCGGGCCTGCCCTCGATGCTGGTGCCCTTGCCCCATGCCATCGACGACCACCAGACCCACAACGCCCAATACCTGGCTCGCGAAGGCGCCGCCTTCCTGATGCCACAAGCGACTACTGGCGCAGCGCAGCTCGCTGAACGCCTGAACGAGGTGCTGATGCAACCCGAGAAACTCAACGCCATGGCCGGCACCGCCCGCCGCCTGGCCAAACCTGGCGCAACCAGCACCGTGGTCGATATCTGCCTGGAGGTGGCCCATGGTTGAGAGCCAGAAAGCCATGCCCCAGCCAAAGATGGGCCGTATCCGTCGCATCCATTTCGTCGGCATCGGCGGCGTGGGCATGTGCGGCATCGCCGAAGTGCTGCTGAACCTGGGCTACGAAGTATCCGGTTCCGACCTGAAAGAGTCGCCGGTGACCGAGCGCCTGCAGTCGTTCGGCGCGCAGATCTTCGTCGGCCATCGCGCCGAGAATGCCGCCAACGCCGATGTGCTGGTGGTGTCCAGCGCGATCAACCCGGCCAACCCGGAAGTCGCCACCGCTCTGGAGCGGCGGATTCCCGTGGTGCCGCGTGCCGAGATGCTTGCCGAGCTGATGCGCTATCGCCACGGCGTGGCCGTTGCCGGCACCCACGGCAAGACCACCACCACCAGCCTGCTGGCCTCGGTGTTCGCCGCCGGCGGCCTGGACCCGACCTTCGTCATCGGCGGTCGCCTGACCGCGGCCGGCACCAACGCGCAACTGGGCACCAGCCGCTACCTGATCGCCGAGGCCGACGAGAGCGACGCCAGCTTCCTGCACCTGCAGCCGATGGTCGCCGTGGTCACCAATATCGACGCCGATCACATGGCCACTTACGAAGGCGACTTCAACAAGCTGAAGAAGACCTTCGTCGAGTTCCTGCACAACCTGCCGTTCTACGGGCTGGCGGTGATGTGCCTGGACGATCCGGTGGTGCGCGAGATCCTGCCGCAGGTCAAGCGCCCGACCGTCACCTACGGCTTCAGCGAAGAGGCTGACATCCGCGCCATCAACGTGCGTCAGCAGGGTATGCAGACTCACTTCACCGTGCTGCGCCGTGACTGCGAGCCGCTCGAGGTGTCGGTGAACATGCCGGGCAACCACAACGTGCTCAACGCCCTGGCCACCATCGCCATCGCCACCGACGAAGGCATCAGCGACGAAGCCATCGTCCAGGGCCTGTCGGGCTTCCAGGGCGTCGGTCGACGCTTCCAGGTCTACGGCGAGCTGCCGGTCGACGGTGGCAGCGTGATGCTGGTCGACGACTACGGTCACCACCCGACCGAGGTCGCCGCGGTGATCAAGGCCGTGCGTGGCGGTTGGCCGAGCCGCCGCCTGGTGATCGTCTACCAGCCGCACCGCTACAGCCGTACCCGCGACCTGTACGACGATTTCGTCCAGGTGCTGGGCGATGCCAACGTGCTGTTGCTGATGGAGGTCTACCCGGCCGGCGAAGAGCCGATCCCCGGCGCCGACAGCCGCCAGCTGTGCCACAGCATCCGCCAGCGCGGCAAGCTCGATCCGATCTACATCGAACGTGGCGCCGAGCTTGCGCCGCTGGTCAAGCCGCTGCTGCGCGCCGGCGACATCCTGATCTGCCAGGGTGCCGGTGATGTCGGTGGCCTGGCCCCGCAATTGATGAAAAGCCCGCTGTTCGCAGGCGCCAAGCAGGAGAAGTCGAAATGACCAGCGCCTACGACAAGTTGCACTCGACCCTGGACGTCAAGGCCTTTGGCCGCGTCGCTGTGCTGTACGGTGGCAAGAGTGCCGAGCGTGAGGTTTCCCTGAAATCGGGCAAGGCAGTGATCGAGGCGCTGACCAACGCTGGTGTCGACGTCGTCGCCATCGACGTCGGCGACGACCTGCTGACCCGCCTGCAGAGCGAGAAGATCGACCGCGCCTTCATCATCCTCCACGGCCGTGGCGGTGAGGACGGCAGCATGCAGGGCCTGCTCGAGTGCCTGGGGATTCCCTACACCGGCAGCGGCATCCTCGCCTCGGCGCTGGCCATGGACAAGCTGCGCACCAAGCAGGTGTGGCAGAGCCTGGGCATCCCCACGCCGCGTCACGCCGTGCTGGCCAGCGAGCAGGATTGCGTGGCCGCCAGTGCGGAACTGGGCTTCCCGTTGATCGTCAAACCCGCCCATGAAGGTTCGAGCATCGGCATGGCCAAGGTGAACAGCGAGCAAGAGCTGGTCGCCGCCTGGAAAGACGCCGCCAAGTACGACTCGCAAGTGCTGGTCGAGCAGTGGATCCACGGTCCGGAGTTCACCATCGCCGTATTGCGCGGCCAGGTGCTGCCGCCGATCGCGCTGGGCACCCCGCACGTGTTCTACGACTACGACGCCAAGTACATCGCCAACGACACCCAGTACCGCATCCCTTGCGGCCTGGACAGCGTCAAGGAGCAGGAGCTGATCGACCTGACCGCGCGCGCCTGTGATGCCGTTGGCATCGAGGGCTGGGGCCGTCTGGACGTGATGCAGGACGAGCAGGGCCGGTTCTGGCTGCTCGAAGTCAACACCGCACCGGGCATGACCGACCATAGCCTGGTGCCCATGGCGGCCCGTGCCGCCGGCCTGGACTTCCAGCAACTGGTGCTGGCAATCCTGGCCGACAGCGTAGCGACGAGAGGTTAATAGACATGCAAGGCGCGATGATACGTCAGCAGCCCCCCGTGACCGGCCGTAGCAAGCCGGTGCCGCGTGGTGCCAGCCGACTGGTGGCCGACGAGCCCGTATCGGCGCGCCTGCCACGGCCGAGCTTCGGCGGTCTCAAGCGCCTGCTGTGGCCGGTGCTGCTGGTGGCCGCGGGCTTTGGCGCCTACGAGGGCGCCATCCGCCTGATGCCTTACGCCGACCGGCCGATCACCAAGATCGACGTGCAGGGCGACCTCAGCTACATCAGCCAGCAGTCGGTGCAGCAGCGGATCGCCCCCTATGTGGCGGCGAGTTTCTTCACCGTCGACCTGGCGGCGATGCGCGTCGAACTGGAGCAGATGCCCTGGATCGCCCACGCCGAAGTGCGCCGGGTGTGGCCGGACGAGGTGGTGATCCGCCTGGAAGAACAGCTGCCGGTGGCGCGCTGGGGCGACGAGGCCTTGCTCAACAACCAGGGCCAGGCCTTCACGCCGCGCGAGCTGGCCAACTACGAGCACCTGCCGCAGCTGTTCGGGCCGCAGCGCGCTCAGCAACAAGTCATGCAGCAGTATCAGGTATTGAGCCAGATGCTGCGCCCCATGGGCTTTTCCATCGCTCGCCTGGAGCTGCGCGAGCGAGGCAGCTGGTTCCTGACCACCGGTGCGGGCAGCGCCGGTGCGGGCGTCGAGCTGCTGCTGGGGCGCGACCATCTGGTGGAGAAGATGCGCCGTTTCATTGCCATTTACGACAAATCGCTTAAAGACCAGATCACCAATATCGCCCGCATCGATCTGCGTTATGCCAACGGACTTGCCGTTGGTTGGCGGGAACCGAATGCACCGACGACGGCCCAACCCGCCGTTGCGAAGAATTAGAGAGAGGCAGGACCATGGCAAACGCGCATAGCGGCAAAATGATCGTCGGGCTGGACATCGGCACTTCCAAGGTGGTGGCGCTGGTGGGTGAGGTCGGCGAGGACGGCACCCTGGAGATCGTCGGGATCGGCACCCATCCGTCCCGCGGTCTGAAGAAGGGCGTGGTGGTGAACATCGAATCGACCGTGCAGTCGATCCAGCGCGCCGTCGAAGAGGCCCAGCTGATGGCCGGCTGCCGCATCCACTCGGCGTTCGTCGGCGTGGCCGGCAACCACATCCGCAGCCTGAACTCCCACGGCATCGTCGCCATCCGCGACCGCGAAGTCAGCACCGCCGACCTCGAGCGCGTGCTCGACGCCGCCCAGGCCGTGGCCATTCCGGCCGACCAGCGGGTGCTGCACACCCTGCCGCAGGACTATGTGATCGACAACCAGGAAGGCGTGCGCGAGCCCCTGGGCATGTCGGGCGTGCGCCTGGAAGCCAAGGTCCATGTGGTCACCTGCGCGGTCAACGCGGCGCAGAACATCGAGAAGTGCGTGCGCCGCTGCGGGCTGGAAATCGACGACATCATCCTCGAGCAGTTGGCCTCGGCCTACTCGGTGCTGACCGACGACGAAAAAGAACTGGGCGTGTGCCTGGTGGATATCGGCGGCGGCACCACCGACATCGCCATCTTCACTGAAGGCGCGATCCGTCACACCGCGGTGATCCCGATCGCGGGCGACCAGGTCACCAACGACATCGCCATGGCCCTGCGCACCCCCACGCAGTACGCCGAGGAAATCAAGATCCGCTACGCCTGCGCCCTGGCCAAGCTGGCCGGCGCTGGCGAGACCATCAAGGTGCCGAGCGTCGGCGACCGCCCGCCGCGCGAGCTGTCGCGCCAGGCCCTGGCCGAAGTGGTGGAGCCGCGTTACGACGAGCTGTTCACCCTGATCCAGGCCGAACTGCGTCGCAGCGGCTTCGAGGACCTCGTGCCAGCCGGCATCGTCCTCACCGGCGGCACCGCGAAGATGGAAGGCGCCGTGGAACTGGCCGAGGAAATCTTCCACATGCCGGTACGCCTGGGCGTGCCGCACAGCGTTCGGGGCCTGAGCGACGTGGTGCGCAACCCGATCTATTCCACCGGCGTGGGCCTGCTCACCTATGGCCTGCAGAAGCAGTCCGAGGACCCGTCCCTGACCGGTATCAGCAACAGCAACAGCAGCAACAACAGCTATGGCGATGAACCGAAGGGCCCTGTGCTTGAACGACTCAAGCGTTGGGTCCAGAGCAACTTCTAAGTTTCAAAGCAGTAGTGGTAGGCGCGACAACTAGAGAACTGTAAGGAGAGGGAAAATGTTCGAGCTCGTAGACAACGTCCCGCAAAGTCCGGTCATCAAGGTGATCGGCGTTGGCGGTGGTGGCGGCAACGCCGTCAACCACATGGTCAAAAGCAACATCGAAGGCGTCGAGTTCATCTGCGCCAACACCGATGCCCAAGCGCTGAAGAACATCGGCGCGCGCACCATCCTGCAACTGGGCACGGGTGTGACCAAGGGCCTGGGTGCCGGCGCCAATCCGGAGGTCGGCCGTCAGGCCGCGCTGGAAGACCGTGAGCGCATCGCCGAAGTGCTGCAAGGCACCAACATGGTGTTCATCACCACCGGCATGGGGGGGGGTACCGGTACCGGCGCGGCGCCGATCATCGCCGAAGTGGCCAAGGAAATGGGCATCCTCACCGTTGCGGTGGTGACCCGTCCGTTCCCGTTCGAGGGCCGCAAGCGCATGCAGATCGCCGACGAAGGCATCCGCATGCTGGCTGAGAGCGTCGACTCGCTGATCACCATCCCCAACGAGAAGCTGCTGACCATCCTGGGCAAGGATGCAAGCCTCTTGTCCGCCTTCGCCAAGGCCGACGACGTGCTGGCCGGTGCCGTTCGCGGTATTTCCGACATCATCAAGCGTCCGGGCATGATCAACGTCGACTTCGCCGACGTGCGCACCGTGATGGGCGAGATGGGCATGGCGATGATGGGTACCGGTTGCGCCAGCGGCCCGAACCGTGCGCGCGAAGCCACCGAGGCGGCGATTCGCAACCCGCTGCTCGAGGACGTCAACCTGCAGGGCGCCCGCGGCATCCTGGTGAACATCACCGCCGGTCCCGACCTGTCGCTGGGCGAGTACTCCGACGTGGGTAGCATCATCGAGGCCTTCGCCTCCGACCACGCGATGGTCAAGGTCGGCACCGTGATCGACCCGGATATGCGCGACGAACTGCACGTGACCGTGGTGGCCACCGGCCTGGGCGCGCGCATCGAGAAGCCGGTCAAGGTGGTCGACAACACCCTGCAGACCGCCCAGCAGGCGTACGAGGCCTCCAATCCGGCCCCGGTTCGCCAGGAGCAGTCGGCGGTCAACTACCGTGACCTGGAGCGTCCGACCGTGATGCGCAACCAGGCCCACGCGGGTGCCGCGGCGGCCGCTAAACTCAACCCACAGGATGATCTGGACTACCTGGATATCCCGGCGTTCCTGCGTCGTCAGGCCGATTGATGGAATTTATCAGGGGTATTAGGGTGATTGGTGTTCAGCAAAGGCCGGGTCTGTTATCATCCCCAGCCTTTGTTGATACCTGTTCGCAATTTGCGCTGAAGCGGCCAATGCCATGATTAGACAACGCACCCTGAAGAATACCATCCGTGCCACAGGTGTCGGCCTGCACTCCGGGGAGAAGGTCTACCTGACCCTCAAGCCTGCGCCTGTCGACACCGGCATCGTCTTCCGTCGCGCCGACCTCGACCCTGTGGTCGAAATCCCGGCGCGCGCGGCCAACGTCGGCGAGACCACCATGTCGACGACGCTGGTCAACGGTGACGTCAAAGTCGATACGGTCGAGCATCTGCTCTCCGCCATGGCGGGCCTGGGCATCGATAACGCCTACGTCGAGCTCTCCGCCTCGGAAGTGCCGATCATGGATGGCAGCGCCGGACCCTTCGTATTCCTGATCCAATCGGCCGGCCTGGAAGAACAGGACGCAGCCAAGAAGTTCATCCGCATCCTGCGCGAAGTGACAGTGGAGGAGGGCGACAAGCGCGCCACTTTCCTGCCTTTCGACGGGTTCAAGGTGAGCTTCGAGATCGACTTCGATCACCCGGTCCTCAAGGGCCAGACCCAGAGCGCGGTCGTCGACTTCTCCAGCACCTCGTTCGTCAAGGAAGTCAGCCGTGCCCGCACGTTCGGCTTCATGCGTGACATCGAGTACCTGCGCAAACACAACCTTGCGCTGGGTGGCAGTGTGGAGAACGCCATCGTGGTCGACGAGACCGGCGTGCTTAACGAAGACGGCCTTCGTTCCGATGACGAATTCGTCAAGCACAAGATCCTCGACGCCATCGGCGACCTTTATCTGCTGGGCAACAGCCTGATTGGCGAGTTCAAGGGCTACAAGTCCGGGCACGCGCTGAACAACCAGCTGTTGCGCAAGCTGATCGCTGAAACCGACGCTTGGGAAGTGGTCACCTTCGAAGATGCCAGCACGGCACCGATCTCGTACATGCGCCCTGTTGCGGCCGTGTAAGTTCGAACACTCTCTCTAGTGATTAAGGCCACCTTCGGGTGGCCTTTTTTATTGGGGTGTCAAAAGATGGAACCCAGGAGCGGGCATGACTCTCGATACGTCCGCTCACGCTATCGCGGGGACGTGTATCAGGCTTTGCCCTGCGCGTGTGCCGCCAGACGCTCCAGCGCCGCACGCAGCTTCGGGTCGCTGATGCCTTCGGCCGAGCCGCGGATGCTGTCTGCGGCAGATTCCGAAAGCTCAGGCCCGTGACCTTCATGTTTTGCCACCACCAGCGGCGGCTGTACCTTGAACTGGATGCGGCTCAGGTTGGCGAACGCTTCCATGGCTTGCAGCTGGCGTTGCAGGCGCTTTTGCTGGTAGCGCAGGCGGGTGGCCCAATGGCCGTCGGTCACCACCAGCAACAATGTCCCTTCCTTCCAGGAGGCCACGTGGCAGTGCTCGCGGGCGGCCGGTTGCAGCTGGCTTTCCAGCAGGCGCTGCAGGTGTTCCAGGCGTTCGGCCTGGTTGAGCAGCAGGCGCAGGGGCCGGGCCTTGCGCAACAGGTCGGCGGGGGGGCGGGCAGGGGTGGGTTTGTAGGCCATGGAGGTCTGCAGAGGGATACAGGATCAACAGTCTACCAGTTGGGCATTCATCGCGGGGAAAGCCCGCTCCCACGCCAGCGTGTGGCGAGCGGTCGCCGGATCTTGATGCAAGTCATTCGCGATACGTTTCATCTTCACGCACCTTGAACTTGCGCAAAAAGCCCCTATGTTAGTCAGGCCCCCTAAAAGCGCTGTGCCAGCATCGTGGAAATCCACCACTTTCCTCACCATCGTTTCCGGGTAGAATGCTCGTTCGCATGCGGCCTCAGGGCTGCACGGGCGACTCACGGGGCCGCCCTCCATCCCTACGTGTGGAAGATCCTGCCGATATGTTTGCGCCTTTGTTAAAAAAACTTTTTGGAAGCAAGAACGAGCGTGAAATCAAACGCATGCTCAAGACGGTGAGCACCGTCAATGCCTTCGAAGAGAAGATGGTGGCCCTCTCCGACGAGCAGCTGCGGGGCAAGACCGCAGAGTTCAAGGAACGCCTGGCCAAAGGCGAGACGCTCGACCAGCTGCTGCCCGAAGCCTTCGCCGTGGCCCGCGAGGCCGGCAAGCGCGTAATGGGCATGCGTCACTTCGATGTCCAGCTGATCGGCGGCATGACCTTGCACGAAGGCATGATCGCAGAAATGCGCACCGGTGAAGGCAAGACCTTGGTCGGTACCCTGGCTGTGTACCTCAACGCGCTGTCTGGCAAGGGCGTGCACGTGGTCACCGTCAACGACTACCTGGCTCGCCGCGACGCCAACTGGATGCGTCCGCTGTACGAATTCCTCGGCCTCAACGTCGGCATCGTCTCGGCCTTCCAGCCGCCGGAAGAAAAGCGCGCCGCCTATGCCGCCGACATCACCTACGGCACCAACAACGAATTCGGTTTCGACTACCTGCGCGACAACATGGCGTTCAGCCAGGACGAGAAGTTCCAGCGTGAGCTGAACTTCGCCGTGATCGACGAAGTTGACTCGATCCTCATCGACGAAGCGCGCACCCCGCTGATCATCTCCGGCCAGGCCGAGGACAGCTCCAAGCTGTACATCGAGATCAACCGCCTGATCCCGCGCCTGACCCAGCACATCGAGGAAGTCGAAGGCCAGGTGACCCAAGAGGGCCACTACACCATCGACGAGAAGAGCCGTCAGGTCGAACTGAACGAGGCCGGCCACCAGTTCATCGAGGACATGCTGACCCAGTCCGGCCTGCTGGCCGAGGGCGAGAGCCTGTACTCGGCGCACAACCTGAGCCTGCTGACCCACGTCTACGCCGGCCTGCGCGCGCATAAGCTGTTCCACCGCAACGTCGAGTACATCGTCCAGGAAGGCCAGATCCTCCTGATCGACGAGCACACCGGCCGCACCATGCCGGGCCGCCGCCTGTCCGAAGGCCTGCACCAGGCCATCGAGGCCAAGGAAAACCTGAACATCCAGGCCGAGAGCCAGACCCTGGCCTCGACCACCTTCCAGAACTACTTCCGCCTCTACACCAAGCTGTCCGGCATGACCGGTACCGCCGACACCGAGGCATTCGAGTTCGCCCAGATCTACAACCTCAACGTGATGGTCATCCCACCGAACAAGCCGTTGGCCCGCAAGGACTTCAACGACCTGGTGTACCTGACCGCCGACGAGAAGTACGCCGCGATCATCGCCGACATCAAGGAAAGCATGGCCCACGGCCGTCCGGTCCTGGTCGGTACCGCGACCATCGAAACCTCCGAGCACATGTCCAACCTGCTCAAGAAGGAAGGTATCGACCACAAGGTCCTGAACGCCAAGTACCACGAAAAAGAAGCCGAGATCATCGCGCAAGCCGGTGCTCCGGGTGCACTGACCATCGCCACCAACATGGCCGGCCGTGGTACCGACATCCTGTTGGGCGGCAACTGGGAGGCCGAGGTGGCCGCCCTGGACAACCCGACCGCCGAACAGATCGCCCAGATCAAGGCCGACTGGCAGAAGCGTCACCAGCAGGTGCTGGAAGCCGGTGGCCTGCACGTGATCGCCTCTGAGCGCCACGAGTCGCGCCGTATCGACAACCAGCTGCGTGGCCGTGCCGGCCGTCAGGGCGACGCCGGCTCCAGCCGTTTCTACCTGTCGCTGGAAGACAGCCTGATGCGCATCTTCGCCTCCGACCGGGTGAAGAACTTCATGAAGGCGCTGGGCATGCAGTCCGGTGAGGCCATCGAGCACCGCATGGTGACCAACGCCATCGAGAAGGCGCAGCGCAAGGTCGAAGGCCGCAACTTCGACATCCGCAAGCAGCTGCTCGAATACGACGACGTGGCCAACGAGCAGCGCAAGGTGATCTACCACATGCGCAACAGCCTGCTGGCCGCCGAGAACATCGGTGACACTATCGCCGAGTTCCGCCAGGAAGTGCTCGATGCCACCATCAGCCAGCATATTCCGCCGCAATCGCTGCCCGAGCAGTGGGACGTGGCCGGCCTGGAAGCTTCGCTGGCCAGCGATTTCGCCATCAAGCTGCCGATCCAGCAGTGGCTCGACGAGGACGATCACCTCTACGAGGAGACCCTGCGCGAGCGGCTGATCAAGGAAATCACCGACGCCTACAACGAGAAGGAAGACCAGGCCGGCATCGACGCCCTGCGCACCTTCGAGAAGCAGATCCTGCTGCGCGTGCTGGACGACCTGTGGAAAGACCACCTGTCGACCATGGACCACCTGCGCCACGGTATCCACCTGCGCGGCTATGCGCAGAAGAACCCGAAGCAGGAGTACAAGCGCGAGTCGTTCACCTTGTTCCAGGAGCTGCTGGAGTCGATCAAGCGCGACACCATCCGCGTGCTCTCGCACGTCCAGGTACGCCGCGAAGATCCGGCCGAGGAAGAGGCGCGCCTGCGCCGCGAGGCCGAGGAACTGGCCAGCCGCATGCAGTTCCAGCATGCCGCCGCGCCGGGCCTGGAAGGCGAGCAGCTGGCCGAGGAGGGCGCCGAAGTCGCCGTGGCCTCCGCGCCGGTTCGCAACGACATGAAGCTGGGCCGCAACGAGCCGTGCTGGTGTGGTTCGGGCAAGAAATTCAAGCATTGCCATGGTCAGATCGAGTAATCGATCCTGCGTGACATCCGAGGGGCCGCGTTGCGGCCCTTTCGCGACACAAGGCCGCTCCCACAGGTACTGCGCTCGGCTAAAGAGCAGCGCAGTCTCTGTAGGAGCGGCCTTGTGTCGCGATGGGCTGCGAAGCGGCCCCCGCTCTTCCCTCTGGTAACCGGCCGACATTAAGATCGGCCGACGTCGTCACATCCCTTGTTTTCCATAGGAGCGCTCTAATGGCTGTTGGTCTTGGTCCCCTGCCCACCCTGCACCCGGTTCCCGGTTTCGAACTCGGTATCGCCTCGGCGGGCATCAAGCGCCCAGGGCGCAAGGATGTGGTGGTGATGCGCTGCGCCGAAGGCTCCAGCGTCGCCGGCGTGTTCACCCTCAACGCCTTTTGCGCGGCCCCGGTGATCCTTTCCAAGCAGCGTGTGCAGGGTACCGTGCGTTACCTGCTGACCAACACCGGCAATGCCAACGCCGGCACGGGCGCACCGGGCCTGGCCGCCGCCGAGCGCACCTGCGCCAAGCTGGCGGAGCTTGCCGGTGTTCCTGCTGAGTCCGTGCTGCCGTTTTCCACCGGCGTGATCGGCGAGCCGCTGCCAGTCGAGAAGATCGAAGGCGCGCTGCAGGCCGCCCTGGACAACCTGTCGGAAAACCACTGGGCCGAAGCCGCCACTGGCATCATGACCACCGACACCCTGCCCAAGGGCGCCAGCCGCCAGTTCCAGTACGACGGCAAGACCATCACCGTCACCGGCATCAGCAAGGGCGCGGGCATGATCCGTCCGAACATGGCCACCATGCTCGGCTACATCGCCACCGACGCCAAGGTCGCCCCGGCGGTGCTCAAGGACCTGATACTCGACGGCGCCAACAAGTCGTTCAACCGCATCACCATCGACGGCGACACCTCGACCAACGACTGCTGCATGCTGATCGCCACCGGCAAGGCCGATGTGCCGGAAGTGACCGAGGCCAGCGGCGCACTGTTCGAGGCGCTGAAGAAGGCGGTGTTCGAGGTGTGCATGGAGGTGGCCCAGGCCATTGTCCGCGACGGCGAAGGCGCTACCAAGTTTGTCACCGTGCAGGTCAACGGCGGTGGCAATCACCAGGAGTGCCTGGACGTCGGCTACGCCGTGGCCCACTCGCCGCTGATCAAGACCGCGCTGTTCGCCTCCGATCCCAACTGGGGCCGTATCCTCGCCGCGGTCGGTCGTGCCGGCGTGCCGGCGCTGGATGTGAGCCTGATCGATGTGTACCTGGACAGCGTCTGCATCGCCAGCCAGGGCGGGCGCAGCCCGAGCTACACCGAGGACCAGGGCGCCAAGGTGATGGCCCAGGAGGAAATCACCATCCGCATCGAACTGGGCCGTGGCCAGTGCAGTGAAACAATCTGGACCACCGACCTGTCCCACGAGTACGTGAAGATCAACGCCGAATACCGCACCTGATCCATCACGGGGCAAGCCCGGTCCCACGCAGACTGTCGTGGGAGCGGGCTTGCCCCGCGATTACTGCATACTGTCCGCAACATGGAGCCGAACCATGAGCTATCACCTGATCATCGGCGACAAGCTGTATTCCTCCTGGTCGCTGCGCGGCGCCCTGGCCCTCGAGCTGGCCGGCGTCCCCTACGAAGAAACCCTGGTCAAGCTCAACCAGCCTGACACCCGCCAGCGCCTGCTGGCCTTCTCGGCCACCGCCAAGGTGCCGTTGCTGCAAAGCGAGCATGGCGTCATCGCCGACTCCCTGGCCATCGCCGAATACCTCAACGAACGCCACCCCGAGGCCCGCCTGTGGCCCGAGGACGTTGCCGCCCGCGCCCAGGCCCGTTCGGCCTGCGCGCAGATGCACAGCGGCTTCTTCGCCCTGCGCGGTGCCATGCCATTCGACCTGTCCCGTGACGAAGCACTGGCCGAGATGCCGTTGGACGTGCAGGTCGATATCGACCGCATCGTCGCCCTGTGGAGCGAATGCCGCTTGGTGGCCAAGGAAAACGGCCCGTTCCTGTTCGGCCGCCCGAGCTTGGCCGACGCCTTCTTCGCCCCTGTGGCCGTGCGCTTGCGCACCTACCGTGTCGCGGTGCCGGCCGAAGCGGCTGCCTACATCGAGACCATTTATCAATGGCCAGCCTTCCAGGCCTGGCAAAAAGCTGGCCTGGCGGAGCGTGAAGGGTGAAACGGATTCATGTAGTCGCAGCGGTCATTCGTGGTGCCGACGGGCGGATCCTGATCGCCCGCCGCGCCGATACCCAGCACCAGGGCGGCCTGTGGGAGTTCCCCGGCGGCAAGCTGGAGGAGGGCGAGGGCGTCGAGGCGGCGCTGGCCCGCGAGCTGCGCGAGGAGCTGGGGATCGAGGTCGCGGCTTCGCGGCCGTTGATCAAGGTCAGCCACGACTATCCGGACAAACAGGTGCTGCTGGATGTGCGTGAAGTGCACGCCTTTACTGGTGAGCCCCACGGCGCCGAAGGCCAGCCCCTGGCCTGGGTGGCGCCGCGTGACCTTGGTCAGTATGAGTTCCCCGAGGCCAACAAGCCGATCGTCGCCGCGGCGCGCCTGCCCGACCAGTATCTGATCACCCCTGACGGTCTGGAAGTGCCGGAGCTGCTCAAGGGCATCCAGAAGGCCGTGGCCAGCGGCATCAGGCTGATCCAGCTGCGCGCGCCGGACATGTACGACCCCAAGTACCGCGATGTAGCGGTGGATGCGGTCGGCCTGTGCGCGGGCAAGGCCCAATTGATGCTCAAGGGGCCGCTGGAGTGGCTGGGCGACTTCCCGTCGGCCGGCTGGCACCTGACCGCCGCGCAGTTACGCAAGTACGCGGCCAAGGGGCGGCCATTCCCGAAGGAGCGCTGGCTGGCGGCGTCCTGCCACAGTGCCGAGGAACTGGCGCTGGCCGAGCAGATGGGGGTGGACTTTGTCACCTTGTCGCCGGTGCAGGCGACCCAGACCCATCCCGAGGCGGTGCCGTTGGGGTGGGATGAAGCGCAGCGATTGATCGGCGGGATCAGCCATCCGGTGTTTCTGCTGGGCGGGGTCGGGCCGGGTGAACGGGAGCGGGCGTGGGAGGTTGGAGCGCAGGGTGTGGCGGGGATCCGGGCGTTTTGGCCTGAGGTCTGAGTAATTGGGGCTGCGCAGCAGCCCCAGCAATCTCAGGCTCCAGGTTTAGGCGCAGGCTGCCACAATACCTCTGCAACTCCCTGGCGCCGCCCAATGATCCGGGCCGCGACGAACAACAGGTCCGATACCCGGTTGATATAGGCCAGCCCCACCCCCTCCAGCGGTTCCAGCGCATTCAGTTGCTGGCAACGCCGTTCCGCCGCCCGCGCCGCACTGCGGCAGACATGGGCCTGGGCCACCAGCATCGAGCCCCCAGGCAGGATGAAGTTTTTCAGCGGCCCCAACTCTTCGTTCCAGCGGTCGATGGCCGCCTCCAGGCGCTCCACCTCGGCAATGTTCAACGCCTGGTAGCTGGGCATTGCCAGTTCCCCACCCAGATCGAACAAACGGTGCTGACAAGGCGCCAGTACCTCGATCAGCTCGCCAAGACCGGCCTCGGCCAGCCCGGCCAGCAGCACGCCCAACTGGCTGTTGAGGCTGTCTACCTCGCCGATCGCCTCAATCCGCGGATGGTCCTTGGGCACCCGGCGTCCGTCGCCCAGGCCGGTTTCGCCTTTGTCGCCGGTGCGGGTGTAGATCTTCGACAGGCGGTAGCCCATGTCATGTCTCCGTCTTGGTGGTGGTCGGCTGGGCCGGGTTCAGAGGTAGGCGCAGAGTGAAGCAGGTGCCCTGGCCGGGAGTGGACTGCACCTCCATCTGCCCTTTGTGGTTGTTGGTGATGATGAAGTACGACACCGACAGGCCCAGGCCGGTGCCCTGGCCGATTTCCTTGGTGGTGAAGAACGGCTCGAAGGTGCGCTTGCGCACCGTCTCGGGCATGCCGATGCCATTGTCTTCGACCTGGATCTCCGCCCACGGCGGGTTGAGCCGCGTGCGCAGGGTGATACGCCCCGGCTCGCTGGGCTGTGGGCGCTGGTGGATGGCCTGGGCGGCATTCTTCAGCAGGTTGAGCAGCACTTGTTCCAGTTCGTTGGCGGTGCAGGGCACCGGGCCCAGTTGCGGGTCGAACTGGCGGACGATGGCCTGGCCCTTGAAGTCGAATCCGATGGCCAAGTCGAAGTCGTTGCCGGCGATCTCCACGGCCTGGTCGATCAGCGCCGGCAACTCGCAAGGCGCCAGCTGGCGGTTGCTGCGGCGGCTGAAGCTGAGCATGTGGGTGACGATCTTGGCCGCCCGGGCGCCGGCCTGCTGGATGCCGTCGAGCAGTTGCGGCACTTCGCGGCTCTCCAGGTAACGGTTGACGGCCGTCAGGTCGATGCCCAGTTCGCCGGCCTGCTCCTGGTTGCGCGGCAGGTCTGGCGACAGGCGTCGGCGGATGTTCTGCACATTGTGCAGGATCGCGCCCAGTGGGTTATTGATCTCGTGGGCCATGCCTGCGGCCAGGCCGCCGACCGAGAGCATCTTTTCCGACTGAACCATCATTTCTTCCAGGGACAGGCGCTGGGTGATGTCGTCGATGCGGATCACCACGCCGCGTCCGGCGCCGCCCATCAGTGGGTAGAAGGTCAGGGCGTAGTGGCGCAGGTCCTCGCCCTTTGGCCAGGTAACCCGCTCGATCTTGGCCACCCGGTACTTCTCCACGCTCTCCTTGAGCTGCGGCAGGAAGGGCTTGAGCGGCTCGAAGGCGAGGAACACCGGCTGGTTCAGCGCCTCGTCCAGCGGCGTGCCGGAGAGCACCGTGGCCTCGTGGTTCCACTGGGTGACGTAGAGCTGCTCGTCGAGGGCGATCAGTGCCGAGGGCATGGAGTCGATGATGCTGTTCAGGTAGTTCTGAAAGCCCGTGAGCTTCTTCTCGATCTTGCTGCGCACCTGGACTTCCAGCTCCAGCTTGCGGTTGGTGTGGCGGGTTTCCTCGGCCAGACCCTGGGCCTGGTCGTAGGCGTCCTGGAACTCGTCGCGGGTGCGCTTGAGCTGCTGCTCGCGGGCCTCGATGCGCGAGAGCATGGTGTTGAACGCCTCCGCCAGGCTGCCGATCTCGTCGTCGTTGCCGCGCTGGGCGCGCAGGGCGTAGCTCTCCTCGCGGGTAACCTGGCGGGTCAGCTCTTCGAGGCGATTGATCGGCAGGGTGATCAGGCGCTTGATCTGCCGGGCGATGACCAGCCACAGCAGTATGCTGAACACCAGGATGGCCAGGCTGGCCGATAGCGTGCCGGTGTAGAACGCGGTGGGCAACTCGCTGCTGGCCACCAGCAGCAGATGCGCGGGTGGGGCGGCGCTGCGCGGCAGGCGGATCAGCTGGGTGCTGCGAAACTCCATGAGGCGCCAGCCGTCGATGTTGCGGTAGCGCTTGGGCAGGGTTAGCGGGTCGCCGTGCTGCAGCTGGGCCAGCATCTGCCCGTCACCGCCATAGATCGCGGCGGCGCGTAGCGGCGAATAGCTGTCGAGCTCCTTGAGCAGCGCCGTGGCGTTCTCTGCCGAATCGCCGGCGCGCGCGGACATCTGCGGGTTGGAGACCAGCTTGCCGATGGTCTGCAGGGCCTGGGGCGCCATGCTTTCCTGGGTGATCCAATAGGCGGCGCTGATGAAGGCGAGGTTGGCCACCAACAGGATGGTCACCAGCAGCACCAGCAGGGCCGCCAGCAATTTCTGCCCGACCGGGAGGTTTTCCAGGCGTTGACGCAGGGTCATGGGTGAGGAGGTGTCCTGTCCTGTGGATGAATGCCGTCAGTCGCTACGCAGTCCGCGCGCCTGCAAGTTATCGACCAGGCGCCGCTGCAGCCGTTCCAGGGCCGGTACCGCCAGGTCATGGCGGTTGGCGGTACGGCAGGCGTGGCCGAGCAGGTAGTGGACCTCGGTGCGTCGGCCATGGCGGACATCCTGGTACATGGAAGAGTAGTTGGCCGCGGTGGCGAGAATCACCCGCTGCACTTCCTCATGCAGGTCGTGGGCGGCCTCGGGCTGGCCGCAACGGCGCAGCAGGTCGGCCAGTTCGTCACACAGCTGGTCGACTTCGGCCAGGTGGCCGAGCAGGCCACCGTTCTGGCAGTCGTGCAGCACGGTGAGCGGGTTGATCGCGCAGTTGAGGGCCAGTTTGCGCCACAGGCGGGTGGGGATGTCGAGCGACCACTGGGCCGGGATGCCGGCGTCATGCAGGTCTGCGAACCAGGACGGGACGTTGGGGTTGGTCGGATCACCCAGCCAGTTGAAACCGTGGCCGGCGAAGCGCACCTGCCAGTCGGCCTCGCGGAACGCGCCCTCGGTGCTGGAGGCGAAGATGCAGCGGGCGTGGGGCACCTGGTCGGCGACTTCGTCCTGGCTGCCCAGGCCGTTCTGCAACAGCACCAGTTCGGCGCCGTTGGCCAGTCTCGCGGCCAGGCGCGCCACGGCTGGCGCGGCATCGTAGGCCTTGCAGGCCACCAACAGGCGATGAATCGGCCCTTGGGCATCGAAGGTTTCCGCGGGGATCGCGTAGTGCTGGGTCTTGTCCTGTTCGAACAGCGTCAGCTTGCCTGCGCCCTGGTAACTGGACAGGCGCTGCTTATCGCGCAGGATCAGGCGGACCGCCTTGCCGGCGCGGGCCAGGCGACAGGCCCAGAGGCTGCCGAGGCTACCGGCGCCGAGAATATGCCAGGTGCTGCTCATCTGCGTTTCGCAACCCGTTATAATGAGCCCGCATTTTAACCATCAAACCCGACGCGCTCCATCTTCAAGCCGAGCGCGCTTTTTTTCTGGAGATCATCCATGCCTTCGTTCGACGTGGTATCGGAACTGGACAAGCACGAAGTGCAGAACGCCGTCGACAACGCCATCAAGGACCTCGACCGCCGTTACGACCTCAAGGGCAAGGGCACCTTCGAGTTCAAGGACAAGGAACAGACCGTGCTGCTGACCGCCGAGGAGGAGTTCCAGCTCGAGGCGATGCTGGAAATCCTGCGCCTGGCGCTGGTCAAGCGCAAGATCGACGTCAAATGCCTGGAAACCAAGGATCCCTACGCATCCGGTAAGGAAAAGAAGCAGGAAGCCAAGTTCCGCGAAGGCATCGACAAGGACCTGGCCAAGAAGATCGTCGCCACCATCAAGGACGGCAAGCTCAAGGTCCAGGCTGCCATCCAGGGCGAGCAGGTGCGCGTGACCGGCAAGAAGCGTGACGACCTGCAGGAAGCCATCGCCCTGCTGCGCACCAAGGAATTCGACATGCCGCTGCAGTTCAACAACTTCCGCGACTGATCCGCGGCGGCCCGGAACCTTGATGGCGCAGTGATGTCCATCGGGGTCCGGGCCGCTTGCTTTGCGTTGCCCGCCTCATCGTGTACTTGCCGTTCGGCATCAGGAGATAAACATGGATTTGAACGCTGAAGTCGATCAGCTGGTCCGTCAATCGCAAACCTGGCTCCCCTTGATCATGGAGTACGGCAGCCGCCTGTTGCTGGCGCTGCTGACCCTGGCCATCGGCTGGTGGATCATCAACAAGGTCAGCGCCCGCCTGGGCAAGCTGGTCGGCCTGCGCGCCGACGCGGCGCTGCAGGGCTTCATCAGCACCCTGGCCAACATCGTGCTGAAGGTGCTGCTGATGGTCAGCGTGGCCTCGATGATCGGCATCGAGACCACCTCGTTCGTCGCCGCCATCGGTGCCGCGGGCCTGGCCATCGGTCTGGCCCTGCAGGGCAGCCTTGCGAACTTCGCCGGCGGCGTGCTGATCCTGATGTTCCGCCCGTTTCGCATCGGTGACTGGATCGAGGCGCAAGGTGTCGCGGGCACCGTGGACAGCATCCAGATCTTCCACACCGTGCTGCGCACTGGCGACAACAAGACCGTGATCATGCCCAACGGCAGCCTGTCCAACGGCATCATTACCAACACCAACCGCCAGCCGACCCGTAAGGTGGTGTTCGACGTGGGCGTGGACTACGACGCCGACCTGCAGAAGGCGCGCAATGTACTGCTGGAGCTGGCCCAGGATCCGCGCGTGCTGCAGGATCCAGCGCCGCAGGCGGTGATCTCGACCCTGGGTGACAGCTCGATCACCGTGTCGCTGCGTATCTGGACCAAGACGGCCGACTACTGGGACGTGATGTTCATGCTCAACGAGCATGCCCGCGACCGTCTCAAGGCCGAAGGCATCGACATTCCGTTTCCGCAGCGGGTGATCCGTGTAGTGCAGGAGACTGTGGCGTAACACAAGCGCCTGCGAAATCGGGGCCGCAAGGCGGCTCCGACGATCTTTGCCTATCCGCTGAAATCCTGGGGCCGCTACGCGGCCCTTTCGCGGCCCACAATGTCTAGCTGCTTTTGAACATATGGCAAGTGGCTTGGATGTTCGGACAAGGCGCCGCGACGAGTCATGGCAGGGCTATGGCGAGGCGTGGCAACGCCGGCCGGGCGCCCAAGACGCCGCCAAAATTGAACAGCTTATTGCCGAGACAGCACACTAGCAGGGGTAGGAGCGCTCAGCGCCCGGCTGGCATTGCTCGGTTGATCAGCTGCTCATGGCAGCCTCCGCACGATCTTTCGGTTTGCGTTGGTACACCTGATCACTTTGCAGCAGTGACCAGATAATGAGCAGGATTTGTCCCCGCACGTGTGTCAGCGATGTCTCAAGTCCGTACACATCGGTAGCAGACAGGGATTGCGGGGCGAGTCCATCAATTACAGGTAAGCGGTTCAGTTGAAGATGAGCTGCGCCGCCACCGCGAACATCATCACCGCCACCATCAGGTCGAGCATCCGCCAGGTCGCAGGGCGTGCCAGCCACGGCGCCAGCCAGGCGGCGCCGATCGCCAGGGTCGAGAACCACACCAGCGAGGCACTGGCGGCGCCGGCCACGTAGGCGCCGGGCACGGTCTGCTGGGCGCCGAGGGAGCCGATAAGCAGCACGGTGTCCAGATATACGTGGGGATTGAGCAGGGTCACCGCCAGCGCGCTCAGCAGCACCGCGCGGCGCGAGCGCACGCCCTGGCCTTCCCGGTGCTGCAGGCTCTGTTTGGAAAACGCGCTGCGCAGGGCCTTGGTGCCGTACCAGATCAGGAACACCGCGCCGCCCCAGCGCGCCACGGCCAGCAGAGTAGGGTTGTGCGCCAGTACCGTGGCCAGTCCGAACACCCCGGCGGCGACCAGCAGCGCGTCACAGACCACGCACAGCACCGCCACCGGCAGGTGATGCTCACGGCGCAGGCTCTGCGCCAGGACGAAGGCGTTCTGGGCGCCGATGGCCATGATCAGGCCAAAGGCCACCAGCATGCCGTTGAGATAGCTTTGCCACATAGCGGGGACACTCCACGGGCACCGATGCGGACATCGGCGCGGATCAACAAGAAAGATGTGGCCATTGTGGCGGTTGCGGCGGTATAAGAAAAACCAATAGAGCTGATCAGTCATTAGAGAAATCGATGTTCGACTACAAGTTGCTCGCCGCCCTTGCTGCGGTGATCGAACAAGGCGGTTTCGAGCGCGCCGCCCAGGTGCTGGGGCTTTCGCAGTCGGCCATCTCGCAACGCATCAAGCTGCTCGAGGCGCGGGTCGGCCAGCCGGTGCTGGTGCGCGCCACGCCACCGAGCCCGACCGAGGTCGGCCGGCAGTTGCTCAACCATGTGCAGCAGGTGCGCCTGCTTGAGCGCGACTTGCAGCGCCAGGTGCCGGCGTTGGACGAGGAGGGCATGCCCGAGCGCCTGCGCATCGCCCTCAACGCCGACAGCCTGGCGACCTGGTGGGCCGGTGCGGTGGGGGCTTTCTGCGCGCAGCAGCAGGTGCTGCTTGACCTGGTGGTCGAAGACCAGGAGGTCGGCCTCAAGCGCATGCGCGCCGGCGAGGTCGCGGCCTGCCTGTGTGGCAGCGAACGTCCCGTTGCCGGCGCGCGCAGCCTGCCGCTGGGGTCGATGCGTTATCGTGCGCTGGCCAGCCCCGCGTTCATGGCGCGCTACTTTCCCCAAGGTTTTGCGGTCGAGCGGTTGGCCCGTGCTCCGGCGATCGTGTTCGGGCCGGACGATTTCCTCCAGCATCGCTATCTGGCGTCGTTGGGCGTGCAGGAAGGATTCCTGCACCACCTTTGCCCGTCCTCCGAAGGTTTCCTGCGCATGACCGAGGCTGGCCTGGGCTGGGGGCTGGTGCCGGAGCGGCAGGTAGCCGAACAGCTGGCCCGTGGCGAACTGGTGGAAATCTGCGCCAATACCCCCATCGACGTACCGCTGTACTGGCATCATTGGCGCAACGGCGGGCAGTTGCTCGTCCAGCTGACCGACCACCTGCGCCATTCGGCGCGGCATTGGCTGGTGCCCTTGTAGGCATATCAGGCGTCAGTTGCATCCGAAATCTGGCAAGGCGGAGTCTTACATGCGAATTCTGGTCACCGGCGCGAGCGGCTTCATCGGCGGGCGCTTTGCGCGCTTCGCCTTGGAGCAGGGCCTGGAGGTGCGGATCAATGGCCGGCGGGCGGAGGGCGTGGAGCACCTGGTCAAGCGCGGGGCGCAGTTCATCCCGGGCGACCTGGGCGATGCCGAGCTGGCCCGGCGCCTGTGCCAGGGCGTCGACGCAGTGGTGCATTGCGCCGGCGCGGTGGGCACTTGGGGCCGCTATCAGGATTTTCACCAGGGCAACGTGGTACTTACCGAGAACGTGGTCGAGGGGTGCATCAAGGAGCATGTGCGGCGCCTGGTGCACCTGTCGTCGCCGTCGATCTACTTCACTGGACGTTCGCGCCTCGACATCCGCGAGGACCAGGTACCGCGCCGCTTCCATGACCATTACGCGCTGACCAAGCACCTGGCCGAGCAGAAAGTGTTCGGCGCCCAGGAGTTCGGCTTGGAAGTGCTGGCGCTGCGCCCGCGTTTCGTCACCGGTGCCGGCGATGCGAGCATTTTCCCACGCCTGATGCGAATGCAGGCCAAGGGGCGCGTGGCGATCGTCGGCAATGGCCTGAACAAGGTCGACTTCACCAGTGTGCACAACCTCAACGAGGCATTGCTCAGTGCCCTTTTCGCCGAGGAACAGGCCCTTGGCCAGGCCTACAACATCAGCAACGGCCACCCGTTGCCGCTATGGGACGTGGTCAACTACGTGATGCGCCGCATGCAACTGCCGCAGGTCACCCGCTACCGCTCCCCAAGCCTGGCCTACGGCCTGGCGGCGCTCAACGAGGCCGCTTGCATGCTTTGGCCCGGGCGCCCGCTGCCGACCTTGAGCCGCACGGCAGTGCAGGTGATGAGCAAAGATTTCACCCTCGATATCAGCCGTGCCCGACAGTACCTGGGCTACCGACCCCAGGCCGATGTGTGGTCCGCGCTGGATGAATTCTGTGCCTGGTGGCAGGCGCAGACGGGGCAACGCTGAACCTGTGGGCGGGATGATGGTCATCAGTGCGCTGTCCAGGCGGTTTATACTCATGCCTCTTTGCTACCACCGCGGTTGAATGCACCCATGCGTAACGACGCCCACGACGACTTTGACGATGTGCCCACCCTGCGTGCCGGCACCCCTGATGACGATGAATTGCTGCCTGCTCACGTCACCCGCAGCCGCCAGAAGGCGGCACGCCCACGCAGCAACGGCCCGCTGTGGGCCTTGCTGGGTGCCTCGTTCATCGCCTTGGGCGGACTTGGCTGGTGGAGCTTCCAGCAGATCACATTGATGGAGCAGCAACTGGTCGCGACCCAGGAAAGCTTTGCCCGCATCAGTGAGGAGGCGGCCGGGCGTTTGCAGGCGATCAGCGGCAAGGTCGATGCCAGCGAGTCCAGCAGCAGTTCCGGCAGCGAGGCGTTGAAGCTGCAGATCCGTCAGTTGCAGGCCTCGCTGGCCGAGCAGGGCAAGCAGCAGCAGGGCGTCGCCGGACAGGCGGGTGACCTGGGCAAGCGCTTGGAGCAGGTGCTGGCCGATACCCGCGAGCAGCAGAAGGCGGTGACCGAATTGCAAGGGCAACTGCAGGCGCAGCTCAAGGCAGTCAATGGCGAGCTGGCGGCGCTCAAGTCGGGCCAGGTGGATGGCGGCAAGCTGGATGGTCAGCTCAAGAGCCTGAGCAATGAGGTGGCGGCGCTGAAGAAGCAGGGCAATCCGAGCGCGGCCATCGAGAGCCTTGAGCAGGATGTGCTGGTGCTCAAGAGCCAGTTAGACAACCGCCCGGCCACCGCGGGCGGTGGCACTTCGGTGCAGGAGTTCGATGCCTTCCGTGGGCAGACGACCCGCAATATCAATACCCTGCAGAGCCAAATCCAGAACTTGCAACAGCAGATCAATGCCCGCCCTTGAACCGAGCATGAATGTGGTTACCTGAGACTTCGATCGGGTGCCATTGCCTCTGAATTTGTCTGTTTCCCGCGCCTGCAGCGTTCCTTTCGGCAGACCCCGAACCCGTCTGAACCTGGCATTTTTGTCAGGTGTCGGACGGGCTGGAGTTTGTTACATCTACTAGCACGACGACGGCAGCCGTTTCCTCCCTTGCTCCTGTTCCCATCACTGGTTGGCTAGTGCCTTGTGTCGTGACTAACTCGTTGCCCCGAATCCGTGAGGGTGCAGGGGCCGCGTACCTGTAGAACCGATTAGGAAAATGGCCATGAACAAGCCTGTACCCAAACAACTCAGCGGTCGGTTGCTGCGGCCCGCGGGTAAACGCTCCAGAGTGTTGTTCCCACAGGGTGGAGTGTTGGAATTCAAGGAACTGATTGTCGAGGGGCTGGTTGAGGATGGCGTCGACGATCCTGCTGAACTCTTGCCGGTGGCGGACCATAAGAAACCGTTGAAGGTGAGGGTGCCGAACTGGGATGAAGTCGAGGAAGGTATGGTCATCGCGTTGTATGTAAACGGTGACGAAGAACTCGAAGGCGTGGGCATGGCCTGGCATTCGATCACGGCCGCGGAAGCGGCGGATCCTGATTACGAGTTCTCTCTGGAACTGCCGAGTTCGTATTGGGATTTCATTGCGGATGGGCAGGATCGTACCTTCCAGGTGGGTTACTCGGTTCGACCAGAGTTTTCAGGTGAATTCGAAAGAGGGCCCAACCGAGTCATCCGCATCGATAAACTGGCGCCGGGTGGCAACCCCGGCACACTCGCGAGGCTATCGTTTGCTTCGGAGATCGAGGCCAGGAAGCACATCCTGATCACGGACTTTGTCGCTGGCATGCTTACGGTCCATGTCAGGGGTTATATGGAGCAGAAGCAGGGTGACCAGATCATGGTGACCATGACCGACGGCACCACCCCAGTGACGGTCGGCCCCTTCACCGTCACCAGCAGCATTGACGCCACGCCAGTGGCACTGCCGCTGGCCGAGGTGCAGAAGCTCAAGGACAATACCCCGATCACATTCACCTACACGTCGCAGGATCGGGCAGGGAATCTCTCGATCGTTTCCGTGCCTCATGACACCCTGCAGTTGCTGTTGCAGGATATCCCCGTCGTTCTCCCTACGCCTGAAGTGCCAGGATTTGACCAGTCGGGCGACCCGCTGATTCTCGACAAAGATGCCCGTGCAGGCATCAACCTGGTGGTTCCCGGGGTCACCGGGGCTCGTATCGGCGATAAGGTCGTCGTGCTTTGGGGAGCCCAACGTTCGGACGAACATGAAGTCACCGTGGTGCCGCCGCCGCCAGAGCCATTGATGAAACTGGTCCTGCTGTATCCGCTTACCAGCGCAGGGCCGAAGACAGGGGCAGTGGCCGTGAGTTATGAATTGTGGCGCGGCGCCTTCAAGATCGGCGACGCGACGCCCCCGGCGAGCGTCAATGTCGACCTGCGGCTGCCGGGTGGGCCCGATCCCGATCCGGAGTTGCCAGGGCATGGCAATCTGGAATTGGCCACCATTGCCGGCGATGCCTCCGGGCAAGTGGATGAGCTGACGCCCGAGGATGTCGCCGCAGGTGCGCAAGTGACCATCCCCTGGCTCGCCGTGGACGGCACTGAACTGTTGGAGGAGGACGATAAACTCCACCTGGTCTGGGGCACACAGCCCTCCCACGCGCTTGCTCCCGTGAGCGCTGCCGAGGCAGCTGCCAAGGTCAACATCAATCGTCCAGTTCCCCCGACCGTGCTGGCCAGCGAGCCCAGTGGCACAGTGCAGATGGCCTATACCGTGACCCGGGTATTCGGTGCGAGTGGCGAGGAAAACACTGCGCATTCTCCATCCAAGCCTGTGGTCCTACTGCGCGGGGAAGACCTGCCGGGAGGGGGCACTGCGCTCAAGGAGCTTGAATTCACTGACCTCAATCGGTTTGGCGCAATCGATATCGAGAAGGCGCAACGAGATTTACCGGTGAAAATCGAGCTTTATGGCAACGTGGCGGTGGGCGACACCATTGTGATCCATCTCAGTGCAGACGACAGTCAGAAGCCTACTCCCGGAAACCCTATCCCGGATGCTGAAGTAAACCTCCCGCTCATCAGAATCGAACAGCATCACAAAGACAAGGGCGAACTCACCTACCAGATCGAGCGTCGATGGGCGTTCGTAATCTGCACCGGCTCGGCCACCGTCGAGTACACGGCGACGAATGTCCATGGGCCGGTGAAAGCCGGTCACAAACGTGTGCCGGTCTCGGTAAGGGAACCCAGTCAGGGGACGTGCCCGCTGCCTTGAAGTAAAAGTGCCCTGGCGATTCGCCAGGGCACTGGTTGTTCATGTCCCATTGTTGCCTTTGGGCTCCTTGACTGGCCGAGGATGAGGAATGAATACCTTCAATGAAGGGGTAAAGGGCACGTTTGAATTCAAAGCACTCGAAGTCTGTGCGCTATTGGATGACGGTTACGATGAGCTCCCTGAACTGTTGCCGGGTGACAGGTTAAGTGACGATCTGCAGGTGATCGTCCCGTGGTGGCCTGAGATTGCGGTTGATTACCAAATCGCGTTGACCTGGGACGACGAGATTCTCGAGGCCGAAGAGGGCGCTTATCACTATGTCGAGCAGTCTGAGGCGGAGGATCGCGATCATAAGTTCGAACTCACGCTGCCCGCGTCCTTTTGGCGTTCAGTAGGGGAGGGGAAAGAACGGCGGTTCAGCTTGGGCTACGCTGTTCGCCCCTCTCTGAGCACGGTCTGGGAGCATGGTCCTAGCCGGTTTGTTCGTATTGACAGGCTGGCCCCCGGAGGTGATGAGGGGGCACTGGGAAAAATGGTGTTCCCCAAGGCATTGGAGGACAGGGGTGTAATCCTTGAGTCCGATTTCGAGGAGGGCGTGCTCTGGGTCACGATCAGCGGTTTCTTGCATCAGGCGCTGGGTGACACGATCACGGTCAGTATGACCGATGGCATTGAACGAGTCAGCGCGGGGCCGTTCATCGTGGACAGCGAGAGCGAGCCTACGCCCATCGCATTGCCCCAGGCCAAGTTGCAGACATTGGTTGGCGGGATTCCAATCGCTTTCACCTATCAGATACAGGACCGGGCAGGTAACGAGTCCGCCCTCTCCCTGGCTCATGACAGCCTGGTACTCCAGGTCGTACAACCCCTGTCTGCACCGCGCGTGCTGGATGCCGACGACTCGGGCAACCTTGATTTCAACCTGCTGGGAGATGCCGACGTCCGCATCGTTCTGGACCCCGACGACCGTTGGGTAGTTGGGCAGGCGGTAACGCTGGTCTGGGTGGGCAGGACTGCCAATGGCAGCCTCCTGGCGCCTGTGATCAAGCATGCCCAGTTGAAGGCGGGTGGCGTTGAAATCCCTCTGGAGAACGCCCATGCGGCCGCGGTGTTGCAGGGGGATGCACGCCTTGTCTACCGCATTGATGAAAGTGGACTCGGTTCCGATCCAGGGGTGATCTCCATCATCGGCTCCCTCGAACTTGACGCTCCTGAGGTGGATGAGGCAGCGGACGGTGGGCTCGATCCCGAGAATGTTCCGCCGCAGGGCGCGACGATACGAATCAAGGCTTACCCCCATATGGCCAAGGGCGATCAGATCCTGCTGGAGTGGAATGGTGTGTCCGCTGCTGGCGATCCTCATGATCTTTCCTGGCCGCTCGATGTTCAAAAGGAGGGTGAGCTTGAGCAAAGGGTCGGGAAGGACGAGGTCGAGGTTCTGGTTGGGGGACGGGTCACCTTGTCCTACACGCTGGCTGCAGGGGGCGGGGCCCTCTCCGGTTCCGCGAATTGCGATCTGCGGGTAGGGCGTGTCGCATTCCCGCGCCCAGAAGTGGAAAAGGCATTCGGTGATAACAAGGACCAGTTGGACTTCAACCGCGACTTCGTCGGGGCCAGCCATGTGAAGGTCACCGTGCGCCAATATGCCGGGATGGCCGGAGACCAGGTTGCGTTAGTGCTGGAAGTGCCGGACCGTGACTACCAGTCCCCCTGGAGAGACGTCGTCGGGCCGGCCGATCTGGTGTTTGAGGTACCCGCTGGCGTGGTGATGAACGGGATTGGGCATACGGTGCCGATCAGCTACAAGATCCTGCGTGATGAAAAGGAGGAAACCTCGGTTGTGCTGGAGCTGAACATTCAGGAACAGCTGCTGGAGATGCAGGCTCCCAGATACATGTCCTTTGCCAGCCAGGAGCCGAAGTTCATCGTGCGCTATCAAGAGGTCAAGAGCGGCGATCAGATCGACATTCACTGGCAGGTTGAAGGGGAACCGTCCAGGCATGCAACGGAGGCGGTGTATCAGGACGCCAGCTATTGGCTTGTGCCAATCGACCCGAACTGGGTTGCCGCAGATGTAAAGAAGACGGTGTACGCCAACTATTCCGTTGTTCCGAAGGTGGGGGAAAAACGGCAGTTTTCGCCTCTTCATGTCTTCACGCCGCGTTAACGGTTCGCCCCGTGTCAATCCCACATTCCATGCGCCATGGCGAGGCAGGTGTCAGTGTTTTCTCGTGCCCTGGCGGAAAAATCCTACAGAAGATTTTTGGATTTCTGTCGAGACTGTTCGCCGTTTCAACAGTGCCGAGGTGCTACGACGACTGGCCGTTCGGTTGACGATGTTTTAGTGGGAGATCGCTATGAGAAGTTCCAGCATACCCTTGAGTGTCGCGGTGGGTCTGATAACTGCCATGTCAGGCGCGGACTTGGCCGAGGCCAAAGTGCTCGACAACCAGAGTGAAACGGTCACTGGCCCGGTCGCGGATACCTATGAGCTGAGAAATGGGTCGACCCTGGAGATCACCGCCACTGGCAGCACAGAGGGTATAACGGTCTCTAGTGGGTCGACTGTCACTGTCAATGGTGGACAGGTAGCCGCCGCCGGCGTGCAAGCCGGCATCAAATTGCTCGATGGCACCCAGGCGCTACTCAATGGCGCAACCGTGACGGGTGGCCCGACGGCATCCTCGTTTGGCGTTTCTGCTGCCCTGGCCTCCAGCATCCGGGCCCAGGGCAGCACGATTGCAGGTGGCATTGGTGCCTCCCTTGTGCGAGGCAGCAGCCTTGTTCTGGAAGGCAGCACGCTCACCGGGCTGGAGCGTGTCGGCGCCTTTGTCGTCGGTTCCAGTCTGCAAGCCACGGGTGGCAGTCTCGTCAGTGGCAAGACCAATGGTCTGGATGTGCGTCAGGAGTCGGCAGCCAACGGTGGTGGCGGCTCCCGGGTGATCCTGGATGGATCGACGGTCAGGGGCGACACTCAAAGTGCCATCATCGTCAGGGCCGGTTCCGGTAGCTCCACCGGCACCGCACACATTCTGGTGGCCAATGGCAGCCAGCTTATCGGGGGCAATGGCACGATCCTCGAGGTCATCGGTGGCATGACCGCCGACTTCACCGCGGACAACAGCCAGCTGAGCGGCGATGTGGTGGTGGCAGCCGGCAGTACCGCGAACCTGCTGCTGCAGAACAATGCCTCGTTGCGGGGAAACCTGGTCAATGTGCAGAGCCTGGAGCTGAACAGCGGTGGCCGCTGGATCCTGACCAAGGATGGCGAGGTTGGCGAACTGACACTCGACAATGGCACGGTCGATTTCACCGACCGGGACACAACGGCGGGCTTCAAGACCCTGACGGTGGACAACCTCAAGGGCTCGGGCATCTTCGTGATGGACATCGACCTGGCCAGTGGTACCGGCGATCTGCTGAAGGTTACCGGGGCCGCCGAGGGCAGCCACCAGTTGAGCATCGCCAGTACCGGTGCCGATCCGGTCGAAGGGCAGGCGCCGCACCGTATCGTCGAAACCGGTGGCGGCGACGCGACCTTCAGCCTGCTGCACGATATCGATTTCGGTACCTACACCTACACCCTTGAAAAAGGCGAGGGTGAGGACAACTGGTACCTGGTGCAGAAGTTCGACGACAGCGGCAGCCCGATCGTGACGCCGGGCGCCCGTGCGGTGCTGGGGCTGTTCAGCGCCGCGCCCACCGTCTGGTATGGCGAACTGTCCTCGTTGCGCAGCCGCATGGGTGAATTGCGCCTGGGGCATGGCCAGGGCATCTGGATGCGCAGCTACGGCAACCGCTACAACCTCTCGGCCGGCAACGCCGTGGCCTACCAGCAGGATCAGAACGGCGTGAGCTTCGGCGCCGACGGCGCGGTGCCGGGCCACGACGGGCGCTGGTTGCTCGGGGTCATGGGCGGTTACAGCGAGTCCGACCTGGACTTCAGCCTCGGTTCATCCGGCAAGGTCAAGAGCTACTACGTCGGTGCCTACAGCACCTGGATGGCCGACAGCGGTTACTACGTCGACGCGATGCTCAAGTACAACCGCTTTCGTAACAGCAACGACGTGGTAATGAGCGATGGTCGCAAGACCAAGGGTGAATATCACAATGACGGCCTCGGGGCCTCGGTGGAGGTCGGGCGGCACTTCAAGCTGGACGATGGTTGGTATGTCGAGCCGTTCACCCAGTTGTCCACGTTGTGGGTCGATGATGACAGCTACACGTTGGACAACGGCATGCGCGCCCAAAGCGATGGTGCCAACTCGGTGCTCGGCAAGGTTGGTGCCCAGGTCGGGCGCAGCCTGGCGCTGGACAACGGCAGTGTCCTGCAGCCGTACCTGAAAGTCGCGGCGGCTCACGAGTTCATCAAGAGCAACAAGGTGAAGGTCAACGACAACCACTTCACCAACGACCTGTCCGGCACGCGGGGCGAGTTTGCCGTGGGGTTGGCCGCACAGGTGTCCGAGGTGCTGCAGCTGCACGGCGAGTTCCAGTACAGCAACGGCAAGCACATCGAACAGCCGTATGGGGTCAACCTGGGCTTGCGCTACAACTTCTGACCGCTTGGCAAACCCGCTCCTGCAGGTCCTGCAACAGACTACATCCGCGGATAATCGATATACCCCACCGGCCCCCCGGCGTAGAAGGTCTCAGGACGCGGCGCATTGAGCGGCGCATCGGCGGCCAGGCGCGCGGGCAGGTCGGGGTTGGCGATGAACGGGATGCCGAAGGCCACCGCATCGGCCTTGCCGTTGGCCAGGGCCGCGTTGGCGCTGGCCTTGTCGAAGCGTTCGTTGACAATGTAGGGGCCGCCAAACGCCGCCTTGATCTGCGGGCCGATGCTGTCGTCGGCTTTCTTCTCTCGCGAGCAAATGAAGGCGATGCCACGCTTGCCCAGCTCTCGTGCCACGTAGGTGAAGGTCTCGGCACGGTCGGCGTCGCCCATGTCGTGGGCATCCGCCCGTGGCGCCAAGTGCACGCCGACGCGGCCCGGACCCCACACCTCAATGGCGGCGTCGGCGACTTCCAGCAGCAACCGCGCGCGGTTTTCCAGCGAACCGCCATAGCGGTCCGTGCGCTGGTTGGTGCTGCTCTGCAGGAACTGGTCGAGCAGGTAGCCGTTGGCGCCGTGGATCTCCACGCCGTCGAAACCGGCGGCCTTGGCGTTTTCGGCGCCGCTGCGGTAGGCCTCGACGATATCGGCGATCTCCTCGGTTTCCAGGGCTCGTGGCGTCGGGTAGTCGCTCTGTGGGCGCACCAGACTGACATGGCCCTTGGGCTGGATCGCGCTGGGGGCCACCGGCAGCTCGCCGTTCAGGTACGACGGGTGGGAGATGCGCCCGACATGCCACAGCTGCAGGAAGATGCGCCCGCCGGCGGCGTGGATGGCCTTGGTCACGTTGTGCCAGCCGCGTACCTGCTGGTCGTTCCAGATCCCCGGTGTATCCGGGTAGCCAACGCCCATCGGCGTGACCGAGGTCGCTTCGCTGAGGATCAGGCCGGCGCTGGCGCGCTGCACGTAGTACTCGGCCATCAGCGCATTGGGCACGCGGCCTTCGTCGGCGCGGCAGCGGGTCAGCGGGGCCATGATGATGCGGTTGGGCAGTTCCAGGTCGCCCAGGGTGATCGGGTCGAACAGCGTAGTCATGTGCAAAGCCTCGCTTGGATCAGAGCGCTTGGCTCATTTGCTCGAGGAACGCCTTGATGGTCGCCTCGTTGCGTTTGAAGAAATGCCACTGGCCGATCTTCTGGCTGCTGATCAGGCCGGCGCGTTGCAGGGTGGCCAGGTGGGCGGAGACGGTCGACTGCGACAGACCGCAGCGTTGGTCGATTTGCCCGGCACACACACCGTGCTCGGTGCTGTGGTGCTGGTCGGGGAACTGCGCGGCCGGGTCTTTCAGCCAGTTGAGGATGTCTCGCCGGACCGGGTGGGCCAGTGCTTTTATGATTTCGTCGAGATCGAGGGGCATGGTTGGCTCGTGGTGTGTAGCGGTATATCGCGATGGGGCGAAATATAAATCGTTGAATCGCGATATACAAATATGAAAGGGTTCTGAGGCAAGCGTCATTGGCTATATCGGTTCATGACGATTGGCTGTGGGGCGGTGCTAGACTGGCGCCATGAACTACCTCGCGCACCTCCATCTGGGCGGCCCGGCGCCGCAACAACTGCTCGGCAGCCTGTATGGCGATTTCGTCAAGGGCGCGCTGGAGGGGCGTTTTCCGCCAGCGCTGGAGGCTTCGATCCGGCTGCACCGGCATATCGACAGCTACACCGACAGCCATCCGCTGGTGCTGGCGGCGCTGGCGCGTTTCCGGCGTGAGCGGCGACGCTTCGCCGGAATCGTGCTGGATGTGTTTTTCGATCATTGCCTGGCCAGGAGCTGGGGGGACTACGCGGAGCAGCCGCTGGCGCAGTTCACCGGCGACTTCTACAAAGTACTGCTGGCTGAGCCGCAGCTGCCGGGCCGGCTGGCGCGGATCGCGCCGTTCATGGCAGCGGATGACTGGTTGGGGGCGTATGGCGACTTCGCCACCCTGGAACAGGTGTTTGGCGGTATTGCCCGGCGCTTGTCGCGGCCCGAGGGGATGGACGGGATGATGGGAGAGCTGGAGCGGCTGTACGAGCCGCTGCTGGCGGATTTTCGCGAGTTCTATCCGCAACTGCAGGCGTTTGCGGCAGCGCGAAGACGCCCCTCCAACTGACGTCAGCTATTCAGGCTGCCTTGGCCTGGCGTCGCGGCTCGACATCCTCTATGCCGAACAACGCAAGGTGCACTGCCTGCTGTGCCTGGAACGCCAGCGCCGCGCGCTCCTGGCCTTCACTGCCGATCGGCGCTAGCAGGTGAATCACCACCTCGCCCCGGTCTTGCCCGAACAGCCGCAGCAGATGGGACACCAGGTCGTCATCGCCTATGAACGGCGCAATCGGATCGGGTTGGCCCGCGCGAAGATACTGGATCGCCACCGGCTGTAACGGCGTGCCACGGTCGATGGCCCCGGCCAGCAGACGTCCATGGAAGGTGCGCAGGGTGCGACCGTCAGTGGTGGTGCCTTCCGGAAAGATCAGCAGGGGACGTTGCTCGCCCAGCTGTTCGCTGATCTGTTGGCGCAGGCGCTGGGCATCGCCACCGCCACGGCGGATGAACAGGGTCCCGGCCTTCTCGGCCAGCCAGCCGGCCACCGGCCAGTGCCGCACCTCGGCCTTGGACAGGAACGACAGCGGCGTGAGCATGCCGAGCAGCGGGATGTCGGTCCACGACACATGGTTGCAGATCCACAGCATCGGCCATTGCGGCAGTTCACCCTTGACCTTGACGTCGAAGGGCAGGGCGGCGACCAGGCGGCCCATGAACAGGCGTGTCCAGCGCTGGCGACGTTCGATCGAGGCTTTCAGGCCCAGGCGTTCGCCCAGTGCAATGATGCTGGCCATTGCCAGCCCCAGTGCCAGTACCAGAAACAGCCGCAGCAGGCGGGCAGTGGCCCGCAGACGCGGCATCAGACCGCCGCCTTGAAGTGACGGGCGTAGCGCGGGCAGAGGTCGTCGCGCTTGAGCAGGATGAACACGTCGGCGACCTGGAAGTCCTCGTCCCAGCAAGGCTCGCCGCAGATCTTCGCGCCCAGGCGCATGTAGGCCTTGAGCAGCGGTGGCATTTCGGCGATGACGTTGTTCGGCAGCGGCAGACTGGGCAGTGGGTTCTTCGGTTCGGCGCGCAGGTGCTCGGTGCACAGGTAGCGTTCGCGCAGGCGCTGCATGATCGCGTGGGCCTGCACGCCACCGTCCTGCATGGGGATGCTGGCGCAACCCATCAGGTAGCTGTAGCGGCCTTCGTTGAGCACTTCGGCCAATTCGCTCCAGAGCACGGCGATGGTGCCGCCGTTGCGGTAGGCCGGGTCGACGCAGGTACGGCCCAGTTCGAGGATCGGGCCTTGTAGCTGCAACAGGCCGTGCAGGCTGAATTCTTCTTCACTGTAGAAGCGACCCAGGCTGCTGGCGGCCTGGTGGTCGAGCAGGCGGGTGGTGGCGACGAGCTGGCCGGTGGCCAGGTCGCGCACGCCGATGTGGCGGCAGTGGATGTCGTAGTCGTCCATGTCCAGACCGTGTTCGGCGCCCTTGAGCTTGGCCTTGAATTCGGCGCTGAACACCTTGAAGCGCAGGGCCTGTGCTTCCTGCAGGGCCGCGGCGCCGACCAGGCGTTCGGCTTGCAGACGGCGTTCAGTGCTGTTGTCGCCAGAGCGAGCGATCCGAGTCATTGCGAGTCTCCATAAGCCAGCCAAAGGGTTGCGGCCGGTCGGCTTTGTTGTGCAAAGTCAGCCTAGGTACGCCCGGTGTCACCCCTGTGAATCTTTGGTGATGCTTGCGTGACACCCCACAAGGAGCTTGCGATGGCCTGGTTGCAACGACTCAATGACCCCTTGCGCCACCCGCTGGCGGCGACCCTGGGCGAAACCTACGCGGCGGTACTCGAGCGCCTGGGCGCCGTCGCGCCGTTCGAGCTGGCGGTGCTGGGCGGGCGCGCCATGGCCACGCCGGGCCTGGCCTTCCTGCTCGGTTACCAGGCGGCGCTGCGCGTGCTTTGGCCCAGCGCGCCCGCCAGCCTGGGGGCGTTGTGCGCCACCGAGCGGCGCAGCGTGCGCCCTGCGGACATGCACACCCGTCTCGATGGCTTGCGCCTGAGCGGCAGCAAGGACTTCGTCACCGCCGGGCTGGATGCTGAATGGCTGTTGGTGGCGGCGCGCCACGAGGGCGTGGGCGAGGCGCCGCGCTTGCAGCTGGCGGTGGTCTATCCGGGCGAGCCAGGGGTAAGCCTCGAAGCGTTGCCGACCCTGCCGTTGATGCCTGAAGTCGGCCATGGCCGCCTGCAGCTCAAGGAAGCCGCGTGCGAGTTGCTGGCCGGCGATGGTTGGGACGCCTACGTCAAACCGTTCCGCTCCCTTGAAGACCTTTATGTGCTCGCCGCGCTGGTGGCCTGGCTGTATGGCGTGGCCCAGGAGTGCGCCTGGCCGCAGGACCTGCGCCTGCGGCTGATCGGGCTGCTGGCCGGTTGTGCCGAGGGCAGCCGGCAATGCCCTGACAGTGTGGCCTGCCACTTGCTGCTGGGTGGCCTGTTTGCCCAGTTCCAGGGTTTGCGGGGCGAGATCGACCAGGCGTTGGCCGCCGGGCCCGGGCACTGGGCGCAATTGTGGCAGCGCGACCAGGGCCTGCTGGCGCTGGCCGGCGTGGCCCGTGACAAGCGCCTGACCAAGGCCTGGAGCGCCGCCGGATTGTCATGAAAGCCTGAGAGGCTGGGGAGCCTTTGAACCTGGGCTGCTCCCGATGAAGTCACTATTGCTTGCCCTGGCCATGACCGCTGGCCCTGCCTGGGCCGAATACTGGCCCTCGGCGCAATGGCCGGTCGATAACGCCGTCATCGACTGGCAGGCGGTCGACACCTACGCCTTCGCGCCGCGTGATGCCGAACGCGGCGGCATTCGCACCGACGCGCTGTTGATCATCCGCGATGGTCGTATTCTGCATGAGCGCTATACCGAACCAACCCAAGCCGACACGCCGCACCTGACCTGGTCGGTGAGCAAAAGCGTGCTGGCCACGGTCATGGGCGTGGCCTACGGCGAGGGGCGTTTCAGGCTTGATGACCCGGCCGCCCGTTACTACCCGGCCCTACAGCGACATCCTGGGCTGCGCCTGGCCGACCTGCTGCACTGGGCCAGCGGCCTGGCCTGGCAGGAGGACTACGAATACGCGCCCCTGAAGTCGTCGGTGGTGGCCATGCTCTATACCCGTGGCCGTGCTGATATGCCGGCCTACGCGGCGGCAATGCCCGCTGCCAATGCGCCCGGCACGCAGTTCGCCTATTCCAGCGGCGACAGCAACCTGCTCGCCGCCAGCCTGCGCGGCATGCTCGATCCCGCGGGCTATGCCGACTACCCCTGGCAGTCCCTGTTCATCCCGCTGGGGATCGACAGCGCGGTCTGGGAACGGGATGGGGCGGGCACCTATGTTGGCTCTTCCTATCTTTATCTGAATGCCCGCGACCTGGCGCGCATCGGCCTGCTGATGCAGCGCGACGGATGCTGGCGCGAGGGCCGGTTGCTGCCGACCGATTGGGTGGCGTTCAACCGTACCCTGTTCAACGCCGCCCAGCCGGTGCCGGGCGAAGCCAACCCCGGCGGCCATTGGTGGCTCAACCAGCCGCTGCCCGGGCAGCCGGCGCCGTGGCCGGATGCGCCAGCGGACACCTTCGCCGCGCTCGGCCATTGGGGCCAAGCCCTCTATGTGCTGCCTTCGCACAAATTGGTGATCGTGCGCTACGCCGATGACCGCGACGCCAGCTTCAGCCACAACGAACTGCTCAAGCGGGTACTGGCCGCCGTGGCGGGGGAGGGCGCATGAAGCGGGTCGTGCTCGTGGTGTTGCTGGCCGGGTTGGCCTGGGCCTGGCATGAGCGCCAGGCGCTGGCGGACTTCCCGGGCATTCTTTCGGCCTATTCGGCGAAAGAGTACTGCTCGTGCCGCTTCGTCATGGGCTTTGCTGAGACCTACTGCCGTGGCTATGTGCAGCAGTACCTGCCCTTGAGCCTGCTGGAGGAGGACGGCGCCCGGCGTCTGGTCACCGCCGAAGGCATGGGGCGGCGCAACCAGGCCGCCTGGCAGGGCGCGCGTGAGGGCTGCCGCTTGCTGCCGTGAAACCGTGCGGGTAAGGTTGACGGCCTTGATCTACAGGATTTCACATGTTCAAGCCGTCTCGCCTGCTGCCCGCCCTCCTGCTCGCCCTGTGCCTGCCCGCTCACGCCAACTGGCACCTGGACGGCGAGTCCTCGCGCCTGTCCTTCGTCACCGGCAAGAACGGCAATATCGCCGAGGTCAACCGATTTCTGGTGCTGCACGGCAAGGTCGACCGCAAGGGCGCCGCCGAAGTGAGCATCGAAATGGACTCGATCAGCAGCGGTATCCCACTGCGCGATGAGCGCATGCGCGACAACCTGTTCGTCTTTGAGCAGTTCCCCGAGGCCACGGTGCAGGCGCAGATCGACCTGCGTCCGATCAACGATCTGGCCAGTGGCGCGCAACTGGAGCTGCGCCTGCCGGTCAGTGTCACCCTGCATGGGCAGACCCGTAGTTACAACACCCTGCTGCTGGCCACGCGCCTGGATGAGCGACGATTCCAGGTGGTGACTCTCGAGCCGCTGATCCTGCGCGCCTCGGACTTCGGCCTGCTGCCGGGCCTGGAAAACCTGCGCAAGCTGGCCGGGCTCAAGTCGATCAACCCCTCGGTGCCGGTGAGCGCGGTGCTGATCTTCACCGCCCGCTGACATGCCGGGGCCGGTCTTCCCCTGGCGGGATGGCAACCAGTTCGAACTGCTGATCGACGGCCCCGAATTCTTTCCGCGCATGCTGCTGGCGATCGTGCGCGCCGAATTCCAGGTCGACCTGGAGCTGTACCTGGTCGAGGGCGGCGCCTGCGCCGAGGCGGTGGTCGAGGCCCTGGAGCAAGCGGCGCGACGCGGCGTGCGGGTGCGCTGCCTGTTCGATGACTACGGCTCGCTGGCCTTCCCCACGGTGCTGCGCGAGCGCCTGCTGGCGGCGGGGGTCTACCTGCGCTGGTACAACCGCCTGCGCTGGCGCCGGGGCCTGCGCAACCTCTATCGCGATCACCGCAAGCTGCTGCTGGTGGATGAGCGGCTGGCGGTGGTCGGTGGTACCGGGGTCACCGATGAATTCTGGACGCCGGGCGAGGAGGCCAGCGAATGGCACGAGGTGATGGTGCGCATGCAGGGACCGATCGTCACTGATTGGCAACTGTTGTTTGATCGCCAGTGGCACGCTAACCAGCGCCGCACGGCGTGGCGCCCACCCGAGGGCTTCGGCCTGCCGCGCCTGCCCCAGGTGCCGGCCAAGGGCCAGGGCCTGGGCCGGGTGGCCTATGCCGACGCCCGCCAGCACAAGGACATCCTGCATGCGCTGGTCCGCGCTTTGAACAGCGGCCAGCGTCGTATCTGGCTGGCCACGCCCTATTTTCTGCCGACCTTCAGCGTGCGCCGGTCACTGCGCCGTGCCGCGCAGAAGGGCATCGATGTACGCCTGCTGCTGACCGGGCCGCGCACCGACCACCCTGCGGTGCGCTACGCTGGCCACCGCTATTACCCGCGGCTGCTGCGCGCAGGGGTGCGCATCTTCGAGTACCAGCCGTGCTTCCTGCACCTGAAGATGGTGCTGGTGGATGACTGGGTCAGCGTGGGGTCGTGCAACTTCGATCACTGGAACCTGCGCTTTAACCTCGAAGCCAACGTCGAGGCCCTCGACCCTCCGCTGACCGCCGCGGTGGCCGTCAGCTTCGAGCGCGATTTCGCCCAGAGTCTGGAGGTTGACCTGGCGCGCTGGCACGCGCGGCCATTGTGGCGGCGGATCCAGCAACGCCTGTGGGGCTGGCTTGACCGGGTGGTGGCCAATCTGTTGGACCGGCGCAACTAGTCGTGTATATCGCGCTCGGGCAAACCGGACTATCTTGCAGGATTGTTCCCAGACAAGCGAAGGAGTGGATGCGATGACGGCGAAGAAGATTCTCATGCTGGTGGGCGACTACGTCGAGGACTACGAGGTCATGGTGCCATTCCAGGCCCTGGCCATGGTTGGCCACACCGTCCATGCCGTGTGCCCGGAAAAGATTGCCGGGCAGACGGTGCGCACGGCGATCCACGATTTCGAGGGCGAGCAGACCTACAGCGAGAAGCCGGGGCACAATTTCGCCCTGAACTACGACTTCGTCCAGGTGCGCGCCGAAAGCTACGACGCGCTGCTGATCCCCGGTGGCCGCGCCCCGGAGTATCTGCGCCTGAACGAGAGGGTGCTGGAACTGGTCAAGGCCTTCGACCAGGCCGGCAAGCCCATTGCGGCCGTGTGCCATGGGGCCCAGTTGCTGGCGGCGGCAGGCGTGCTGGAAGGGCGCGAGTGCAGCGCCTATCCCGCTTGTGCGCCCGAGGTACGGCTGGCGGGTGGGCGGTTCATCGATATCGCGGTGGACCAGGCCCATGTCGACGGGAATCTGGTGACGGCGCCTGCCTGGCCTGCGCATCCGGCGTGGCTGGCGGCGTTTCTGAAAGTGTTGGGAACCCGTATCTCCTGACCGACACGGTTGAGCTTTGTAGGCGATCGCCCAGCCCTTCGGACTGCGTTGCCGCGCCGGGAACTGTCCCCTGTGGGAGTAGCGGTCATGGAGAAATACCTGTCGCGCAGGGGAAAGGCCGCGGGGCTGGGGGGATGCTAGGGTGGGCCTCAGTCATAGCCATCGACAGGACGACCGCCCGCATGGAAATACGTCTGCTCCATGGCGCCGCCATCGCGCCTTACATCGATGACCTCGCGCGCCTGCGCCTGGCGCTGTTTCGCGAGTTTCCCTATCTCCTGGACAGTTCCCTGAGTCACCAGGCCGATTACCTGGCCAATTACGCCGAGTCCGGACGCAGCCTGGTGGTGCTGGCGTTGGACGGCAACCAGCTGGTGGGCGCCGCCACCGGCCTGCCGCTGGTGGATGTCGATCTCGAGTTGCAGCAACCGTTCCTCGCCCAGGGCCGTGATCCGGCCTCGGTCTATTACTTCGGCGAGTCTGTGCTGCTGCCGGCTTACCGTGGACAGGGGCTTGGCGTGCGCTTTTTTATCGAACGCGAGTCCTACGCGCACAAGCTGGCCGAGTTCGACTGCTGCGCCTTCTGTGCGGTGGAGCGTCCGTCTGGACACCCACGGCGTCCGGTGGACTACAAACCATTGCAGGGGTTCTGGCGCAACCGCGGCTTTCTGCATGAACCGTCGCTGCGTACCGCTTATCGTTGGCGAGACCTCGACGAGCAGGCGCAGTCGGCCAAGATCATGTCGTTCTGGCTCAAGGCGCTGCCTGCGTGATCTTGCCTGAGTCACCCAAGCGAGCGCCGTCAACGAAAACGCCCGACATAAGTCGGGCGTTTCGTTGACCGCGAACGGTGCTTTACTTCACTTCCACCGCCAGGCTCTCGGCGATCTTGCTCTGCCACAGCGCGGGACCGGTGATGTGCACCGACTCGCCCTTGCTGTCCACCGCGACGGTGACCGGCATGTCCTTCACTTCGAACTCGTAGATCGCTTCCATGCCCAGCTCGGCGAAGGCCAGGACCTTCGACTTGCGGATGGCCTGGGCCACCAGGTAGGCGGCGCCGCCGACGGCCATCAGGTACACGGCCTTGTTGTCCTTGATCGCCTCGATGGCGGTTGGGCCGCGTTCGGACTTGCCAATCATGCCCAGCAGGCCGGTCTGTTCGAGGATCTGGCGGGTGAACTTGTCCATGCGGGTAGCGGTGGTCGGACCGGCCGGGCCCACCACTTCGTCACCGACCGGGTCGACCGGGCCGACGTAGTAGATGAAGCGGCCCTTGAGGTCGACCGGCAGCTCTTCGCCACGGTTGAGCATCTCGACCATGCGCTTGTGCGCGGCATCGCGACCGGTGAGCATCTTGCCATTGAGCAGGATGGTCTCGCCCGGCTTCCAGCTGGCGACTTCTTCCGGGGTGATGTCGTCGAGGTTGACGCGACGGGCGCTCGGGCCGGCTTCCCAGACGATTTCCGGGTAGGCGTCCAGCGACGGCGCTTCCAGCTCGGCAGGGCCGGAACCATCCAGCACGAAGTGGGCGTGACGGGTGGCGGCGCAGTTGGGGATCATGCACACCGGCAGCGAGGCGGCGTGGGTCGGGTAGTCCATGATCTTGACGTCGAGCACCGTGGTCAGGCCGCCCAGGCCCTGGGCGCCGATGCCCAGCTGGTTGACCTTGTCGAACAGCTCGAGGCGGATCTCCTCAAGACGGTTCTGCGGGCCACGGGCCTTCAGCTCATGGATGTCGATGGACTCCATCAACACTTCCTTGGCCATGACCGCGGCTTTCTCGGCGGTGCCGCCGATGCCGATGCCGAGCATGCCAGGCGGGCACCAGCCGGCGCCCATGGTGGGGACGGTCTTGAGCACCCAGTCGACGATCGAGTCGGACGGGTTGAGCATGGCCATCTTGGACTTGTTCTCCGAGCCGCCGCCCTTGGCCGCGACATCGACCTCGACCTTGTCGCCGGGGACGATGGAGTAGTGGATCACGGCCGGGGTGTTGTCCTTGGTGTTCTTGCGGGCACCGGCCGGGTCGGCCAGAATCGAGGCGCGCAGGACGTTCTCGGGCAGGTTGTAGGCGCGGCGCACACCTTCGTTGATCATGTCGTCGACGCTCAGGGTGGCGCCGTCCCAGCGTACGTCCATGCCGACGCGGATGAACACGGTGACGATACCGGTGTCCTGGCAGATCGGGCGGTGGCCGGTGGCGCACATGCGCGAGTTGATCAGGATCTGGGCGATCGAGTCACGCGCGGCTGGCGACTCTTCACGCAGGTAGGCTTCGTGCATCGCCTGGATGAAGTCGACGGGGTGGTAGTACGAGATGAATTGCAGGGCGTCGGCGACGCTCTGAATCAGGTCGTCTTGCTTGATCACGGTCATGCAGCGCGCTCCTCTTGAAAACGGGAACATTCGTAGAGACGCCCGACGGTGCCGACCAGCGTGTCGAGGCGTCCTTGCAGGTCGCCGGCAGGTCAGGCCGGCGCAAAAAAGGCGCGGCAGTATAGCGCGCCTGTGCCTGCGAAACACCTGCGCGTGGTCTGGACCTTGGTCGGCTGTGCTCGGGCATCTTTTTTGCTGGCCTTGGGCGCTTGGCTTACTGTGCGCTTGGCTTAAAGTGGACCTGTGATTTCTGGAGAACGACTGATCATGCCTGAACTCTGCGTGGGCGAGCGCCGCTGGACGGTCCCTGTCGGCAGCAACCTGCTCGACGCCTTGAACGATGCAGGCCTGAACGTACCTTACAGCTGCCGTGCCGGCAGTTGCCATGCGTGCCTGGTGCATTGCTTGAGCGGGCAACCGGTGGACGCCTTGCCAGAGGCGCTGGCCATGGAAAAACATGTCCAAGGGTGGCGTCTGGCCTGTCAGTGTCGAGTGGTCGCAGACCTGCAGGTGGCTGTCTTCGACCCGCTGCGAGAGGGCGTGGCGGCGAAGGTGGTTGGCGTAGATTGGTTGGGTGATGTGCTACGCCTGCGGCTGCTACCCGAACGGATGATGCGCTACCAGGCGGGGCAGCATGTGGTGTTGTGGAAGGGGGCGGTAGCACGGCCCTATTCCTTGGCGAGCCTGCCGGGAGAAGACACTTTTCTGGAATTCCACATAGACTGCCAACGCCCGGGTGCGTTTTGCGATGCGGCCCGTGGCTTGAGTTTGGGTGACGAACTGCGCTTGGGCGAATTCAGAGGGGGAGCGTTGCATTACGACCCACAGTGGCAAGAACAGCCGCTGTGGCTGTTGGCGGCAGGGACTGGGTTGGCACCGTTATGGGGCATAGTGCGAGAAGCTTTGCGCCAAGGGCATCAGGGGCCGATCAAGGTCTTGCACGTCGCACACGATGAAACTGGGCATTACCTGAGCGAGGCGCTTTCGCATCTGGTCGGTGTGCAGGTCGAGCAGGTCACCGTGGCGCGGATGGAGCAGGCCGTGGCGGGTTTTGGGCCGGTAACCCGGCATACTGTCGCGCTGCTATGCGGCTCTCCTGCAAGCGTCGAGCGCTTTGCGCGGCGGCTGTTCATTGGCGGTTTGCCACGTAGCCAGGTATTGGCAGACGTATTTACCGCACATTGTTGAGCGGGCAGCGAACGTCCATGTGACCGCCTCATCGCACAAGAGCGCCGGCTAGCCGGCGTTCTTGTGCGGGGTTAAACGGCATCACACGTATAACGCGTACGAACCCTATTCGCCATTGATCGTGTACTTCAAGGGCCGTTCGGCTTGAGTGACAAATGTTTCGCGGACGGTCACACCGTTGCGCAAGAGCGCAATGATTATCGGGCCGTTGGACGCCGCTACATTGATGTGGAATTTATTCATCACCCCCGAGGTGAGGCGCCTGTTCGCTAACGTGAATCGCTTGGCTTGACCGTTTACTAAAACCTTCAACTGCCAACCTGCCTCGGGGGGCGTGTCATTGTCGTCGGGGTAGGTGTAGCCATAGGCACCGTGCAAACCGGGATAGATATAAGCCGGTAAGTTACCCTCAGGATCGTAATAGCCAATTAACGTCGTTACCGGTACACCGAAGGCTTGTGGAATTCGGGCAACGGCGGTATCCACCAGGCGTGAGCGCTCATGCCAAAGGCCTGTCTCGCAGATGAAGGACTTTTTGATCCCGCAAGGGATCGTCATGGCCACGCCATTGAAATAGAGTTTCAATGTACCGATCCCGCGGTGGTCGACAATAACCACGCGCCCTTCGTACGCTTGAGACGCAGGCGGCAGGTGAACATCAGCACCGGGTTCGCCCTCGCGCACGAGAAGATTGAGCACGGGGTGTTGGGCCAGCAGCGTATTCACATTCGATTGCCGGAGATCATCTGCGGTCACCGTGCATCGCGCCATGCTTGCCGTCAACAAAATGCACGGTGCCCAGGACGTTCCGGTCGAGACATAGGTTTTTGTAAAACCTCGGGCGATGGGAAGTACCTGGTCATTCAGGTGAAGTTGGCGGCTCTGGGTGGCCTTGTGCTCGATGCGCATGACGCAATCGGTGTGTAAGGCTGCCGAGGGTATATGCACGTCTTCAACCCGATCCGCGTCGGTAATGGCAATGTTCAAGATCGATTGAAGATCAAATTCAGCGGTAGGCGCCGACGGATGGAAATCCTGGCCGCTGGCCTGTTTAAGGCTGACGGAGTCAATGCTGTGGGTGTAAGGCTCCATACTCTTAGAGGTGGGGTTCCACTTACGGAAACCCGTCGGAGAGTCGGAAGAAAATATGGCTTTGCTTTCCAAAAACCGCTGAACCAACTGTGCCGTAAAGGGTGTATGCAGCGTGAAACGGTTGAGTCCACCCATCGGCGCTCCACCGGCCATTGGGTCCATGCCGAACGAGCGCCCATGAAATGGCGCTTGGCACCTGTTTTCGTGGCAGGTGGGTTTTTGGGTGATCGACGGGCTGAAGTTGGGGGTGAACTTGTTGAGGTCCATGTCCCAGCCCCAGCTGGCGTTGATATCTTCTGCAGGCCGATGCACGGAGCCGTCGAACTCGCCGGGAAAATGGCCCAGTCCGTAATTATGTCCGACCTCATGGCTAAATTCATTGCCCAGTGATTGATCGAGTGTGACCATCCCAGCGCCTCCCGATCCACCATGCACTTGAATGCCGTTGGCGTATTTTCCACAGCTGTTGTGTGCGGTGAGCTGAGCGGCTACGAAAGGGGTCCACTCGCCGCTACCTGGCGAACTGTTGATACCGTAGTTGGCGTGGTTGATACCCAGTGAGATCAGCTCCTTGCCGATGTTCTGACGCATGGTGCCAGTGTGCCATCCGCCTTCGCTCGGATCGAAGTCGGTCAACAGGGTGCCGTTTGGCAGCATGACCTCTGGCAGGTGGAGCGACTGGTATTCGTTAACGATCATGCGCGTCAAAGGGACGCGCTGGAAGTACTCTCGGTGGGCATCGGGGGTGACCGCGAAAGCGTATTCATTGCGCGGGGGCGTGAGCATGCCAATGTCGATGGTGTTGATGAGCAGCTCGCAGGTTGCCCCGACTTCAATGTTGTTCAACACCCCAGCAGCGGACCCCGCCTCGAACTTGATGCCGATGCCTGGCTTGATCCACTGCGCCGGAATTATTGCGCTCCAGGTGCCCTCGGTATAGGTCAGTAGGCGGTTTTCCCAATCGGCGCTATTGACCCACTGCCCACCGATCAAGAGGCACTTGAGTTCGGACCCATGGGTTGACTGGAGCGTGCGGTTGTCGAAATGGAGGGTCGTCTCAAAGCCTGCATAATGCTTAATCAATATATTGCCCTTGAGGCTGCTTGCAGGGGCAGGCACATAGATATCTGACGTCCAGGCCCCGTCTGCAAGTCTGATCTCTACCTGATCAAAGCGCGTGAGCAGGTCCCTCAGGTAGGCTCCCCCGGGGGTATTGAGTCTCTGTAACTCATCTTGGCTGCTAATCGTGTATGGCTGGGTGGGGGACGGGAAGTTGAAAGACTCCTCATCCAGATTGGCGGGGCTGTGGTAGATCGTGTTAGGCAGGTTGGGTGGCGACTGGAGTTCCAATGTCCCGAGCAAGGCCGAGCGGCTGTCTAGCACATGGGCTGTGATGACTTCTGCTGGCCGCAGGGGTAACGGTTTCAACATCAGCAGGGTTTTGCGGCCGGCGACCAAGTGGGGTTGCTTGTCCCCCGACTTGGGCGTGACTGGCACTACTTGGCTTTGCGCGAATTTCACGCTGCCTTGCAGTGTGCCGAGTAGCTCATTGTTGGCGGGCGCTGTGTCGAAGACCTGGCTGATTTTATGAAGTGAGACGCCTGACCCGTTGGGTCTCAGGTAGAAGCGTTGCGCCAAGTTTTTTATCAAGGCAGGAGCGGAGCCAGAAAAGGTTGCTTCGAGCAAACGTGGGATGTCGATGTAATGACTTTGGAACGAAACGCTCCCATCGGCATGGTTGTTCAGTTTGAAGCTCTGGTATCCCGATCCCTCGTAGGGTTGTACCCACACGGCAGTGTCGGACATCGTAACGGTGAGTTTGTCATCGTTGATATGCCGAATGCCGGTTGAGCCATCTGACTGGCTCACCAATCTGAACAATTGATTGTTCGAAGCATTGGCGGGCTCGAGCAGTAGCTTTCCGTCACGAATCGTCAGCGCGTACGGTGTGTCCATAGCATCACCTTTCCAAGTGTCATTGCTTGGAAAGAACTTTCGCAGCAGTGGCTGACGATGGCTACTGGCAGAATTACTAGTCGCTGAGCGCGAATGTTTGGGAGGGAGATCGAGCGCCACGCGCGTAGCGCTGAGGGTGTCAGAAATTTTGTGTTCGGGCATAACATGAGTAAGAGGTGCATGTATGCCAACCAAAAAGAAACCCTTGCGTGACCTGCCCAAAATCCCCAAAGAGCTGCTGGAGCAGTTCGGTGAGGGCCTGATGACCGCAGAGGCTATCGAGGATGCCTCTGCGGCGTTCAAGAAGGCCTTGATCGAACGCGCTCTGCACGCCGAACTTGGCCACCACCTGGGTTATCCGCCGGGCGCGCAGCGCCCAGAGGATGAAACCAACCAGCGTAACGGCAAGAGTGGCAAGACGGTTTTGACCGGCGATGGCCCGCTGCGGCTGGAAATTCCTCGTGACCGAGACGGCAGTTTTGCGCCCATTCTCATCCCCAAGCATGAGCGGCGGTACACCGGTTTCGATGACAAGATCATCGCCATGTACGCCCGTGGCATGACGGTCAGAGAGATCCGAGCCTTTCTGTCCGAGCAGTATGGAACAGAGGTCTCACCCGACTTCATCAGCTCTGTGACAGACGAGGTCATGGAAGAAATTGGCGCGTGGCAGCAGCGGCCACTGGAGCCCATGTACCCGGTCATTTTCTTCGATGCACTGCGGGTGAAGATCCGCGAAGAAGGCTTGGTGCGCAACAAGGCCATTTACTTGGCGCTGGGCGTTCTACCCGACGGGACGCGCGATATCTTGGGCATCTGGATCGAGAACACCGAGGGTGCGAAGTTCTGGATGAAGGTCTTTAACGATCTCAAGACACGTGGTGTCGAGGATGTGCTGATTGCCGTGACCGATGGCCTCAAAGGCATGCCAGAGGCTCTCAGCGCCGTGTTTCCAGAGACGACGCTGCAGACGTGCATCGTGCACCTGATCCGCAACAGCCTGGACTTTGCAGCCTGGGACAAGCGGCGGGCACTGGCCAAGGCGCTCAAGCCGATCTACCAGGCCATCAACGCCGAAGCGGCTGAGCAGGCACTCGATGAGTTTGAAAACGGGCCCTGGGGCAAGCAGTATCCAACGGTCGTTGCGGCCTGGAGACGCGCCTGGGATCGAGTGATTCCCTTCTTTGTCTTCCCACCAGCCATCCGGAAAGTGATCTACACCACCAACGCCATCGAGAGTATCAATGCCCAGCTGCGCAAGATCATCAAGACCCGAGGCCATTTCCCGAACGATGACGCAGCTACCAAGCTGATCTGGCTGGGGCTGCGAAACATCACGGCGAACTGGGGCTCAGCGGCGCATGATTGGAAAAGTGCGATGAATCAATTCGCGATTTTGTACGGAGATCGGTTCATCAGGCCGACCTGGTGAAAGTCAGGGCCTGCCTGACGGCAGGCCGTTACCGGCCCGCACACAAAAAATCTGACACTTCCGTAGCGCTCGATCGGTCGGGCGTTTTTGAGGCCTTGGGGGCAATTGATACGCCACCCCTGAGCGCTCTCAAATCGCCCCGTTCACCCTTGATCAACCGACCAACGGGTCACCGACATGCAGAATCTTCATGCCGTTGGTGCCACCGATGGTGTGGTAGCTGTCGCCCTTGGTCAGGATCACCCAGTCACCTTGCTCCACCAGTCCACGCTTGAGCAGCTCGTCGACCGCCGCCTGGCTCACCTTGTCGGCCGGCAGCGAGGCCGGATCGAAGGCGATCGGGTAGACGCCGCGGAACATGTTGGCACGGGCCTGGGTGGCGCGGTGTGGCGACAGGGCGAAGATCGGCACGTGCGAACGCAGGCGCGACATGATCAGCGGGGTATAGCCACTTTCGGTGAGGGCGATGATCGCCTTGACGCCGGGGAAGTGGTTGGCGGTGTACATCGCCGCCAGGGCGATGGACTCGTCGCAGCGCTCGAACGTGGTGTGCAGGCGGTGGCTGGACTTCTGGCTGGTCGGGTGCTTCTCGGCGCCCGAGCAGATACGGGCCATGGCCTGCACGGCTTCGATCGGGTAGGCACCGGCGGCGCTTTCGGCCGACAGCATCACCGCGTCGGTGTTGTCCAGCACGGCGTTGGCCACGTCGGACACTTCGGCGCGGGTCGGCATCGGGTTCTGGATCATCGACTCCATCATCTGGGTCGCCACGATCACCGCCTTGTTGTTGCGGCGGGCGTGCTGGATGATCTTCTTCTGGATGGCGATCAGCTCGGCGTCGCCGATTTCCACGCCCAGGTCGCCACGGGCAACCATGACGGCGTCGGAAGCGAGAATCAGCTGGTCGAGGGTCTCGTCGTCGGCGACCGCTTCGGCGCGTTCGATCTTGGCCACCAGCCAGGCGCTGCCGCCGGCTTCGTCACGCAGCTTGCGCGCGTACTCCATGTCGCTGGCGTCACGCGGGAACGACACGGCCAGGTAGTCCAGGTCCATTTCCGCGGCCAGCTTGATGTCGGCCTTGTCTTTTTCGGTCAGGGCCGGCGCGGTCAGGCCGCCACCCTTGCGGTTGATGCCTTTGTGGTCGGACAGCGGGCCACCGATGATGACCACGCAGTGCAGGGCATCGGCGGTGGCGGTTTCGACACGCATGACCACACGGCCGTCGTCGAGCAGCAGTTCGTCACCGACGCCGCAGTCCTTGACCAGGTCGGGGTAGTCGATGCCGACGATATCCTGGTTGCCTTCGGTCAGCGGGTGGGCGGTGGAGAAGGTGAACGTGTCACCGACTTTCAGTTCGATGCGCTTGTTGGCGAACTTGGCGATGCGGATCTTCGGACCCTGCAGGTCGCCCAGCAGCGCGACATGGCGGCCGTTCTTGGCGGCGATGTCACGGATCAGGCGGGCGCGGGCCTTGTGCTCGTCCGGGGTGCCGTGGGAGAAGTTCAGGCGTGCCACGTCCAGGCCGGCGAGGATCAGCTGTTCGATCACTTCCGGCGAGTTGCTGGCGGGGCCAAGGGTGGCGACGATTTTGGTACGGCGGATGGTCATGCACAGACTCCTATAGTGAAGCGCAGCGAAAGGCTACTCCTCAATTGCGCTGTAGTCATTGTTCCGTTGCACTACCCGCACACGAAGCAGGGTTGCATTTGAACGGCGCGGGTATGCTTGCAAAAGGCGGTGAAGATTTGTCGTGAAAGGCCGATACACTGCCCATCAAAGGAGAATTCCCATGCGCACCCTGATCGTTTTGACCATGGCGGCCAGTGTCGTCGGCTGCACCCGTTGGTCCATGGACCACCATTTGAACAATGCCTATCGCGCCTACGATCGTGGCGATTGCGCGAAAGTCATGCTGGAGCTGTCACAGGTCGACCGCACCAGCCGCGCCCGTCCGTTCATCCACCCGGAAGTGTCGCTGCTGCGTGGCCAGTGCCTGGAGCGGCAGAAACTCTACGTCGATGCGGCGCAGACCTATCAGTACCTGATCCAGCAGTACCCACGCAACGAGTACGCCTACCGCGCCCAGGCCCGCCTGCAGACGCTGGATAAGCTCGGCTACCTGCGTGGCAGCGAGGCGGCGGTGGCCAATCCGGTGAAGACTACACCTTGGCGTTAATCCCAAGGTGTCGATGATTTCATGTAGTCCGTCCGTCGGACTGGGCTAATCTGTTAAAGAGTTGTAACGATCATCGCCAGTACCTTGTCTTCCTGGCTCCAGGTACAGGACTTCACTGCGATCATGTTTATCGAGCGACACATACAACGTCATCAGCTGCCTTGCGTGCTCAAGGTGTTCAACCGCTGCACCGACCAGCAGATCGGTTATCTGGGCAACGCTTCGGAAGATGGCCTGATGCTGATCAGCCAGTTGCCGGTGCTGGTGGGGCCCGACTTCGAGTTGCAGCTGCGGGTGCCCCTCGCCGGCGGTGGCCTGCAGTTCATCAACCTGACGGCCAGTTGCCTGTGGTGCCGCGAAGATGAGACGCCGGGGCATTTCGATGCCGGTTTCATGCTGCTGCAGGCACCGCAGGAATACGATGAGTTTGTCCGCACCCTGCGCGACTTCTTCAGCTTCCGACCCATGAACGCCTCCGCCTGAGGCTGGCCCAGCCCTCCCACGTGCCGTTAGACTCTGGTCGACCTCGATACAGGAAGACCCCGTGAGCTCCAGCATTTTCTGGCACGACTACGAAACCACCGGCATCAATCCGCGCAGCGACCGCCCGCTGCAGGTGGCCGGCGTGCGTACCGACCTCGACCTCAACGAGATCGAGGCGCCGATCAGCCTCTACTGCCGCCCCTCAGACGATATCCTGCCGCACCCGGCGGCCTGCCTGGTGACCGGCATCACTCCCCGGCAGCTGGCCGACCAGGGCCTGTGCGAAGCCGAGTTCATGACCCGGGTGCACGATCAGCTGGCTCGCCCCGGTACCTGCGGCGCGGGCTACAACACCTTGCGTTTTGATGATGAGGTCACGCGCTACAGCCTCTATCGCAACTTCTTCGACCCCTACGCCCGGGAATGGCAGGGCGGCAACAGCCGCTGGGACCTGATCGACGTGGTCCGTACCGCCTATGCGCTGCGCCCCGAGGGGATTGTCTGGCCACAGCAGGACGGGCGCACCAGTCTGCGCCTGGAACTGCTGAGCCAGGCCAATGGCATCGACCATGGCCATGCCCACGAGGCGCTTTCCGACGTGCGGGCGACCATTGCCCTGGCTCGCTTGATTCGTGAGAAACAGCCGCGATTGTATGACTGGTTGTTCCAGTTGCGCAGCAAACACAAGGTCATGGAGCAGGTTCGACTGTTACAGCCCCTGGTACATGTCTCCGGGCGTTTCTCGGCCCAGCGCAACTATATCGGCGTGGTGCTGCCATTGGCCTGGCATCCGCGTAACCGCAACGCGCTGATTGTCTGCGACTTGCAACAAGATGCTTCGCCGCTGCTCCAGGAAAGTGCAGAGGCCTTGCGCCAGCGGCTGTATACGCGGCACGAAGAGATGACCCAGGGCGAACTACCGGTGCCGCTGAAGTTGGTGCATATCAACCGCTGTCCGGTAGTGGCGCCACTGTCGGTACTGCGCCCGGACGACCAACAACGCCTGGGGCTCGAGTTGTCGGCATTGCAGGTAAAGGCGGAGCAGTTGGCCAATCAGCAGGCCATTTGGGGAGACAAGCTGGACATCATTTATCAGGAAGAAGGCTTTGCCCCCAGCGAAGATCCGGAGCAACAGTTGTATGACGGTTTTCTCGGTGACCGCGACAAGCGCCTGAGTGAACAAGTGCGGCGTGTGGATCCGGCGCAATTGGCACATGGGCACTGGATGTTCGATGATCCGCGGCTGCCGGAACTGCTGTTCCGCTATCGCGCGCGAAACTTTTCCGACACCCTTGATGAACAGGAGCACGCCCGTTGGTATGGATTCTGTCAGCAGCGGCTTACTGATCCTACTTACGGTGCGCCTAATACCCTGGCGGACTTCGAGCAAGCATGCCAGGGCAGTTGGGCCGACGCCAGCGAAGCGGGACGGCAGGTGCTGGAGGCTTGGCAAGCTCATGTCCGGCAACTGAAAGTGCAGTACCAGCTTTGAAATGTGCAGATAAACAAAAAACGCCGGCAAGTGCCGGCGTTTTTAATGTTGAAACCAATGCGCCTATCAGGCGAATCAATCCAGCAGGGTAGCCCAGCTTTCGACGACGTCGCCGCCCCACTTGGCTTTCCACTCTTTCAGGGTCTTGTGATTGCCACCCTTGGTTTCAATAACCTCGCCGTTGTGCGGGTTCTTGTATTGCTTGACCTTGCGCGCACGCTTGGTGCCGGTAGTCTTGACTGCGCCACGCGGGGCTTTGCTCAGTTTGCTTTCGGGATCGAGCAGGGCGATCACGTCACGCAGCGACTTGCCGTTTTCGGCCATCAGCTCGCGCAGTTTCTTTTCGAACTCCAGCTCTTTTTGCAGCTTGCCGTCTTGCGACAGGTTGGCCAGGCGGGCTTGAAGTTCTTTGATGGCTTCTTCGGTGGCGCGGTATTCGTTGATCAGGGACATGGTGTGTTCCTTAATGCATGTTCAGAGAGAGACAGTGAGGCAATAATAGACAGGCGAAACTCTCAAGTAAACAATTTAATATTGATCACTCATTTAATAGTAGGCACTGACTGCGCAGTCATTAGGTTAAGAAAAATTTACAATTTGTCTGGGCCTCTGGCCATTTCCCCTTGGGATGAAGGGAATAGGCGTGTGCGACGGTGTCCTTGAGCGTGAGGGCGCAGAGGCGTAGATGCTTACTGCGTTTTTCCCGGCAGGTCGCTAGAATATGCGCCTTTGCGAAGTTCTGGAGTCTCCCTCATGCGCACCTATCGACTGGTGATTGCCTGCCCCGACCGTGTCGGCATCGTGGCAAAAGTCAGTAATTTCCTGGCCCTCTACAATGGCTGGATCAATGAAGCCAGCCACCACTCCGACGAGCAGAGCGGTTGGTTCTTCATGCGCCATGAGATCCGCGCCGAGTCCCTGCCGTTCGGTATCGAGGCTTTCCGTGAGGCGTTCGCCCCAATCGCCGAAGAGTTCTCCATGACCTGGCGGATCACCGATTCGGCGCAGAAGAAGCGCGTGGTGCTGATGGCCAGCCGCGAATCGCACTGCCTGGCCGACCTGCTGCACCGCTGGCACACCGACGAGCTGGACTGCGAGATTCCCTGCGTGATCTCCAACCACAATGACCTGCGCAGCATGGTCGAGTGGCACGGCATTCCGTTCCACCATGTGCCGGTCGATCCGAAGGACAAGCAGCCGGCGTTCGCCGAGGTCTCGCGCCTGGTCGCCGAATACGGCGCCGATGCCGTGGTGCTGGCGCGCTACATGCAGATCCTGCCGCCGCAGCTGTGCCAGGAATACGCCGAAAAGGTCATCAACATCCACCACAGTTTCCTGCCCTCGTTCGTGGGTGCCAAGCCGTACCACCAGGCGGCGCTGCGCGGCGTGAAGCTGATCGGCGCGACCTGCCACTACGTGACCGAGGAGTTGGACGCCGGCCCGATCATCGAGCAGGACGTGGTGCGTGTCAGTCACGCCGACAGCATCGAGGACATGGTGCGCTTTGGCCGTGACGTGGAAAAGATGGTCCTGGCCCGTGGCCTGCGCTACCACCTGGAAGACCGCGTGCTGGTGCATGGCAACAAGACCGTGGTGTTCAACTGAGACGAGGGCTCAGGCATGGCAGATCCGCGTGACAAGGCCGGCGCCTCGGCGCCAGCGACCTTGGGGGAAGGCTGCCTGGCCCGCTTCGATCCCGAGGCGTTGAGCGGCGAGGACGGCACCGAGTTTCCCGGTGCCGCCGAGCTCTGGGGACGACTCAACCCGTCTGGTGACGCTGCGCCTGCCGTGGACGCACCAGCAGGAACAGGAACACCGGCCCGCCCGCCAGCAGATAGAAGTAATAGGTAACCGCGCGCCAGATCAGGATCGCCGCGGCTGCCGTCGAACTGCCCACCAGCGGTGACAGCAAGGTCGCCGAGGTCAGCTCCGCCGCACCGGCACCGCCTGGCAACAGGCTGAACTGCCCGGCACTGAGCGAGAGCATCTGCACCAGGAAACTGGCAATCCACGCCAGGTCCACCCCCAATCCCCGCAACGCCAGATACAGCACGCTATAGCGCAGGCACCAGTGCGCGCAGGTGAGGATGAACACCAGCGCCAGTGTGCGCCTGGGCATGCTCCAGGTTTCGCTCAGTGCGTGGACAAAGCGCAGCAGCTTGCGCGCCCAGCGCCATCGGCGTGCCGGCGCGATGCCCAGGCGAAGCAACAACCGACCGTTGCCGCGCATCACCGCGCGTCGATAGCGCAGCAGCAGGAAAATCCCAGCAAGTGCGGCGCACAGCAGCAGGGCGCTGCCCAGCAGCATCTGCGCCTGGCTATGACCGAGGCGGTGGAACAGGGCATAGGCGGCAATCGCCAGCATCGCACAGAAGAAGAACAGCAGGTCGTTCAATTGGTCCATGGCGAACACCGCGCCACTGCGCGATGGCGCGATGCGCGCGCGGGCCAGCAGTGTCATCAGGGTCAACGGGCCACCGCTCCCGCCGGGGGTGGTGCAGATGGCAAACTCTGTGGCCATCACCACGCCCAGGCTGTGCATGCGTCCCACCTGCGTGCTCTGCTCACCCAGCAGCAGGCGCAGACGGGCGGCATTGAGGATCCAGCACAGCAGGATCATGGCCAGCAGCAACAGCATCAGCCCGGCGTCGAACGCGCGCAGGCGCGGGAGCAGGTCGCTGCCGCCGAGCAGGGTGGGCACCAGCATTGCCAGCAGCAGTGCCAGGGCCAACCAGCCCAGGCGCTTCATGGGGCGGCCTGGCGCCCCAGCCAGGCGGACTTGGTCAGTGGCTCACGGCCTTGGGCCAGCAACCGGTGCAGGGTGTCGAGCCAGTAATTGCGTGCGCTGGCGTGGCGCATGTCGACCGGATGCAGGCCCAGGCGCAGGGTGTCGGCTTCGCGCCAGCGGCGGCACTGCCAGTCGCTGACCACCCTCGACAGGCCGCGGCGCCAAGCGCTGCGTGCGCTCCATACCAGCCCCGGGGCATCGAAGGCGGTGAAATCCGGCAGTCGGTAGAGATGGCGCGGTGAACTGGTATAGCGCAGCGGCAACGCCCGCAATGCCTGGCGCGTGCCTTCGCTCATCAGCCAGGCGGGAGCGACGAAGCCCGCCACCGGCCAGCCCTGTTTCTCGAACAGTGCCAGCCCCGCCTGCAGGCGCTGCAGGGCATCTGCCTGGTCCAGCCCATGGAACTCGCCTTCGTGGGTATAGATCCGGCGCATGAAGTATTCGCCCGGTCCGCGCGGTGGCGGGCCATCGTCGGCGTGGTAGTAGCCATGCAAGGCCAGCTCGTCACCTTGGGCCAGGCGCCGCTCGAGCAGTCGGCAAAAGGTAGGAGAACGCGTCAGTGGATTGCGATGGTGGAAATCCGGCACCACCAGCCAGGTCATAGGCACCCCGCCCAGTGCGTCGATGGCCTGGACAAAGGGCTGGTAGTCCGGCCAGGTTTCTGGCGCGACATCGTGCAGCACCAGCATCAGGCTGCGCGTGGCGGTCTGGCCCTCAGCCATGGGCGCGCACCGTCAGTGGGTGGCCGAGCACTGCCTGGTAATGCTGGAGCAAACCGTTGACCACGGTGTCCCAACTGTAATGACGCTCCACATGCTGGCGCGCCTGACGGCCCAGCTGGTCCACACCGCTGTCGAACGCCTCGCGCACAGCTTCGGCCATGGCTTGGCCATTGTTGGGTGGACACAGCCGGCCGCAGTGCCCGTCGACGATCTCGCTAAAGGCGCCGGCACGCACGGCCACCACGGGCGTCGCGCTGGCCATGGCCTCGAGTATCACCAGACCGAAGGTCTCCTGGTCACCGGCATGCACCAGAAGGTCGGCGCTGGCCAGCAGTCGTGCGATCTGCGTGGGCGGGCAGAAGTGGTCGATCACGCTGACATTGCCCGGCACGTTGGCCGGCATGTTCGAGCCCACCAGCAGCAGGTGGTAGGGCTGGCCGAGCGCTTGCATGCAGTCGAGCAGCACCGGCAGGTTCTTTTCCCGTGAGCCGCGACCAGCGAACACCAGCAGGCGACGGTCGTCGGCGATGCCCATCTCTGCACGCAGGCCGGGGTCGTGCCGGTCGGGGTTGAACAGCGCCAAGTCCACACCCAGGCGCTGCACGTGCACATTCTCAACGCCCAGCCGGCGCAACTTGTCGGCCATTACCTGGCTGGGCGCCAGGACTCGGTCGAAATGCCCGTAGAGCTTGCTGACGTAGGCCTCGACATTGGGGGTGAACCAGTTGCCCATGCGGTTGCTCACCAGCAAGGGCAGGTCGGAATGATAGAAGCCGATCACCGGCACATCGAGCTTGCGCCGCGCCTCGAGGGCTGCCCAGGCGGTGAGGTAGGGGTCACCGACCTCGATCAGGTCGGGCTGCAGGCGGCGCAGCTCCTTGCACCAGGGCGCCAGGCGCACCGGGAAGCGGTAGCCATTGCCGAAGGGCAGGGGCGGGGCCGGTACGTGGTAGACACCATCGACATGGCTGGCATTGGCACCGGGAATCAGCAGGCTGTGGCGAACGCCGGGCATGGCGTCGAGGCGGCGGTGTTTGGCATCAAGATAGGTTCGCACGCCGCCGCTGGCCGGGGCGTAGAACATGGTGATGTCGGCGATGTGCACGATCAGCATCCCTCCGGGATCGTCCTCAAGTGTGTCATCCGGCGGTAATGAACCGGCGATGACGCGCCTGAGGGTTGACCTGTCTGAAGGATAGTTTGTTCGATCGGGATTTGGCGGGGCGCCCTGTCGCGGGGCAAGCCCGCTCCCATGACGGGAGCGGGCGGCAGGTCAGATGCGGAAGCTGCCGACCAGTTGCTTGAGGCGGCCGGCCTGTTGCTCGAGGTCCGAGCAGGCGCGCAGGGTGGCCTGCAGGTTCTCGACGCCTTCCTGGTTGAGCATGTTGATCTCGTTGATATCCATGTTGATCGAGTCGACCACGGCGGTCTGCTCTTCGGTGGCGGTAGCCACCGACTGGTTCATGCCGTCGATCTCGCCGATGCGCTGGGTGACGCTGCCCAGGCGTTCACCGGCCTGGTTGGCGATCTCCATGCTGTCCTGGCTATGACGCTGGCTCTGGCCCATGGTGTCGACCGACTCGCGGGCGCCGACCTGCAGCTCCTCGATCATGGTCTGCACCTGTTGCGCCGACTCCTGGGTGCGGTGTGCCAGGTTGCGCACCTCGTCGGCGACCACGGCAAAGCCACGTCCTGCCTCGCCGGCGCGGGCAGCCTCGATGGCGGCGTTGAGGGCGAGCAGGTTGGTCTGCTGGGAAATGCTGGTGATCACCTCGAGGATCTGGCCAATGTTGACGGTCTTGTTGTTCAGCGTCTCGATATGCTCGCTGGAGGTGACGATCAGGTCCGACAGGCGGTTCATCGCATCGATGTTGCGTTGCACCACCTGCTGGCCTTCCTCGGCCAGCAGCCGCGCGGAGCTGGCATGCTGCGAGGCCTGGGCGGCGTTGCCGGCGATTTCCTGGGCGGCGGCGCCGAGCTGGTTGATGGCGGCGGCGACGCTGTTGGTGCGGTTGGACTGCTCGTCGGAGTTGCTCATCGACGAATTCGAGGCGCTGATGACCCGCAGCGCCACTTCGTTGACTTGCTCGGTGGCCGAGGACACCTCGCGGATCGAACTATGGATACGCTCGACGAAGCGGTTGAAGGCGGTACCGAGGATGCCGAACTCGTCGTGGTTGTGGATTTCCAGGCGGCGGGTCAGGTCGCCTTCACCCTCGGCGATGTTCGACATGGCGCGAGTCATGGTGTGCAGTGGCTGCATCAGCACGCGGATCAGCAGGCCGAGCAGGGCGATGATGATCACCACCGCCACCAGGGTGGCGATCACCGCCGAAGTGCGGAAGGTGCTGAGCATCGAGAAGGCCTTGTCCTTGTCCACCGACAGGCCGATGTACCAGTTGGCCGACGGCAGGCCCTTGACCGGGGTGAAGGTGAGCAGGCGGGTTTCGCCGTTGAGCGTCACTTCGGTCAGGTTGCTGGACAGCCTGGGGGTGTTCTGCGGGAACAGGTCCGACAGCGACTTCATCACCAGGTTCTTGTCCGGGTGTACCAGGATCTTGCCCTGGTCGTTGACCAGAAACGCGTAGCCCATGCCGCCGAAGTTCAGCGAGTTGATGATCTGCACCAGTCCGTCGAGGGCCAGGTCGCCGCCGACCACGCCGACCGAGCGCGAGGCGGTGCTGATGATCGAAATGACCAGCTCATTGGTGGCCATGTCGATATAGGGTTCGGTGAGGATCGTGCCATTGGCGTTCAGGCCGTCCTTGTACCAAGGACGCACGCGCGGGTCATAGCCGTCGGGCATCTTGGTGTCCGGGCGCACGGTGAAGGTGCCGTCGGGCTGGCCCAGATAGATGGTCTGGAAGCTCGAGGTGAGGGCGTTCTGGCCCAGCAGGGTACCGGTGTTCTGTGGGTACTGGGCAATATTCTGGGCGACGTTCTCGACCAGCTTGATGCGCCCTTCGAACAGGTTGCGGATATTGGTGGAGGTGGACTCGCCCATCTCAGCCAGGTAGTTCTCCAGGTCTTCGCGAATGGCGTTACGCTGGAGGTAGTCGTTGTAAAGGGTGAAGAGGCTGAAGGCGAGTATCACGATCAGTGATGCCGCCAGAAGAATCTTATGGCTGAAACGAAGGCTTTTATTCATAACGTGATCGCGTCCGCTAAGGTTTTTTATCGGGTCGTTCGCACAAAGCACGGCTGGAAAACAGTGCAACAATTCCCGTGGGTCCTTTTCGGGTTGTTACTGTCTTTCTGGAAGAATCAATTTGAAATATCGGCTGTCACGCGTCAGAACTTGAGCAGGGGATGAAAGAAGATGTCGGATTTCTTACGAATGGTAGTAGGAGCAGGTCCCGATGGTCAGCCGGTGTCCCAGTCCATGCGCCTGGCCAACCGGCACGGCCTGGTGGCCGGGGCCACCGGCACCGGCAAGACGGTCACCCTGCAACATCTGGCCGAACTGTTCAGCGATGCCGGGGTCGCGGTATTCGCCGCAGATGTGAAGGGCGACCTGTGCGGCCTGGGCGCGGCGGGGGCGCCCCAGGGCAAGGTGGCCGAGCGGATCGCCGGCATGCCCTGGCTGAACCACACGCCCCAGGCTTATCCGGTAAGTCTTTGGGATATCGCGGGGCAATCGGGGCATCCATTGCGCACTACCTTGAGCGAAATGGGACCGTTGTTGCTGGGCAACCTGCTGGAGCTCACCGACAGCCAGCAGGCCGCCTTGTATGCGGCGTTCAAGGTGGCCGATCGCGAAGGCCTGCTGCTGCTCGACCTGAAAGACCTCAAGGCCCTGCTCGCGCACCTGAAGGACAACCCGCAGCTGCTGGGCGAGGACAGCGCCTTGATGACCGGCGCTTCCACGCAGGCCTTGCTGCGCCGGCTGGCGACCCTGGAACAGCAGGGCGCCGAGGCGCTGTTCGGCGAGCCGGCGCTGCAACTGCAGGACCTGCTGCGCCCCGAAGGCGATGGTCGCGGGCGTATTCACCTGCTCGATGCCAGCCGCCTGGTGCATGACGCGCCCAAGGTCTACGCGACCTTCCTGTTGTGGCTGCTGGCCGAGCTGTTCGAGCAGTTGCCGGAGCGTGGCGATGCCGACAAGCCGGTGCTGGCACTGTTCTTCGACGAAGCGCACCTGCTGTTCAACGGCACCCCCAAGGCGTTGCAGGACCGCCTGGAGCAGGTGGTGCGGTTGATCCGCTCCAAGGGCGTGGGGGTGTATTTCGTCACCCAGTCACCGGGCGACCTGCCGGATGCGGTACTGGCTCAGTTGGGATTGCGCATCCAGCATGGCCTGCGGGCATTCACCGCCAAGGAGCAGAAGTCGCTGCGCGCGGTGGCCGATGGTTTCCGTCCCAATCCGGCGTTCGACAGCCTGGCGGTGTTGACCGAGCTGGGCATTGGTGAGGCGCTGGTCGGGACGTTGGAGGAGAAGGGTACGCCGGCCATGGTCCAGCGGGTGCTGGTCGCGCCACCGCAGTCGCGGATCGGGCCATTGAGCGCAGCAGAGCGGCAGGCACTGATCGCGGCATCGCCGCTGGCAGGGCGCTATGACAAGCCGGTGGACCGTGAGTCGGCCTATGAAATGCTGACCCAGCGCAAGGGCGAGCCGGTGGAGCCCGCGCCCCAGGCCAAGGCCGACGAGGACAGCTTCGCCGACAAGGCCGGCGAGTTTCTGCAGAGCGCGGCGGGGCAGGCCATCAAGTCAGCGGTGCGCCAGGCGGCCAATCAGTTGGGGCGGCAGTTGGTGCGTGGTTTGATGGGATCGTTGCTGGGCGGGAAGAAACGTTAAACCCGTTACCCCGCGATAGGCCTCGAATGACGGATATGAAAAAGGCGCCCTGCAAAGGCGCCTTTTTCAGTACTGCATCAGCACTCAGCCAATCGCCTTGGTGGCCAGCCAGAACAGGCCAGCCGCCAGGCCCATCGTTGCCGGCAGGGTGAGCACCCAGGCCAGCAGGATGGTCTTGACGGTGCCGCCCTGCAGGCCGCTCTTGTTGGCGACCATGGTACCGGCGACACCCGACGACAGCACGTGGGTGGTGGACACCGGCAGGCTGAACACGTTGGCCATGCCGATGGCGCAGGCCGCGGTGATCTGGGCCGACATGCCCTGGGCATAGGTCATGCCCTGCTTGCCGATCTTCTCGCCGACAGTCAGTACCACGCGTTTCCAGCCGACCATGGTGCCCAGGCCCAGGGCCAGAGCGACGGCGACGATCACCCAGAACGGTGCGTACTCGGTGGTGGCGGTCAGGTCCTTGCGCAGTTTCTCCAGGTCGGCCTTTTCACGGGCCTGCAGGCCCGGCAGCTTGCCGACCTTCTTCGCCGTGTCGTCCAGGCACAGCAGGTAGCGACGTACTTCGACGCGCTTCTCGGCGCTCAGGGCGCGGTAGTCGGTCACGCCGGCCAGCGACGATTGCAGCGCGGCGATGGTTGGCTCGGTCTGCTGTGGATTGCAGCTGAACTGCTCCGGCAGGTCGCTCGCTTGCGCCTTGCCCAGCGCCAGGAACTCGCCCAGGGTGGCGGCGTTGCGCTGGTAGAACTGGCTCAGGTGCAGGGTGGCGTCACGGGTACGCTCGATCTGGTAGGTGGTGCTGTTCAGGTCGAGGACGAACTTGGCGGGGACGATGCCGATCAGTACCAGCATGATCAGGCCGATGCCTTTCTGGCCATCGTTGGAGCCGTGCACGAAGCTCACGCCCATGGCCGAGATCACCAGCACCAGGCGGTTCCAGAACGGCGGGTGCTTCTTGTCGTCGAGCTTGCGGCGCTGGTCCGGGGTCTTGTGCATCTTCGACAGCGGACGCCACCATTTCAGGCCGATCAGCAGCAGGGCGGCGACAGCGAAGCCGGCCATGGGCGAAAGCACCAGGGACATGCCGATGTCGATCGCCTTCTGCCAGTTGACGCCGTCGCCCAGTGGAATGTCGCTGAGCAGGGCGTTGGCCAGGCCGACACCGAGGATCGAGCCGATCAGGGTGTGCGAACTGGAGGCCGGGATACCGAAGTACCAGGTGCCCAGGTTCCAGGTGATGGCGGCAGCCAGCAGCGAGAAGACCATGGCCAGGCCGTGGCCGGTGTTCACGTTGATCAGCAGTTCGACCGGAAGCAGGTGGACGATGGCGTAGGCCACCCCGACACCGCCGAGCAGAACGCCGAGGAAGTTGAACACCCCGGAGAAGAACACGGCCAGGTGCGGTGGCATGGCCTTGGTATAGATGACAGTGGCTACCGCGTTGGCGGTGTCATGAAAGCCATTGATGAACTCGAATGCGAGCACGAAGGTCAGAGCGAGCGTCAGGCTCACGATAACCCAGGCATCCAGTCCGCTGAATAAATCGATCATGAAGGTTGTCTGGCGGTCTTAGGGGGGGCGGATTATGCCAGAAAACCATTGCAATCGATGCACCCGCCACTGACCGATGGCAGGGGAATGTCGACCCCATCCACGCGTCGTGCGAGTGGGCTGTTGCGAAAAAATGCCGTAAAAAATCGATAAATTTCAGAAAAATCAGCGATTTGAGACGATTTAGGCAAGTTGTCCGCAATTAAAACGCTTGTATGAAATTTGTGTGATTCCATTTCATATCGAGCAATTTTGTCCAGGATGCCTCGCTGCAATCGCCATAGGGTGATGGCGCTATAGCATCGCTCAGCTTCAATCGCCGTCGCTGCGCAGTTCCTTTTCGATCTTCTCGATCTCCTGGGCGAAGGCCTGGTCGAGAATGCTGGCACGTTTACGCCAGGGTTTGCGTTCCGGGTCGGGTTGTGCGGCATAGGTGGTGACTTCACCACCGTAAACATCCTTGTAACGTTCAGCCTGGCGCTCGAGTTCGGCGCGCAGTTCTTCTTTCGTCACAGTCATACCTGAATAGTTTAAGTTGGGCGTTGGCCGTTAAATACACATGCTGAATGTGGACATACAGGCAGCGCGTACACATCGTTGCACTTGGAATGACTGGGCGTGGGAGGGCGACCTGCCGTGCACCACACGACACGCCACTGCTCAAGCAGCGGGCTGGCGTCAGGAAGGCAACGAAAGTTTATCGATTGGATCCGTTATACAGCACTGGCAATCAACAGTGCCGATTATAGCAATCGTCAATTCGAAGGCTATCGTTCTTTACGCGTCATTGACAATAGACCGGAAGTTATTCTGGCCAGCCAAAGTTTTGGCCTGATTGGCGTGCTGAAAGTTCCACTTGTCAGGGGGCCACTTTGACCGTTCGCTGTCAGAAATGAAAACGGCCTCGCTAGGAGGCGAGGCCGCTGCCTGGGACTTCTACGGTGGGTACCTGACCAGTCTCTCCAAAGAAGCCACATGTGGCAGGGGAAAGGTATAAGCAAACGTGTCAGCGGTCAATTGCGATTATCGGCCGTTCGTTCGATAATCGCACGAGGTAGCGATTTTTTGAGGCATGTCCATGAGCGAAGAAACCAGCGCGCCGCCAGCAAACGAGCCCACGCGCAGTACCAGCCCCGCCCTGGCACCGCCGATCGTGGCGTCCGCGGCCAAGCGCATTCAGGCCTTCACCGGCGACCCGGACTTTATGACTTCCCTGGCCCGTGGGCTGGCGGTGATCCAGGCGTTCCAGGAGCGCAAGCGACACCTGACCATCGCGCAGATCAGCCACCGCACGGAAATACCCCGGGCGGCGGTCCGGCGTTGTCTGCATACTTTGATGAAGCTGGGTTACGCGACCACTGACGGGCGTACTTATTCGCTGTTGCCCAAGGTGTTGACCCTTGGCCATGCCTACCTGTCGTCGACGCCGTTGGCGGTATCGGCACAGCCCTACCTCGACCGGATCAGCGACCAGCTACACGAAGCGGCCAACATGGCCACGCTGGAAGGCGACGACATTCTTTATATAGCGCGCTCGGCCACGGTCGAACGGTTGATCTCGGTCGACCTGTCCGTCGGTGGGCGGTTGCCGGCCTATTGCACCTCGATGGGGCGCATCCTCTTGGCGGCGCTCGACGATGCCAGCCTGCACGAATATCTGGATAGGGCGGACCTCAAGGCGCGGACCAGCCGTACACTGCACGACCCTGAATCGTTGTTCGCCTGCATCCAGCAGGTGCGCGAGCAGGGTTGGTGCGTGGTCGACCAGGAACTGGAGCAGGGGTTGCGTTCGATTGCCGTGCCGATCTATGACGCCTCCGGGCAGGTGCTGGCGGCGTTGAACGTGAGCACCCATGTCGGTCGGGTCAGCCGTGGCGAACTGGAGCAACGTTTCCTGCCGATCCTGCTGGCGGCCAGCCGGGACCTGTGTCACCAGTTGTTTGGCTGAACAACGTCAGGGCGCATTGCGCCCCATCGGCGGCAGACGGGCTTTCATACCATGTGGGCTGAGCTGTCGAACCGGCGCTGCCGTTTCCTGTTCGATAAACGCACAGTGTCGTTCCCGACGAATTGCGCCACCCACGCCTGCTGATTAATGTCTGTCGCACGAGTCGGCTTCGCCGACCGGACAATAACAACAGGCCCGAGGGCATCCCCCATGAAGACCGTCCCTTTGCTGTCGCGGCCACACCCGCGCGCAGTGCTGCTGCCCGGCTGATCCCAGGCCGTCGTATCCAACGTTTCCTGCTCCTGCGTATCAGCGATGCGCGGTAGCCTGCCTGTGCCCAACTCCCGGATAACAACAATGAACAAGCCACAATCCGCTGTCGGCAACTGCCTCGATGTCCAGTCTCTCATCAACGACCAACCGCTGTCTCGCTATCAATGGCGGGTGGTGATCCTGTGCTTCCTGATCGTCTTCCTCGACGGCCTGGACACCGCCGCCATGGGCTTCATCGCCCCGGCGCTATCCCAGGAATGGGGCATCGACCGCGCCAGCCTCGGCCCGGTGATGAGCGCCGCGCTGATCGGCATGGTGTTCGGTGCCCTTGGGTCCGGGCCGTTGGCCGACCGCTTCGGGCGCAAGGGCGTGCTGGTGGGGGCGGTGCTGGTGTTCGGCGGTTTCAGCCTGGCCTCGGCCTACGCCAGCAATGTCGACCAGTTGCTGGTGCTGCGCTTTCTGACCGGCCTGGGCCTGGGGGCGGGCATGCCCAATGCCACTACCTTGCTTTCCGAGTACACCCCGGAACGGCTCAAGTCGCTGCTGGTGACCAGCATGTTCTGTGGCTTCAACCTGGGCATGGCCGGGGGTGGTTTCATCTCGGCCAAGCTGATCCCGGCCTACGGCTGGCATAGCCTGCTGGTGATCGGCGGGGTGCTGCCGTTGCTGCTGGCGCTGGTGTTGTTGGTCTGGTTGCCGGAGTCGGCGCGGTTCCTGGTGGTGCGCAATCGTGGCACCGAGAAGGTGCGCCGGACCCTGGCGCCGATTGCCCCGGCCCTGGTGGCACAGGCTGCGAGCTTCAGTGTGCCTGAGCACAAGGTGGTGGCGACGCGCAACGTGTTCGCGGTGATCTTCTCGGGCACCTATGGCCTGGGCACCGTGCTGCTGTGGCTGACCTACTTCATGGGGTTGGTGATCGTCTACCTGCTGACCAGCTGGCTGCCGACCCTGATGCGTGACAGCGGCGCGAGCATGGAGCAGGCTGCCTTCATCGGCGCATTGTTCCAGTTCGGCGGCGTGCTCAGTGCGGTGGCCGTGGGTTGGGCGATGGACCGCTTCAACCCGCACAAGGTGATCGGCATCTTCTACCTGCTGGCGGGTGTGTTCGCCTATGCCGTGGGGCAGAGCCTGGGCAACATTACCTTGCTGGCCACGCTGGTGCTGGTCGCCGGCATGTGCGTGAACGGCGCGCAGTCGGCCATGCCTTCGCTTGCAGCGCGGTTCTACCCGACCCAGGGGCGTGCCACTGGGGTGTCGTGGATGCTCGGGATCGGTCGCTTCGGCGCGATTCTCGGTGCGTGGAGCGGGGCGACGCTGCTTGGGCTGGGGTGGACCTTCGAGCAGGTACTGACTGCGCTGTTGGTGCCGGCGGCGCTGGCCACCCTGGCGGTGGTGGTCAAGGGGCTGGTAAGCCACGCCGACGCGACCTGAGACGACAGGGGCGCGCATAAATAGCAAGATAACAATCTGTTCGATAATCGCACTAAAGTGCGATTATCGGATTGTAACCACCCCGATAGCCTCCGTAATCTGGGCCCATCGCAGCGACGCAATGGCCCGCTGCTCACTGACTCGACTCGACCTGACCAGGAGTCTCCAATGGCAGCAATCCTCTCGCTTCACGAGGCTGTGAAGCAGTTCATCCAGGACGGCGACAGCGTCGCCCTCGAAGGCTTCACCCACCTGATCCCGACGGCGGCCGGTCACGAGATCATCCGTCAGGGCAAGCGCGACCTGACCCTGGTGCGCATGACCCCGGACCTGATCTACGACCAGCTGATCGGTGCCGGCTGCGCGCGCAAGCTGATCTTCTCCTGGGGTGGCAATCCCGGCGTCGGTTCGCTGCATCGCCTGCGCGACGCGGTGGAGAAGCAGTGGCCGCACGCCATCGAGATCGAAGAGCACAGCCACGCCGACCTGGCCAACGCCTATGTCGCCGGCGCCTCCGGCCTGCCGTTCGCGGTGCTGCGTGCCTACGCCGGCTCCGACCTGCCGAAGGTCAACCCGCTGATCAAGAGCGTCACCTGCCCGTTCACCGGCGAGGTGCTCGCCGCTGTGCCGTCGGTGCGTCCGGACGTCACCGTGATCCACGCGCAGAAGGCCGACCGCAAGGGCAACGTGCTGTTGTGGGGCATCCTCGGCGTGCAGAAGGAAGCGGCCCTGGCGGCCAAGCGCTGCATCGTCACCGTCGAGGAGATCGTCGATGACTTGAATGCGCCGATGAATGCCTGCGTGCTGCCGACCTGGGCGCTGAGCGCGGTGTGCCTGGTGCCCGGCGGCGCCCACCCGTCCTACGCCCACGGCTACTACGAGCGCGACAACCGCTTCTACCAGGCCTGGGACCCGATCGCCCGCAACCGCGAGTCGTTCACCGCCTGGATCGACACCTTCATCCGTGGCACCCGGGACTTCACCGAATTCCAGGCCAAGCTGGCCAGCACCGCGGAGGCCGCGCAATGAGCTACTCCACTTCCGAAATGATGACCGTCGCGGCGGCCCGCCGCCTGCGTAACGGTGCCGTGTGCTTCGTCGGCATCGGCTTGCCGTCGAAGGCCGCCAATCTGGCGCGCCTGACCTCGTCGCCCGATGTCGTGCTGATCTACGAGTCCGGCCCGATCGGTGCCAAGCCGAGTGTGTTGCCGCTGTCCATCGGTGACGGCGAGCTGGCCGAGACTGCCGACACCGTGGTGCCGACCGGCGAGATCTTCCGCTACTGGCTGCAGGGCGGGCGCATCGACGTCGGTTTCCTCGGCGCGGCCCAGGTCGACCGCTTCGGCAATATCAACACCACGGTGGTCGGCGACTACCACGCGCCGAAGACTCGCCTGCCAGGTGCCGGTGGTGCGCCGGAGATCGCCGGTTCCGCCAAGCAGGTGCTGATCATCCTCAAGCAGTCGCCACGCGCCTTCGTCGACAAGCTCGATTTCATCACCTCGGTCGGCCACGGTGAAGGTGGTGACTCGCGCAAGCACCTGGGCCTGCCCGGCGAGGGGCCGGTCGGCATCATCACCGACCTGTGCATCATGGAGCCGGAAGCGGGCACCCATGAATTCGTGGTCACGTCGATCCACCCGGGCGTAACCCGCGAGCAGATCGTTGCCGCCACTGGCTGGGCGATCCGCTTCGCCGACGACGTGCTGCAGACCGCGGCACCCAGCGATGTCGAGCTGTCCGCCCTGCGCGACCTCGAAGCGCGCACCGCCGCCGCCCATGGCCAGACGGCAGGAGAAGCCTGATGCGTGACGTCTTTATTTGCGACGCCATCCGCACCCCAATCGGCCGCTTCGGTGGCGCTCTGGCCGGCGTGCGCGCCGACGACCTGGCGGCGGTGCCGCTCAAGGCGCTGGTCGAGCGCAATCCGCAGGTGCAGTGGGAGCTGCTCGACGAAGTGTTCCTCGGTTGCGCCAACCAGGCCGGCGAGGACAACCGTAACGTGGCGCGCATGGCGCTGCTGCTGGCCGGCCTGCCGCAGAGCATTCCTGGCGTGACCCTCAATCGTCTGTGCGCCTCGGGCATGGACGCCATCGGCAGCGCGTTTCGCGCCATCGCCAGTGGCGAGATGGAGTTGGCCATCGCCGGTGGCGTCGAGTCGATGTCCCGTGCGCCGTTCGTGATGGGAAAAGCCGAAAGCGGCTACTCGCGCAACATGAAGCTCGAGGACACCACCATCGGCTGGCGCTTCGTCAATCCGTTAATGAAGGCGCAACATGGCGTGGACGCCATGCCCGAGACCGCCGACAACGTCGCTGACGATTACCAGGTGTCGCGCGCCGACCAGGACGCCTTCGCCCTGCGCAGCCAGCAAAAGGCTGCCGCCGCGCAGGCTGCTGGTTACTTCGCCGAAGAGATCGTGCCGGTGCGTATCGCCCATAAAAAAGGCGAGACCGTGGTCGAGCAGGATGAGCACCTGCGCCCGGACACCACGCTGGAGGCGCTGAACAGGCTCAAGCCGGTCAATGGCCCGGACAAGACGGTTACCGCAGGTAATGCATCGGGCGTCAACGATGGCGCCGCCGCACTGATCCTGGCCTCGGCCGATGCGGTGAAGAAACATGGCCTGACCCCACGGGCCCGGGTGCTGGGCATGGCCAGTGCCGGCGTGGCGCCACGGGTGATGGGGATCGGCCCGGTGCCGGCGGTGCGCAAACTGACCGAACGGCTGGGTGTGGCGGTGGCGGATTTCGATGTCATCGAGCTCAACGAGGCGTTTGCCAGCCAGGGGCTTGCGGTGCTGCGCGAGCTGGGCGTGGCGGATGATGCGCCGCAGGTCAACCCTAACGGCGGTGCGATTGCCCTGGGGCATCCGCTGGGGATGAGCGGGGCGCGGTTGGTGCTGACGGCGTTGCATCAGCTGGAGAGGAACGGTGGGCGCAAGGGGTTGGCGACCATGTGCGTAGGCGTCGGTCAGGGCTTGGCGTTGGCCATCGAGCGGGTTTGACCGGCACCGGCCCAATCGCGGGGCAAGCCCGCTCCCACGCTGTTTCCTGGCAATTGCGCGGGCAATCGTGGGAGCGGACTTGCCCCGCGATTGGGCCGACAGTGGAACGAGATTGTTACTGGGTATGTCTAGACTTTGCAGTGACCTCCCAGGAGTAAAAACACCATGACTTCCAGCTATTACACCGGCGAAGAACGCAGCAAGCGGATCTTCGCCATCGTCGGCGCCTCCTCGGGCAACCTGGTGGAATGGTTCGACTTCTATGTCTACGCCTTCTGCGCGATCTACTTTGCACCGGCCTTCTTTCCCTCCGATGACCCCACCGTGCAGTTGCTCAACACGGCAGGCGTGTTCGCCGCGGGCTTTCTGATGCGCCCCATCGGTGGCTGGATCTTCGGCCGCCTGGCCGACCGCCACGGGCGCAAGAATTCGCTGATGATCTCGGTGCTGATGATGTGCGGCGGCTCGCTGATCATCGCCTGCCTGCCCACCTACGCCAGCATTGGCGCCTGGGCGCCGGCGCTGCTGCTCCTGGCGCGGCTAATCCAGGGCCTGTCGGTGGGCGGCGAGTACGGCACCACCGCCACCTACATGAGCGAAGTGGCCTTGCGCGGTCAGCGCGGCTTCTTCGCTTCGTTCCAGTACGTCACCCTGATCGGCGGCCAGTTGCTGGCGGTGCTGGTGGTGGTGATCCTGCAACAGCTGCTCACCGAGGATGAGCTGCGTGCTTATGGCTGGCGCATCCCGTTCGTGGTCGGCGCCATCGCCGCGCTGATCTCGCTGATGCTGCGCCGCTCGCTGAAGGAGACCAGCAGTGCCGAGACCCGCCAGGACAAGGAGGCCGGTACCATTCGCGGGCTTTTCCGCAACCATGCCGCCGCCTTTGTCACGGTATTGGGCTACACCGCCGGTGGCTCGCTGATCTTCTACACCTTCACCACCTACATGCAGAAGTATCTGGTCAACACCGCCGGCATGAACGCCAAGAGCGCCAGTTTCGTCATGACCGGCGCGCTGTTCCTGTTCATGATCCTGCAGCCGGTGTTCGGCATGCTCTCCGACCGTATCGGTCGACGCAACTCGATGCTCCTGTTCGGCGCCCTGGGGACGATTTTCACCGTGCCGCTGCTGATGGCGCTGAAGACCGTGAGCAGTCCGTTCATGGCCTTCGTGCTGGTGACCCTGGCGCTGTGCATCGTCAGTTTCTACACCTCCATCAGCGGCCTGGTGAAGGCCGAGATGTTCCCGCCGCAGGTCCGTGCGCTGGGGGTGGGGCTGGCCTACGCGGTGGCCAACGCGGTGTTTGGCGGCTCGGCCGAATACGTGGCGCTGGGCTTGAAAACCTTAGGCATGGAGAACACCTTCTACTGGTACGTGACCGCGATGATGGCGGTGGCCTTCCTGTTCAGCCTGCGCCTGCCCAAGCAGGCGGCGTATCTGCATCACGATCATTAAGGACGTTGCATGAGCAACCAACTGTTCGACGCCTACTTCACCGCGCCGGCGATGCGCGAGATCTTCTCTGACCGCGGCCGGTTGCAGGGCATGCTCGATTTCGAGGCCGCCTTGGCCCGCGCCGAGGCCGGTGCCGGTCTAGTGCCGCACACGGCGGTGACCGCCATCGAGACGGCCTGCAAGGCCGAGCGTTATGACGTGCGTGCCTTGGCCGATGCCATCGCCACCGCTGGCAACTCGGCGATTCCGTTGGTCAAGGCCTTGGGCAAGGTGGTCGCCAGCGGCGTGCCCGAGGCCGAGCGCTACGTGCACTTGGGCGCGACCAGCCAGGATGCGATGGACAGCGGCCTGGTGCTGCAACTGCGTGACGCCCTGACGCTGATCGACCGTGACCTTGGCAAATTGGCCGACACCTTGGCTCGTCAGGCCCTGCAACATGCCGACACGCCGCTGGTGGGGCGTACCTGGCTGCAGCATGCCACGCCGGTGACGCTGGGGATGAAACTGGCCGGTGTGCTCGGCGCCCTGACCCGTCATCGCCAGCGCCTCAAGGAGCTGCGCCCGCGCCTGCTGGTACTGCAGTTTGGCGGCGCTTCGGGCAGCCTGGCGGCGCTGGGCAGCAAGGCCTTGCCGGTGGCAGAAGCCCTGGCCGCGCAGTTGAAACTGTCCTTGCCCGAACAGCCGTGGCACACCCAGCGGGACCGCCTGGTGGAGTTTGCCTCGGTATTGGGCCTGGTCGCCGGCAGCCTGGGGAAGTTCGGCCGGGATGTCAGCCTGCTGATGCAGACCGAGGCGGGCGAGCTGTTCGAGCCCGCCGCGCCGGGCAAGGGCGGGTCCTCGACCATGCCGCACAAGCGTAACCCGGTGGGCGCGGCGGTGCTGATCGGTGCTGCCACCCGGGTACCGGGATTGGTCTCGACATTGTTTGCCGCGATGCCCCAGGAGCATGAGCGTAGCCTCGGCCTGTGGCACGCCGAATGGGAAACCCTGCCGGAAATCTGTTGCCTGGTCTCCGGCGCCCTGCGCCAGGCGCAGCTGATCGCCGAGGGCATGGAGGTGGACGCCGCCCGCATGCGCCGCAACCTGGATCTGACCCAGGGCCTGGTGCTTGCCGAGGCCGTCAGTATCGTGCTCGCCCAGCGCCTGGGGCGCGAGCGTGCCCATCACCTACTGGAGCAATGCTGCCAGCGCGCCGTGGCCGAGGAGCGCCATTTGCGTGCCGTGCTGGGCGACGAGCCACAGGTTAGCGCCGAACTGTCCGCCGACGAACTCGACCGCCTGCTCGACCCGGCCCATTACCTTGGCCAGGCCCGCGTCTGGGTGGCGCGCGCCGTGGCCGAACATCAACGATTCACTGCCTGAAAGGAGACTGCTGTGGCGCACCTGCAACTGGCCGATGGCGAAATGCATTACCAACTCGACGGCCCGGCCGATGCGCCGGTGTTGGTCCTGTCCAATTCGCTGGGCACCGACCTGCACATGTGGGATGCGCAGATCCCGGCATGGGCCGAACATTTCCGTGTGCTGCGCTACGATACCCGGGGGCATGGCGGTTCGCTGGTCAGCGAGGGGCCCTACAGCATCGAGCAGTTGGGCGGCGACGTGCTGACCCTGCTCGATGCCCTGGATATCGAGAAGGCCCACTTCATAGGCCTGTCCATGGGCGGACTGATCGGTCAGTGGCTGGGTATCAATGCGGGTAACCGCTTGCTCAGCCTGACCCTGTGCAACACCGCGGCGAAGATCGCCAACGACGAGGTGTGGAACACTCGCATCGACACCGTGCTCGCGGGGGGCCGGCAGGCCATGGCCGAACTGCGTGATGCGTCCATCGCCCGCTGGTTCACCCCGGCGTTCGCCGCCGCCGAGCCGGAACGCACCCTGCGTATCTGCCAGATGCTGGCGCAGACTTCACCGGAGGGCTACGCGGCCAATTGCGCCGCGGTGCGCGATGCCGATTTCCGTGACCAGCTCACCCACATCCAGGTGCCGACCCTGATCGTCGCCGGCACTGCAGATGCAGTGACCACCCCCGAGCATGGTCGCTTCATGCAGGCCGGCATCCATGGCGCCGAGTACGCCGAGTTTGCGGCGGCGCACCTGTCCAATGTCGAAATCGGCGCGCCGTTCGGCGCCCGTGTGCTCGACTTCCTGTCGAGCCGCTGAGGAGTACACCGTGGACGAGAAACAACGCTACGAGGCGGGCATGCAAGTGCGCCGCGCGGTACTGGGCGATGCTCATGTCGACCGCAGTCTGGAGAAGCTCAATGACTTCAACGGCGAGTTCCAGGAGATGATCACCCGGCATGCCTGGGGCGATATCTGGACGCGCCCGGGGTTGTCGCGACATACCCGCAGCCTGATCACCATCGCCATGCTGATCGGCATGAACCGCAACGAAGAGCTCAAGCTGCACCTTCGCGCTGCCGCCAATAATGGCGTGACGCGAGAGGAGATCAAGGAGGTAATCATGCAGAGCGCGATCTACTGCGGGATCCCGGCGGCCAACGCCACGTTCCACCTGGCCGAGTCGGTGTGGGATGAGCTGGGGGTGGAGTCGCGCACCCAGGTGACTTGAGAAATTGCCGGGGCTGCTGTGCAGCCCATCGCGACACAAGGCCGCTCCCACAGGGTTTGCACAAGCCTGCGGGAGTGGCTGTGTCGCGTTGGGGGGTGCGGCGGCCCCTGACTCTTGTGGTCAGATCGCGGCTTTCTTGTGGCGGATGGCCACCGGCCCGGCATTGGCCTCCACGGCCTTTTTCAGCTCAGGGCACAGCCCGGCCATGAACGCCAGCTCCGCCACCACGAACAGCGGCCCGATGATCAGCCCGCTCAGGTCATCGACGAACGCTGGCTTGCGCCCTTCGTACCAGTGGCCGACGAACTGGATGATCCAGCCCACCACGAATGCCCCCAGCCCGGCGCTCAGCCACAGCCCGGTGCTCTGTACGGCCAGCGCCTGGCCGGCCCACAGGCACAGCCCTAGCAGCAGGCCCATCACCAGCCCGAAGCGCAGGTCCAGGCGCAGGTAGAACCACACCGACCAGCCCGCCAGCAACAGCGCCGGCGACAGCCAGACGCCGGCCAGTTCCCAGCCGGGGCGCGACAGCAGGATGGCCACGGCCAGCACGATCAGCGGAATGCCGATGAAGTGGGTGGCGATATTGCGCGGGTCGCGGTGGTAGGTCGCGTATTGACTCAGGTGCTCGACGAGGTTTTTCATTGTTGTTCCTCCATCAGGGGTGAGCGCAGCTTGCCCCCGTTCAGTCACCGTCGTCTGTCGCCTGGCCGACAGAGTTCGTTTTGCGAGGCGCCATGCACGATCCGCGTACCCAGCTGCTGCATGGCCAGTGGTTCCGGCAATTGCCCGCTACCGTTCAGGATAGCCTTCTGGCTCAGGGGCGTGCGCGCGAGCTGGCGCCGGGGCAGTGCCTGTTCCAGCGCGGCGATGCGCCCTGTGGCCTGTATGCGGTGCTCGAGGGGGCGATGCGGGTCGGCGCGGTCAGCAGCGAGGGCAAGGAGGCGTTGTTGACGTTGGTTGAATCGCCCCACTGGTTCGGCGAGATCAGCCTCTTCGACGGCCAGCCGCGTACCCATGACGCCTATGCCGAAGGACCGACGCGCCTGCTGTGGATCCCCCAGGCGCCGCTACTCGAGTGGCTGGCGCGCGAGCCTGTGCATTGGCGTGAGCTGGCCTTGCTGATGAGCCACAAGTTGCGCTGGGTGTTCGTTGCCCTGGAGCAGCAGAGCCTGCTGTCCGCCGCGCCGCGGGTGGCACAGCGCCTGCTGCAGATGGCCGAAGGCTACGGCGAGCGCGATGTCGCCCAGTGGCGGCTGCAGGTGTCCCAGGAACAGCTGGCGCTGATGCTGTCGCTGTCGCGCCAGACCATCAACCAGATCCTCAAGAGCTTCGAGCAGTCCGGCGTGGTACGCCTGGGCTATGGCGAGGTGGAGATTGTCGATGCCCGGCGTCTGCGGGCGATGGGGCAGCATCCAGGCTGACCAGGGTGTCGATCATCGCCCGTGCCGCCGGTGACAGGCGATAGCCGCTGCGGCTGATCACCCCGCAGCGGACGCTGAGCACCTCCAGGCCTGGCGGCAGGTTGCGCCAGTGCAGGCGCACCAGATCGCCGGCGGCCAGGTCCTCGGCCACCGCCTCCTCACTGGCCGTGCCGATGGCGTCGCTGGCCAGCACCACACTGCGCAGCACCGCCAGGTGCTCGGTCTGCAGGTGCGGGGTGAAGTCGCTGCGTCCGCTGAGGTTGGCCAGGCGCTTGCGCACGCCCGGCGCCAGCAATGCACTGGCCAGGGGATAGGCGAACAAGTCGTTGGTCGACAAGCTTTCCTTGGCCAGCAATGGGTGCCCGGGGCGGCAGAAGAACAGGCCGGGGCGCGGGGTCAGCGGTTCGGTGTGGAAGTTCGGGTCGGCCTCGAAGGTGCGCACGTCATCGACGAAGAACTCGATCTGCTCGCGCCGCAGCGCCTGGCCCAGGCGTTCGGCGTTGTCCACCAGCAGCGCGGTGCGGATGCCCGGATGGCGCTCGATGAACTGTTGCAGGGCCTGGGGCACCAGGCGCACGGCCAGTGCCGGGCCGCTGCCGAAATGCAGTTCGCCGGCATCGAGCTTGGTCATCTGCAGCACTTCGTTGTTCAACTGCGCCGCGCCTTGCACCAGGCGACGGGCGTGTTGCAGTACCACCTGCCCCTCGGGAGTTGGGCGCAGTGACTTGTTGGCGCGATCGACCAGGGCGCAGCCGAAGGCCTGTTCGAGGTTCTGGATGGCGCGGCTGAAGGCGGGTTGGGTGATGCCCATGGCTTCGGCAGCGCGGACGAAACTGCGGTATTCGGTAAGGGCGATGAAGTAGCGCAGTTGGCGCAGGTCCATGCTCGGGCTCTGGGGCGGGGATCGGAGCTTGGTTTTAGCGAGTTCTCGCATATAGCGTCAAAGAATTTAATTTGATTTGAATATGTCTTTTGATTATTTGAGGAAAACCCACTCCCACGCCGCTCCTCTCTTGTGCGGACGATGTGGGAGCGGGCTTGTCCCGCGATGGCATCAAAGAAGATTGAGTGGGTAACTGACGATCAGTCGGTTCTCGTCGAACGCATTGCTGCTGAAGTCCCTGCGCATGGTCGAGTTGCGCCATTTCACCGAAAGGTCCTTGAACGTCCCGGCCTGTACCACATAGGCCAGCTCGGTCTCCCTGGCCCACTCCTTGCCATCGTCCACCCCACCGGCGTGCACGTTGTCACCCTTGATGTAGCGGTTCATCAGGGTCAGCCCAGGGATGCCCACGGTGACGAAGTTGAAGTCATGGCGCACTTGCCAGGAGCGCTCCTTGGCATTATCGAAGCTGGCGTTGTAGCTGTCGTTGGCCAGGGTGCCGCCGCTGGTGCCGTTGACCCGCATCCAGGCGTCATCGCCGCTGACCTTCTGCAGGCCGATATAGAAGGTGTGGCCCTGGTAACGTGCCGAAAGCATGGCCGAGGCCGTACGGTTGTCGAGGTCGCCGGCGCGGGCGCTACCCTCTTCCTTGCCGAGGAAGTAGCCCAGGTTGGAGCCCAAGGTCCAGTCGCCCAGCGGCTGGCTGTGTACCAGGTTCAGGTACTGTTGGCGGTAGATGTCCTTGAGCCGGGCATCCCACAGGCCGACCATCGTGCGCTTGTCGTTGAAGCTGTATTCGCCACCGGCGAAGTTGAAGCGGTCGGAGGTGATGCCGGCGCGCCCCTGCATGAACATGTCTTCCATGCTCGCGTCGTTGCGCGGGCTGTTACCGCGGAACTGGCCGGCATAGAGGGTCAGGCCTTCGATCTCCTTGGCGGTGAGCTGGCCGCCGCGGAACGTCTGCGGCAGCGAGCGGCCATCGTCCGAACGCAGGATCGGCAGCACCGGCATCCACTCGCCGACCTTGAGTTCGGTCTGCGACAGGCGCGCCTTGAATGCCACGCCCAGGCGGCCGAAATCATCGGCCGGGCGGCCATCGTCATGCACCGGCAGCAGGTGAGTGCCGGCCGTGCCCTTGCCACCGTCGAGCTTGAGCGAGTACAGCCCCAGCACGTCGACACCGAAGCCGACGGTGCCCTGGGTGAAGCCGGAGCGAGCGTCGAGGATAAAGCTCTGGGTCCATTCCTCGGCCTTGCCCTGGGGGTTGGCCGGGTCGACGAAGTTGCGGTTGATGTAGAAGTTGCGCAGGTTGAGGCTGGCCTTGGCGTCTTCCAGGAAACCGCTTTCGGCGGCGACGGCGGGCAGGGCGCAGGACAGGGCCAACAGGCCCGGGAGCAGCTGGCGTGCGGGTTGCAAAGTGCTCATCTGTCGTGGATCTCTTGTTTTTATTGGGCGAGCCGGTGCGCTGCGGGTACGGGCCGCAGGTGTGGGCGTCTTTAGAGAGAACGAGTGCAACGTTGCGTGGGCGATGGTGCGGGGGAGGGTGGGGGCGAGGCAATTCGTGGAACGCGGAATGGGGCGATTATCGAACGTAATGTTGATCGAGCGTCATCGCGGGCAACAAAAAGCCCACCGCAAGGGTGGGCTTGATGCGTTACCGGGCCAATCAGCCTTTCGGCGTCTGGATCGAGGCTTGTTGCTGGGTCTGCTCGTACCAGCCGCCACCGAGGGCCTTGTACAGGTTGACCTCGCTGACCAGCTGCGACAGGCGATCGCCGATCAGCGACTGCTGGGCGCTGAACAGGTTGCGCTGGGCGTCGAGGAAGGTCAGGTTGCTGTCGATTCCGATGCGGTAGCGGCGCTCGGCCAGGCGGTAGTAGTCCTGGTTGGCGGCCACCAGGTCACGTTGCGCCTGCAGCTGCTCCTCGAACGTCTTGCGTGCGGCCAGGCCATCGGCGACTTCCTGGAAGGCGGTCTGAATGGTCTTTTCGTACTTGGCGACGTTGATGTCCTTCTGGATCTTCGAGTAGTCCAGGCTGGCCTTGAGGCTACCGGCGTTGAAGATCGGCAGGTTGATCTGCGGCTGGAACAGCCAGGTGCCCGAACCACCCTTGAACAGCCCGCCCATGTCCGGGCTCAGGGTACCGGCGTTGGCGGTCAGGCTGATGCTCGGGAAGAACGCGGCGCGGGCGGCGCCGATGTTGGCGTTGGCGGCCTTGAGCAGGTGCTCGGCTTCCTGGATGTCCGGACGACGTTGCAGGATGTCGGACGGCAGGCCCGCCGGCACTTCGGCCAGTTGGTCGGCATTGAGCTCCAGCGGCTTGGGCAGGTTGGCCGGCACGCCGGTACCTACCAGCACGGTGAGGCTGTTCAGGTCCTGGGCGACCAGGCGCTGGTACTGCGACAGCTTGACCCGCGCACCTTCGACGGCGGTGCGGGCCTGGCTCAGGTCCAGCGCCGAAGCCACGCCCACCTCATTGCTGCGGCGGGTCAGGTTGTAGCTCTCTTCGTACGTCTTGAGCGTTTCTTCGGTCAGCTTCAGCAACGCCTGGTCGGCCTGCCAGGTGTAATAGGCGTTGGCCACGCTGGCCACCAGGCTGATCTGCGTGGAGCGACGCGCCTGCTCGCTGGACAGGTAGGTTTCCAGGGCCTGTTGGGTCAGGCTGCGCACACGGCCGAACAGGTCCAGTTCATAAGCGCTGACACCCAGGGTGGCCGAGTACTGGCTGCTGATGGATGCCTCGCCGGTCTGCGACATGTTCGCCGGCAGCCGCTGGCGGCTACCGCTGCCATTGGCCGATACCGCCGGCAGCAGGTCGGCGCGCTGGATGCGGTACTGGGCGCGGTAGGCGTCGATGTTCAGCGCCGCGACGCGCAGATCGCGGTTGTTTTCCAGCGACGTCTGGATCAGTTGCTGCAGCGCCGGGTCGTGGAAGAACTGGCGCCAGCCTTGCTCGGCCGCGGCAACGTTGGCCGACTCGGTCGGCGAGTACGCAGGGCCTTGCGGCCACTGCGCGGCCACCGGCGCCTCGGGCGTCTGGTAGTCGGGGATCAGCGAGCAGCCGCCGAGGATGAAGGCGGTTACCGCCAGGGACAACAAAGACTTGGTCATTGCCCAGCCTCATAACGTGGAGTTTCAGGGGTGGCGTGTTCTTTCGGCTCTTTGCTGCCGAACAGCGACGACACTGCGACGAAGAATAGCGGTACCCAGAAGATGGCCAGCACGGTCGCACTGATCATGCCGCCGATCACGCCGGTACCAATGGCGTGCTGGCTGCCGGCGCCGGCGCCGCTGGCGATGGTCAACGGTACCACGCCGAGGATGAACGCCAGCGAGGTCATGATGATCGGGCGCAGACGCATGCGGCACGCCTCGATCGCCGCGTCGTACAGGCTGCGGCCTTGCTCGTGCAGTTCCTTGGCAAACTCGACGATCAGGATGGCGTTCTTCGCCGCCAGGCCGATCGTGGTCAGCAGGCCGACCAGGAAGTACACGTCGTTGGACAACCCACGCAGGCTGGTGGCGAGCAGGGCACCGATGATGCCCAGCGGTACCACGAGCACGACCGCGATCGGGATCGACCAGCTTTCGTACAGCGCCGCCAGGCACAGGAACACGAACAGTACCGAGAGGGCGAACAGCGCCGGCATCTGCGAGCCGGAGAGTTTTTCCTCGTAGGACATGCCGGTCCAGGAGTAGCCGATGCCGGTTGGCAGTTCGCCGGCGATGCGCTCGACTTCGGCCATGGCCTCACCGGTACTGTAGCCCGGGGCCGGGGTACCGAGGATCTCGACCGCTTCCACGCCGTTGTAGCGCGACAGCTTCGGTGAGCCGTAGCTCCATTCGCCCTTGGCGAATGAGGAGAACGGCACCATTTCACCCTTGCCGTTGCGCACGTACCACTTCTGCAGGTCTTCCGGGCTCATCCGCGAGTTTGGCTCGCCCTGGATGTAGACCTTCTTGACCCGACCGCGGTCGATGAAGTCGTTGACGTAGCTACCGCCCAGGGCGATCGACAGGGTGTTGTTGATGTCGGCGATGGTCACGCCCAGGGCACTGGCGCGTTCGTCGTCGATGGTCAGTTGGTACTGTGGCTCGTCGTTCAGGCCGTTCGGACGCACGGCGCTGAGGATCTTGCTCTGCGCGGCCTTGGCCAGGAACTGGTTGCGCGCTTCCATCAGTTTCGCGTGGCCGACGCCGGCGCGGTCCTGGAGGAACACGTCGAAGCCGGTGGCGTTACCCAGTTCGAGTACCGCCGGCGGGGCGAAGGCGAACACCATCGCGTCACGGAAGCTGAAGAAGTGCATCTGCGCGCGCTGGGCGAGGGCGAACACGCTGTTCTCCTTCGAGCGCTCGCCCCACGGCTTGAGCATGATGAAGGCCATGCCCGAGCTCTGGCCACGACCGGCGAAGTTGAAGCCGTTGACGGTGAACACCGAAGCCACGGTATCGGCTTCCTTGTCGAGCAGGTACTCGCGCATCTGGTCGACCACCACCTGGGTGCGCTCGGCACTGGAGCCGGCCGGGGTCTGCACCTGGGCGAACAGCACGCCCTGGTCTTCCTCGGGCAGGAACGCGGTGGGGATGCGCGCGAACAGCCAGATCATGCCGACCACGATCAGGGCGTAGGCCAGCAGGAACGGGATCTTGTTGCGCAGGATGGTGCCGACGCTGCGTTCGTAGCCGGCGACGCTGCGGTCGAAGTTGCGGTTGAACCAGCCGAAGAAGCCACGCTTGGCCACATGGTGCTCGCCCTTCTTGAGCGGCTTGAGCATGGTGGCGCACAGGGCCGGGGTGAAGATCAGCGCCACCAGCACCGACAGGCCCATGGCCGAGACGATGGTGATGGAGAACTGGCGATAGATCACACCGGTGGAACCGCCGAAGAAGGCCATCGGCAGCAGTACCGCCGACAGTACCAGGGCGATACCCACCAGGGCGCCCTGGATCTGCTCCATGGAGCGCTTGGTTGCCTCCTTGGGCGGCAACCCTTCCTCGGACATCACCCGCTCGACGTTCTCCACCACGACGATGGCGTCGTCCACCAGCAAGCCGATGGCCAGGACCATGGCGAACATGGTCAGGGTGTTGATGCTGAAGCCTGCGGCGGCAAGGATGCCGAAAGTACCCAGCAACACCACCGGCACGGTCATGGTGGTGATGATGGTGGCGCGGAAGTTCTGCAGGAACAGGTACATCACCAGGAACACCAGGACCACGGCCTCGATCAGGGTGTGGATCACCCCGCTGATCGATTCGGTGACCACCGGCGTGGTGTCATACGGGAATACGGCCTTCACGCCCGGCGGGAAGAATGGCTCCAGGTCGCTGATGGTGGTGCGCAGCGCCTTGGCGGTGTCCAGGGCGTTGGCGCCGGTGGCCAGCTTGACCGCCAGGCCCGAGGCCGGCTTGCCGTTGTACTGGGCGCTGATGGCGTAGTTCTCGCCGCCCAGGCCGACCGTGGCGACATCGCCCAGGCGTACCTGGGAACCGTCGTTGTTGACCTTGAGCAGGATCTTCTCGAACTGCTCGGCGGTCTGCAGGCGGGTCTTGCCGATGATGGTGGCGTTGAGCTGGGTGCCCGGCAGTGCTGGCAGGCCGCCGAGCTGGCCGGACGAGACCTGGACGTTCTGCGCGGCCACGGCGGTGCGCACGTCGACCGGGGTCAGCTGGAACTTGTTCAGCTTGGCCGGATCCAGCCAGATACGCATGGCGTACTGCGCACCGAACACCTGGAAGTCACCGACGCCCGCGGTCCGCGAGATCGGGTCCTGCATGTTGGAGACGATGTAGTTGGCCAGGTCGTCCTTGCTCATGCTGCCGTCTTCGGACACCAGGCCGATCACCAGCAGGAAGTTCTTCACGGCCTTGGTGACGCGGATACCTTGCTGCTGCACTTCCTGCGGCAACAGCGGGGTGGCCAGGTTCAGCTTGTTCTGGACCTGGACCTGCGCGGTGTCGGAGTTGGTGCCCTGCTCGAAGGTGGCGGTGATGGTCATGCTGCCGTCGGAGTTACTTTCCGACGACACATAACGCAGGTTGTCGATACCGTTGAGCTGTTGCTCGATCACCTGCACCACGGTGTCCTGCACCGTCTGCGCCGAGGCGCCCGGGTAGGTCACGGAGATGGCGATGGCCGGCGGGGCGATGCTCGGGTACTGGTTGATCGGCAGCTTCAGGATCGACAGGGCGCCGACCAGCATGATCACCAGGGCGATCACCCAGGCGAAGATCGGGCGATCGATAAAGAACTTCGACATGGTTTACTCCGCTTTGGCGTCGGCTTTGGCCGTGTTGGCCTGAGCAGGGCCGGCCGGCTTCTTGACGTTGGTGGCTTCGCTGACCTTGACCTCGACGCCCGGTCGCACGAACTGCAGCCCTTCGGTGATCAGACGATCGCCCGGGTTCAGGCCTTCCTCGATCAGCCAGTCGCTGCCAAGAGTGCGGCTGGCCTTGAGCTGGCGCAGTTCGACCTTGTTCTCCTGGTTGACCACCAGCGCGGTCGGCGCGCCCTTGAGGTCGCGGGTCACGCCCTGTTGCGGGGCCAGGATGGCGTTGGCGTTGACCCCGGCCTTGAGCCGCGCATGCACGAACATGCCAGGCAGCAGGGTGTGGTCGGGGTTGGGGAAGATCGCGCGCAGGGTGACCGAGCCTGTGGTCTCATCGACGGCGACTTCGGAGAACTCCAGGCGACCCTGTTGCTTGAACAGGCTGCCGTCCTCCAGCACCAGTTGCACCTGGGCGGCGTTGTCGCCGGCCTTCTGCAGTTGGCCGCTTTCCAGGTCACGACGCAGCTTGAGCAGCTCGGCGGTGGACTGGGTGACGTCGACGTAGATTGGATCGAGCTGCTGGATGGTGGCCATGGCGTTGGTCTGGCCGTTGTTCACCAGGGCGCCTTCGGTGACCGAGGAGCGACCGATGCGGCCACTGATCGGGGCCAGTACCTTGGTGTAGCGCAGGTCGATCTGGGCGCTCTTGAGCGAGGCCTCGGCCTGCAATCGTTTGGCATTGGCGTCGTCGTATTCCTGCTTGGAGACGGCTTGCTCGTCGATCAGCTGCTTGTAGCGTTCGGCCAGCGAGCGGGTAGCCTGCAGGTTGGCCTGGGCGTTGGCCAGGGTCGCCTCGTAGACGGCCGGGTCGATCTGGTAGAGCTGCTGCCCTTCCTTGACGTCGGTGCCTTCCTTGAACAGGCGCTTGAGAATGATGCCGTTCACCTGCGGGCGAACCTCGGCCACCCGGTAGGCGCTGGTACGCCCCGGCAGTTCCGAGGTCAGGGTGAAGGCTTGCGGTTGCACGGTCACGACGCCGACCTGAGGAGCCTGCGGCGCAGGCGCTGCTTCCTCTTTCTTACAGCCACTGAGCAGGGTTGCCAGGGCCACGGCGGAAACCAGGGCGGTTACGGCTGGCTTGAATTGCATGAGGATCCTCGGGTCGCGGGAGCAAGGGAGCTCAAGAATATAGTGGAAGAGTCTTAAGAGAAAAACGCTATCCGGTGGATAAATAGCTTGCTAAGGAATATACTTACATTCATGGTTGTTTGTAAATACCGTCGGTGAGTCGCCGCGGATCGTCCACATGCACCCGGGAGTGGCCCATAAAATGCTCGCCCCGGCCCGATTCCCGTCCGCCAGATGTGCGGGCGGGGCCTGATGAGGTTGTACTGCCATGGTCCGTCGAACCAAAGAAGAAGCCCAGGAAACCCGTGCCCAGATCATTGAGGCGGCGGAAAAGGCCTTCTACAAGCGCGGTGTCGCGCGTACCACCCTGGCCGACATCGCCGAGCTCGCGGGGGTGACCCGCGGGGCGATCTACTGGCATTTCAGCAACAAGGCGGAGCTGGTGCAGGCGCTGCTCGATAGCCTGCACGAAACCCATGACCACCTGGCCCGGGCCAGTGAAAGCGAGGACGAACTCGACCCGCTCGGCTGCATGCGCAAGCTCTTGCTGCAAGTGTTCAACGAGCTGGTGCTCGATGCCCGTACCCGGCGTATCAATGAAATCCTGCATCACAAGTGCGAGTTCACCGACGACATGTGTGAGATTCGCCAGCAACGCCAGGGCGCGGTGCTGGACTGCCATCAGAGCATCGCCCTGGCCCTGGGCAATGCGGTACGTCGTGGCCAGTTGCCCGGGGAGCTCGATATCGATCGGGCTGCCGTGGCCATGTTTGCCTATGTGGACGGCCTGATCGGCCGCTGGCTGCTGCTGCCGGACAGCTTCGACCTGTTGGCCGATGTCGAAAAATGGGTCGATACCGGGCTGGATATGCTGCGCTTGAGCCCAGGCTTGCGCAAATGACACTTTGTTAAGGATTGTGAGGAAGTGTTACTCCTTTGCGATTAAGGGGGCGTTAGTACCCCCTGTGGGCGCAGACAGCTAGCGCCCGCGCAACTGCCGGTCGGGTAAGGCCAGCGCCGCCAGCAGTCCGATCAGCGAAGCGCCGGCACTGACCAGCAGCAGGTCGCGGAAGGTTTCCAACAAGCGCGCCTGCGTCTGCGGATCCGCCTCGCCGGTCTTGAGGCTCCCCAGCAGCGGGTTGCCCAGCATTTCGAAACCGCCCTGATGCAGCAGCGCCAGCAACAGGCTCGACATGCACGCCACCCCCATCGCCCCGCCGAGCGAGCGGAACAGGTTGGTGGTACTGGTCGCCACGCCGATGTCCCTGCTGTCCACCGCGCTTTGCGTGCCCACCAGCGAGGTGGGGAACTGCAGGCCGCAGGCGATGCCGGTCAGCAGCATGAACACCGCGCCGAGCAAGCCCGACTGTGGTGGTGTCAGCGCCATGGCGGCAATGGCCAGCGGCATCAGCAGTGCTCCGGTCAGGATCTGCGGTTTGAAGCGGCCGGTGCGGCTGGTCATGCGTCCACCGGTGAAGGCGCCGACGGGCAGCCCCATGGCCAGTGGCAGCAGGTGCAGCGCCGCGCTGTCGGCACCCGCACCGGTGATGCCCTGGTAGCGCAGGGGCATGAGCATGGTCAGCGAAATCGACTGGAAGCTGGCGAAGAAGATCACGCACCAGCACAGCACCGCCACCCGATTGCCGAACAGGCTCAGCGGCAGCAGCGGCTCGCGGCAACGGCGCTCGTGGGCGATGAACGCCAGCAGCCCGAGCAGCGCGCAACCCAGCAGCGCCAGCACCTGCGACGACAGCCAGGCATGCCCCTGGCCGACCAGGGTGATGCCCAGCAGCAGGCTGCCCAGACCAACGATCATCAACACAGCGCCCAGGTAGTCCACCCGGGCCTCGCGGCGCTTGACCGACAACCCGTCCAGCGCCCGATGGATGACCCACAGGGCGACCAGTCCCAGCGGCAGGTTGATCCAGAACACCCAGCGCCAGGACAGGTACTCGGTCAGCCAGCCGCCGAGCACCGGCCCGGCGACACTGGCCAGGGCGTACATACTGCTGAAATAGCCCTGGTAGCGTCCGCGCTCGCGCGGTGGCACGAAGTCGCCGATGATCGCCTGGCTCACCGACACCATGCCGCCGGCGCCGATGCCCTGGAGCACCCGCGCCAGCACCAGTTGCGGCATGTCCTGGGCCAGGCCGCAGGCCACCGAGGCCAGGGTGAACAGGGCAGTGCCGGTGAGGATCATGCGCCGCCGACCATACAGGTCGCCGAGCTTGCCGTAGATCGGCACCGCGATGGTCATGGCCACCATGTAGCCGGAGATGACCCAGGCCAGCAGCCCGACGTCATTGAACTGCGCGGAGATCGCCGGCATGGACACGGCGACGATGGTCTGGTCGAGTGCGCCGAGGAAGATCGCCAGCATCAAGGCGGTCAGGACGCTACGCAGGACGGTGGGGGGGAGGGCGGCAGTCACGGTGGATACCTTGTGGTCAGAGCTGGCACGAGCGCGAGGCGTCGTGGGCTTGTCGTGCGATGGGATCGTCAATGGGGGCGTATTGTAGCCTGAGTTACATAGCTACCTATGTACTCCATGCATCCCCTATGCAAGATCGGCATTAGCGCATTCATCCAGCGATGCATGACCGCGTGATATCGTGGCAGGGCCGCAGAGGCTGAAATCCGGGGGCTGCACCAGCATGGTGCAGCTGTTTGCCGCAGGGTTTCGCGTCGCTGTATGTCCACACCTTCTATTCCTCTGCCTGCATGTCGAGCATGACCGCCCTGATGGCGACGGTTGGAACAGTCAGGTAGACCCGATACAGGGGTCGGTTGTCAGCCGTTCACAAATTTCATTACAAGCGGAGTGATCATGCCCAAGGCTTCCCACCACGATCTGCGTTTTGCCTTTCGCGAACTGCTTGCTTCAGGTTCGTGCTATCACACCGCTTCGGTCTTCGACCCGATGTCCGCCCGTATCGCCGCGGACCTGGGCTTCGAAGTCGGCATCCTCGGCGGCTCGGTCGCCTCGTTGCAGGTCCTGGCCGCGCCGGACTTCGCCCTGATCACCCTCAGCGAGTTCGTCGAGCAGGCCACCCGCATCGGGCGCGTGGCCCAGTTGCCGGTGCTCGCCGACGCCGACCACGGCTATGGCAATGCGCTCAATGTGATGCGCACGGTCATCGAGCTGGAGCGCGCCGGCGTGGCCGCGCTGACCATCGAGGACACCTTGCTGCCGGCCCAGTTCGGCCGCAAGTCCACCGACCTGATCTCGGTGGAGGAGGGCGTGGGCAAGATTCGCGCGGCGCTGGAGGCACGTGTCGATTCGGCGCTGGCGATCATCGCCCGGACCAATGCCGGCGTGCTCACCACCGAGGAAATCATCGTCCGCACCCAGAGCTACCAGAAGGCCGGCGCCGATGGCATCTGCATGGTGGGGGTGAAGGACTTCGAGCAGTTGGAGCAGATCGCCGAGCACCTGAGCGTGCCGCTGATGCTGGTCACCTACGCCAACCCGAACCTGCGCGACGACGAGCGCCTGGCGCGCCTGGGCGTGCGCATCGTGGTCGATGGCCATGCCGCCTACTTCGCCGCGATCAAGGCCACCTACGACTGCCTGCGCCAGCAGCGTGGCCAGCAGCACAAGTCGGACAGCCTCGGCGCCACCGAGCTTTCGCACACCTACACCCAGCCCGAGGACTACATCCGCTGGGCGAAAGAGTACATGAGCGTCGAGGAGTGATTTTCTCTACCTGACGGCGCTCAGGGTGGCGCTGTGGGGAACGCAGTGTTCGTGGACGCAACTGGCCGCCGTGTTGGGCTGGCTTCGCAGCAGCTCGACCCGCCAGCAGGCCGAGCCATAAAGCCCGGCCACCGCGACCAGGGCGAAGACGAGGGCGCAACGCCTGGATTTGATGCTCATGGTGCGGACCTCCTGTTGGTGCAACAGGTCATACCGTCAAGCATAGGCCTTGTGCACGAATCTGCATCGCCTGGACTCAGCTCAATCCCTTGTCCCACTCCGGCTCGTCGCCGAACCGCTGCGCCAGGAAGTCGAGCATGCTGCGCAGCGTCGCCGGCATGTGCTTGCGCGAGGTGTACACCGCATTCAGGGTCAGCTCCCGTGGCCTGGCGTGCGGCAATAGCCGTACCAGCTCGCCACTGCGCAACGCGGCCGCCGCCTGGTAGGTGGGCAACATGGCGATCCCGGCGTGGGCCAGGGCGGCTTTCTGCAGGGTCATGGCCTCGTTGGCGCTGATATTGCCCTGCACCGGCACGGCGACGTTCTGCCCGTCCACCTCGAAATGCCACAGGCTGTGGCCGAAATAGGCGTGGGTCAGGCAGTTGTGCCGGCTCAGTTCCTCGACCTGGCGCGGCGTACCGTGCTCGCGCAGGTAGGCGGGGCTGGCGCAGACCACCGAGCGGCACACGCTCAGGCGCCGGGCGATGAGGTTGGGGTCGACGTCGTTGCTGGTGCGGATGGCCAGGTCGATGCGCTCGTCCACCAAGTTGACGGTGCGGTCGAGCATTTGCAGTTCCACTTTCACCCCAGGGTAGCGTTTGACATAGGCGGCCAGCGCATCCACCAGTTGGGCCTGGCCGAACGAGGTGCTGACGCTGATGCGCAGTTCACCGCGGGGGGCGTCGTCCGGCTGGCGCACGGCGTTCTGCAGGTCGCCGGCCAGCTCCAGCAACTGGCGGCAGCGGGGCAGGGTTTCGAGACCCGCCGCCGTCAGGCTGAGCTTGCGCGTGGTGCGTTGCATCAGGCGTGCGCCCACCCAGTCCTCCAGCTCCGCCAGGTAGCGCGATACCACGGGCCTGGAAAGCTCCAGATGATCCGCCGCGGCGGACTGGCTGCCCAGGTCGACGACGGTGACGAATACGCGCATGGCGTTGAGACGGTCCATGATCTGTCCGATTTTAGAAACAAACTATGTCGAAGCATCGCATTTTTTGTATTGGTTCGGGCAACTAAGCTTGTCTGCATCGTCCCACTCACAGGATCTTGCGATGTCTCTTCTCACTCCCCTGCGCGGCCTGCTGCTGGCCTGTCTCACCCTCGGCGGCCAGGCCATGGCCAGCGAACCGCTAAAGCTCGAAGCCTACAACCCTGGCCACGCGGCGATCTTCCCGGTCAGTTCGGTGATCGTCAGTGGCGCCCATGAGGCCATCCTGGTCGACGCCCAGTTCGGCAAAGGCCAGGCCGAGCAGGTGGTCGAACGCCTGCGTGCCAGCGGCAAGCAGCTGACCACCATCTATGTCAGCCATGGCGACCCGGACTACTACTTTGGCCTGGACACCATCATCCAGGCGTTTCCCAAGGCCCGGGTGGTCGCCTCGGCCGCCACTGTCGAACACATTCGCAAGACCATGGACGCCAAGCTGGCCTACTGGGGCCCGCAGATGGGCGGGGACAAGCCGGCACGCCTGGTGGTGCCGCAGGTCCTCGAGGGCAATCGCCTGGAGCTGGAAGGCCAGGCACTGGAGGTTGTCGGCCTGGACGGTCCACAGCCGGACCGCAGCTTCGTCTGGATTCCCTCGATCAAGGCAGTGGTCGGTGGCGTGGTGGTTTCCGAGCACATCCACGTGTGGATGGCCGACACCCAGACCGCGCAATCCCACGCCGACTGGCTGAGCACCCTGGCGAAGATCGAGCAGCTTGCCCCGCGCACGGTGATCCCTGGGCATTACCTGGGCGACAGCAGCCGCTCGCTGGACGCGGTGCGCTTCACCGCCGGCTACATTCGTGACTTCGATACCGAAGCCGCCAAGGCCGCCGACTCCGCCGCGCTGATCGCAGCGATGAAGCAACGCTACCCGAACCTTGGCGACGAGAGTTCCCTGGAACTGGGGGCCAAGGTCGCCAAGGGCGAGATGAAGTGGTAATCCCTTTCAACCTGTTGGAGTGTTTCCCATGAGCAAGATCGCAATCATCGGCGCCACCGGGCGCGCCGGCAGCCAGTTACTGGAAGAGGCCCTGCGTCGTGGTCACAGTGTGGTGGCGATCGCCCGTGATCCGGGCAGCCTGCAAGGCCGTGACGGCGTGACGGTCAAGGCGCTGGATGCCAAGGACAGCGCCGCCCTGCAGGCGGCCGTGGCGGGCTGCGACGCGGTGCTGAGCGCGGCGCATTTTTCCACTCTCGAGCCGGGCGCGATCATCGAGCCGGTCAAGCGGGCCGGGGTCAAGCGCCTGCTGGTGGTGGGCGGGGCCGGCAGCCTGCTGCTGCCGTCCGGGCACCGGGTGATCGACAGCCCGGACTTCCCCGAGGCCTACAAGGCCGAGGCCAGCGCCGGGGTGCGCTTTCTCGATACGCTGCGCCGCGAACCGACCCTGGACTGGACCTTCCTGTCGCCGTCGGCGGAGTTCGTCGAAGGCGAGCGCAGCGGGCACTACACTCTGGGCAAGGACCACCTGCTGATCGGCGCAGACGGCAAGAGCTGGATCACCTTTGCCGATTACGCCATCGCCATGCTCGAAGAGCTGGAAAAGCCGGCACACTCGCGGGCAAGGTTCACAGTCGGTTACTGAGTCGCACGGTACAAGGAGCGGCCTTGTGTCGCGAAAGGACCCGCAAGCGGCCCCGGCGATCTATGCCATGGCCACGATCCTGGGGCCGCTGCGCGCCCCTTTCGCGACACAAGGCCGCTCCTACAGGGATTGTGCAAGGCTTGAGGCACGTGCCTGCAGCCACTCCATCAACTCGACCAGCCCCGCGGGCATGGTCTTCGAAGGTGTCACCAGGTAATACCCCTTCCCGGTCGTCACCTTCAGCTCGAACGGCATGCACAATCGGCCTGCGTGCAGGTCGTCGCCGATCAGCGAGAAATCGCCAATGGCGATCCCCGTCCCTTGGGAGGCCATCGCCATCGCCATGTCCAACGTCTCGAAATGCTGCTTCGGCCCCTGGGGCTCGAACCCGGCATTGGCCGCCTGCAACCACAACCGCCAGTCATGTTCGTCCCGCGAGGGGTGCAGCAGCATCTGCCGTGCCAGGTCCTGCAACTGCAAGGGGCCGCTAGACACCGATGGCGCGCAGACCGGCGTCAGTTGTTCGTCGAACAGCTTGCGTACCTGCTGCCCCTGGTTCGGCGCCGCGCCATAGACCACGGCCGCATCGAAGCCCTCGCGACGAAAATCCACGCCATGCTGCACCGTGGTGGTCAACTCCACCGGGACATCTGGGCGCAGTGCCTGCCATTCCAGCAAGCGTGGCAGCAGCCAGCGCATCACACAGGTCGGCGCTTTGAGCTGCAGTGTCGCGCTGCGTCCGCCGACCTCGCGCACGCCTTGCTCGATCAGGGCAAAGATCTGCTGCACCCTGGGCAGCCAGTCCTGCCCTTCGCGGGTCAGCGCCAGGCCTCGGGCCTGGCGCTGGAACAATGCGTAGCCCAGGTGCTCCTCGAGCCCGGCGATCTGCCGGCTGACCGCGCCTTGGGTGATATGCAGATGGTGCGCGGCGCGGGTGAAGTTGCAGTGCTGGGCGGTCACCAGGAAGGTGTGCAGGGCGGGGAGGGGCGGCAGGCGTTTCATTGTGACAAGCCATGATATGGGGTCATGGCTAGTATGTGTTTTTTTGCATTGTGGCGGTAGTCGGCGCTTGTTTCCATGAGCACAGGTCTTAACAAGAATCGGGTACTCGATGATGGCAACCTGTGGTGAAGTGCTGGTCAAACTCCTCGAAGGCTATGGCGTCGATCATGTCTTTGGCATTCCCGGCGTGCATACCGTGGAACTCTACCGCGGCCTGGCCGCTTCCTCGATCCGTCACATCACCCCCCGCCACGAGCAGGGTGCCGGGTTCATGGCCGATGGCTACGCGCGTACCCGGGGTAAGCCTGGCGTGTGTTTCATCATCACCGGCCCGGGCATGACCAACATCACCACCGCCATGGGCCAGGCCTATGCCGACTCGATTCCGATGCTGGTGATTTCCAGCGTGCAATCGCGCAACCAGCTGGGCGGCGGCCGTGGCAAGCTGCATGAGCTGCCCAACCAGGCCGGGCTGGTAGCGGGGGTGGCGGTGTTCTCGCACACGCTGATGAGCGCCGATGACCTGCCTGAGGTGCTGGCCCGGGCCTTCGCCGTGTTCGACGGTGGCCGGCCTCGCCCTGTGCATATCGAGATCCCGCTGGATGTGCTGGTGGAACCCGCCGATCATCTGTTGCCGGGCCGCGTGGTGCGTACCACCCGTGCCGGCGCCGCGCCACAGATCGTGCAGCGCATGGCCGTGCGCCTGGCCAAGGCGCGGTGTCCGCTGATCCTGGCCGGTGGCGGTGCGCTGGAGGCGGGCACCGCGCTGGCGCGACTGGCCGAGCACCTGCAGGCGCCGGTGGCGCTGACCATCAACGCCAAGGGGTTGTTGCCCGCCAACCATCCGCTGCAGATCGGTTCGACCCAGACCCTGTCTGCCACCCGCGCGCTGGTGGCCGAGGCCGACGTGGTGCTGGCCATCGGCACCGAACTGGCCGAAACCGACTACGACGTGACCTTCAAGGGCGGTTTCGAGATTCCCGGCAGCCTGCTGCGGATCGATATCGACCCTGACCAGACAGTACGCAATTACCTGCCAGAACTGGCCCTGGTGGGCGATGCCGCCCAGGCCACCGAAGCGCTGCTGGTAGCCCTGAACCTGCAGGCGCAACCGCCGCGTGATAGCGATTGGGGAGCGGCGCGGGCCGCCCGCCTGCGCCAGGACAACGCGGCCAGTTGGGACCAGCCGACCCTGAGCCAGACCCGTCTGCTGACCAGCATCCTGCAAACCCTGCCGGACGCCATCCTGGTGGGCGATTCGACCCAGCCGGTCTATACCGGCAACCTGACCCTGGACATGGCCAGGCCGCGCCGCTGGTTCAATGCCTCGACCGGTTACGGCACGCTGGGCTACGCGTTGCCGGCCGCCATGGGCGCCTGGTTGGGCAGCGCCGAGTCGCCCGCCGAACGCGCGCCGGTGGTGTGCCTTATCGGTGACGGCGGGTTGCAGTTCACCTTGCCCGAGCTGGCCAGCGCGGTCGAGGCGCAGGTGCCGCTGATCGTGCTGCTGTGGAACAACCAGGGGTACGAGGAAATCAAGAAGTACATGGTCAACCGGGCGATCGAGCCGGTTGGCGTGGACATCCATACCCCGGACTTCATTGGCGTGGCGCTGGCGCTGGGGGCCGAGGCAGAGGACGTGGGCGATGTGGGGCAGTTGCAGGCGGCGTTGGGCCGGGCAGTGGAGCGTCAGGGACCGACCTTGATCCAGGTGGATCAAGGCCGGTGGCAGCAGGCGGTACTAGCCTGAGCGCAGTAGCGAGGGCTTTGCCGTCGATCGCGGGGCAAGCCCGATCCTACGGTCGTCCAATGTTTGTCTCTTTTCAGCTGGCGCTGGCGCGCAGGCGCGCCACGTCGCGAATCGGCGGTGCTCCGTACAAGCGGCTGTACTCGCGGCTGAACTGCGACGGACTTTCATAGCCCACCCGGTAGCCAGCCACCGCGGCCTCCAGCCCGTCATTGAGCATCAGTCGCCGCGCCTCCTGCAGGCGCAGCTGCTTCTGGTACTGCAACGGGCTCATCGAGGTCACCGCCTTGAAACGGTGGTGCAGGGTCGAGGTGCTGAGGTTGACCTCGCGTGCCAGGTCCTCGATGCGCAAGGGCTCCTGGTAATGCCGGTTGAGCCAGGCGATGGCCTGGCATACCCGGTGGGTCTGGCTGCTGGACAGGGCGATCTCGCACAGACGCCAGCCCTGGGGGCCACGCAGCACGCGATACATCAGCTCGCGGCGCACCAGTGGGGCGAGCACGGCGATATCCCGCGGGCTGTCGAGCAAGCGCACCAGGCGCAGCAGCGTGTCGAGCAACTGCGGATCGCTTTTCTCCACGAACAGTCCACGGCCGGAAGCCTGGCCGGGGACCAGTATCGGCCCGCTCTCGGCGATCAGCTGGCTGATCTGTGCCGGGTCGATATCCAGGCGCAAACCCAGGCAGGGGTTCTCCGGGCTGGCCTCGAGCAGGGCGCCGGTAATGGGCAGCGTCACCGAGACCACCATGTAGTGCAGCGGGTCGTAGGTATAGCGCTCGTCGCCCAGGAACAATGTCTTGCTGCCCTGGGCCAGGATACACAAGGCCGGTTGTGCCAGGGCCGGCATGCCGCGTACATCCTCTTCGTAGCGGGTCAGGTACAGGTCTTCGATGGCCGACACCGAGCCATGGGGGATTTGGGCGTGACGCCGGATCAGTCCGGCCAGCTCCTGGCGTTGCTGCTCCAGAAGCGGATCGAGGGACGTGGATGAACTCATGGCGGTATTCCTCTGCTGACGGACGCAGCATAGGTTTGGGCAATGGCAGGCGCTAGTCGAAAGCTGCAGATCGATTGCCTGATCCTGCTCCGTTGCAGGATCAGGCAATCGGCCGGCAGTAATGGCCTAACGTTCCGCGTGGGCGACCCCCTAACCTTGGCAGCCTGGTTTTCCCGTCCGTAGCGCTTCAAGGAGATCGTTCATGAGCCAGCAGCAACCGGTCACACACCTGGCTTTCATCCGCGCCAGCAACGGTCGATCCGCGGAACTTGGCGTGCGCCTGCGCGACCTGCTCGAGCCGTCGCGGCGTGCGCCGGGCTGCCTGAGCTTCAGCGTGCAGCGCTCGCAGGTCGATGCCGACCTGTGGCTGCTCAGCGGCAGCTGGTGCGACCAGCAGGCGATGAGTGGCTATTTCGCCTCGCCCACCCTCGACGTATTTGGTGAGCTGGTGCAGGAGCAGGTGGTCAGCAGCCTCGACCTGCATACGTTCGCCTAGCGTGTAAAATGTCGTCCCTCGATCACACAGGCGCAGAGCGACATGGCACGTAGAGAATTCCCCCACTTCGAAGCGGTTTCGGCAATGGTCCCGGTACAAGGCGGCGGCTACCACGCGGCGATTGCCGTGAAGGCCCTGGTCATGGGCGGCGCGCCGCGCTTTCACAAAGTGCTGGACGGGCAGGTGTTCCAGTCGGCGATCGCGGCCGACGAGGCCGCTTGTGCCGAACTCGAACGCCTGCAGGGCGTGGGCGAGGAAGGTGAGCTGATTTTCTGATCAGGCCTGTGGCCGAGCCATCTTGAACAGCTCGCCCAGCGCAAAGTAGTCGGCCGGGCCGCCGCCACGCAGGATCGGCTCGGCGGCGGCGGTGTCGTAGATACCGTCTTTCAGCAGGTGCTCGGCGATGTGCACCGCCACCACCTCGCCGAGGATCAGCCAGCTGGGCACCACTTCCTGGTCCGCACGCTTGAGCTGGACGATCTGGCTGACCTTGCATTCGAAACTCACCGGGCTTTCGCCGACACGCGGCACCTTGACCACATTCGAGGCGGTCGGGGTGAGGCCGCTGAGCGCGAACTCGTCGACATCCGCCGTCACGGCGGCGCAGCTCTGGTTCATCTGCTGCGCCAGCGGACGGGTGGCCAGGTTCCAGACGAACTCTCCGGTCTGCTCGATGTTGTTCAGGCTGTCTTTGCGCCCGACGCTGCAGAAACCGATGATCGGAGGGATGTAGTTGAAGGCGTTGAAGAAGCTGTAGGGCGCCAGGTTCAGGCGGCCTTCGCGGTCGTGGCTGGAGATCCAGCCGATGGGCCGTGGGCCGACGATGGCGTTGAACGGGTCGTGGGGCAGGCCGTGGCCTTTGGCGGGTTCGTAGTAGTACATCTGCGCAAGGCCGCGAGGCCCTTCCTGGTGGGGGACAAGGCGCCTAGTGTGCCAAGGCTTGGCCCGGCTGCAAATAATCAAGCCCGGCCGAAGCCGGGCTGGTACCGCGCCTCAGCGATCAGCTGAGGCGGTGGCCGTTGGTGCGGTCGAAGCCGTCTTCTGCGAAGCGCTGGCCGCCGGTGCGGTCGAAGCCATCTTCGGCGAAGCGCTGGCCGCCAGTGCGATCAAAGCCGTCTTCGGCGAAGCGCTGGCCGCCGGTGCGATCGAAGCCGTCTTCGGCGAAGCGCTGGCCGCCGGTGCGATCAAAGCCATCTTCAGCGAAGCGCTGGCCGCCGGTACGATCGAAGCCATCTTCTGCGTAGGTGGCCGACTGACTCTGTACGGCAGCGAAGGTGTGGGCGCCGGTACGGTCGAAACCGTCTTCGGCGAAGGCGCCAGTGGCCAGAACAGAGAGGGCGAGGGTGAGGATCAGTTGGTTTTTCATGGTCGTTGCTCCGGTGGGTTGCTTGGGGTTGTTGTTTCTATGGGTTCAATGCTACGCCCATTAAATTGATTAAAAAGCGCAAAAAATAGCAAATTAGAATCGATTAAATCGATTGATAGTGGCGCGGGTAATGTCAGGAAGCTGCCATTGGCGCCCCAGCCACCGCCCAACGCCGTTCCCATCGGTTTCGGAAGGGCAGGTCAGTGGCAGGGCCATTTCAGAATGGGCCCAGGCAGTTAATTGGGAATTAAGGGAAGAAGCGGCTTTCCATGAGATAGCGACCTGTTACCAGTGACGCGAGGTACAGCGGGGAGCGAGCTGTTCAGGGCGCTCGTTGACCAGCCCTGCTCAGGTCTCTTGGGTATTCACCCTGTATCGGGTGCTACGCCCGCCGCCGGGCAGACGAACCAGGCAATGCTTGTCCAGCAGGTCGACAAGGTGCCGGGTGGCCGTGGCCTTGGAGACCTTGGCCACCGCCTGGTACTGGCTGGCGCTGATACCGGCCTCGAACCCGCGAGGCCCACCATCGAGCAGGCGGTTGAGCACCTTGACCTGTTCGGGCAACAAGCCATCGTCACGATGGATCAGCCAGAAGCGCGCCTTGGCCAGCACCCGGTCGATGCGCACCAGCGCTTGCTGGAGGCTGCGCAGCAAGGTGGACAGGAACCAGGCCAGCCATTGTGTGACGTCCAGGTCGCCGCGCTGGCTGCTTTCAAGGACTGCGTAGTAGCCGGCCCGGTCTTCCAGGATGCTGCTGGACATGGCGTAGAAACGGACCGCACGCTGCTCGCCCTGGGCCAATGCCAGGTCTGTGATGGCGCGCGCCAGGCGGCCGTTGCCATCGGCGAAGGGGTGCAAGGTGACGAACCAGAAATGGGCGAGCCCCGCGCGTAGCAGGGGGTCGAGTTGCCGATCGCTGCGGCTATTTTCAAACCAGTCGATGAACTGCCGCACCCGCTGCTCCAGGCCGGCACGCGGCGGTGCTTCGAAATGCACCCTGGGTTTGTCGATACGCCCCGATACCACTTGCATTGGAGCATCGTCGCGCCATTCACCGACTGGCAGGGGCGGTGCGAGTGAATCGTCAGGTTCGGGAAACAGCCAGCGGTGCCACAGGAACAGGCGCTGTTGATCCAGTGGCCGAACATAGCCCATGGCCGCATCCACCATCAGTTCGGCCAGGCCCTCGCTGCGTGTCGTGGTCATACCCGGCTCCGCGATGCCGAGCCGGCGGGCCAGGGAAGAGCGGACGGACTCCACATTGAGCTGCTCACCCTCGATGGCCGAGGATGTGACAATGTTCTGCAGCAGGGTATCGAGCGTATCGAGGTTGGCATTGGCCTCGGTCACCGCCCCCGCTCTGCCCAGCAGGCAGCCCTGCGCCTGGACGCAGTCTCTGAGCAAGGTTGCCAGTTGTGATGCGTCCCAACGAAAGTCGGGCCAGTCGGCCTGCTGCCAGACCCAGACGGTGTCGGCAGCCGTATGCGCTTTTGGGTTCATGAGCCGAATAATAGCGCCATTCGGCTCATTGTGTGAGCCGAATGGCGCTATTATTCGGCTCACAATCCTTAAAAAGGGGCGCACGGTCATCCGCAGCGCCCCTTTTCAGTTCTGCGAGGAGGGATCAGTCGGTGGTGATCCGCGAATGCTGCTTGGTGTCCTTCATGGTCGCGTACACCAACAGCGAGCAAGCGATGCAGGCGGTGACGTACCAGTAGAAGCCGGTCTCCATGCCGATGCTCTTGAACCACAGGGCCACATACTCGGCGGTGCCGCCGAAGATCGACACGGTCAGCGCGTACGGCAGGCCGACGCCCAGGGCGCGGATTTCGGTCGGGAACAGTTCGGCCTTCACCACGGCGTTGATCGAGGTGTAGCCGCTGACGATGATCAGCGCGGCCATGATCAGGAAGAACGCGCCCCACCAGGTCTGGATGGTGTGCAGGGTGCTGAGGATCGGCACGGTGAAGAGGGTGCCGAGCACGCCGAAGGCGATCAGGATAGGGCGTCGGCCAATCTTGTCGGACAGCCCGCCGATCACCGGCTGCAGGCACATGAACAGGAACAGCGTGGCCGCCGAGATGGTGGTCGAGTCGCTGATGCTCATGCCCACGGTGTTGACCAGGTATTTCTGCATGTAGGTGGTGTAGGTGTAGAAGGCCAGGGTACCGCCCATGGTCAGACCGACCACGGTCATCAGCTCCTTGGGATGGCGCAGCAGGGTACGCATCAGGCTTTCCTTGGATTTTTCCTTCTTGGTGAAGGAGGCGGTCTCTTCCATGCCGCGGCGCAGGTACAGGGCGACCACCGCGCATAGCGCGCCGATCACGAACGGTACGCGCCAGCCCCAGGCATACAGCTCCTCGGTGGTCAGGGTGTTCTGCAGGACGATCAGCACCGCCAGGGCGATGAGCTGGCCCGAGATCAGGGTGACGTACTGGAAACTGGAGAAGAAGCCACGGCGTTCCTTGCTGGCCATCTCGCTGAGATAAGTGGCCGAGGTGCCGTACTCACCACCTACCGACAGGCCCTGCATCAGGCGGGCGATGACCAGCAGGATCGGCGCGGCGACGCCGATGGTCTCGTAGCCCGGCGTCAGGGCGATGACCAGGGAGCCTGCGCACATCAGCAGTACAGAGGCCATCAGTGCCGCCTTGCGGCCCTTGCGGTCGGCGTACAGGCCCATCAGCCAGCCGCCTATCGGGCGCATGAGGAAGCCCACGGCGAAGATCGCGGCGGTGTTGAGCAGTTGGGCGGTGGTGTCGCCGGCGGGGAAGAAGGCCTTGGCGAAGTACAGCGAAAATGCGGCGTAGACATACCAGTCGTACCATTCGACCATGTTGCCGATGGAGCCACTGAAGATCGATTTGAGGCGGCTGGCGGTGGACTTTTGCGCGGCGGGCGCAACGGCCGCCCCGGTGGGCAGAGTGCTGGCGTTATCCATCAGGGATACCTTCTCGTTGTTTTTGTGGAGCGCGCTCGAGGCGCAGCTTGAGAAGGGTTTTGCAGGAGGTGTGCCAGATGAGTGCGTGGTGATCCATTCGAGGGCATCGCGGGGCAAGCCCGCTCCCACGCAAAGCCTGTGCCGCCTGCGTTTCAAGGACCTTCGTGGGAGCGGGCTTGCCCCGCGATGAGGTGTGAAACAACGGCAACGGATAGGCGGTTTTCCGCTTGTTGTCCTGAAATACTGAGCAATAATCCGCTCATTCGCGCTCAAGAAAGTCCTCTCTCACCAACCCATGCCGCTGCATCTTTTCATTGAGTGTGCGCCGCGGCAGTTGCAAGGCCTCCATCACGCCCTTGATCTCACCCTTGTGCTGGCGCAGTGCCGCGCGCAGGCACTGGGCCTCGAACGCTTCCATCTGCTCGACCAGTGATTGCCCACCGGACTCGATCTCCAGGGCCGGCGAGCCCAGCCCCAAGGCATGCCGTTCGGCGGCATTGGCCAGCTCGCGCACATTGCCCGGCCAATCGTGAGCCAGCAGGCGCGCCAGTTGCACGCCGGTCAGCGGCGGGGCGCTGCGTCCGAGGCGTTCGGCGGCGGCGCGGGCGAAATGCTCGAACAGCAATGGGATGTCCTCGCGCCGCTCGCGCAGGGGCGCCAGTCTCAGTTCGGCGACGTTCAGGCGGTAGGCCAGGTCTTCGCGAAAGCGCCCGGCGCGGGCTTCCTCCAGCAAGTCCGGCTTGGTCGCGGCAATGATGCGCAAGTCGACGCTGATGCTCTGGTTGGCGCCCAGTCGCTCGAGCTTGTGTTCCTGGATCACCCGCAGCAGCTTGGCCTGCTGGGCCAGCGGCATGCTCTCGATTTCGTCGAGGAACACGGTGCCGCCATTGGCGTACTCCAGCTTGCCGATACGCTTGCCCTGGGCGCCGGTGAATGCGCCGCTCTCATGGCCGAACAGCTCGGCTTCGAAGAGCGTCTCGGGAATGGCCGCGCAGTTGAGGGCGACGAAGGGCTTGTCGGCGCGCGGGCCGAAGTCGTGCAGGCAGCGCGCCACGCGCTCCTTGCCGCTGCCGGTTTCGCCACGAATCAGCACGTTGACCGGCAGGCCGGCCAGCTCAAGCACCTGACGGCGCAGTTGCAACAAGCCTTGGGACATGCCCAGCAGGGTGTTCTCCAGTTGTGCCTTGAGGTCGGCCTGTTCATGCAGGCGGCGGTTCTCCAGGACCAGCTGGCGCTTTTCCAGGGCCCGGCGCAGGCTGCCCATCAGGTGTTGCGGGGTGAACGGTTTCTCCAGGAAGTCATAGGCGCCATTGCGCATGGCTTCCACCGCCATGGGCACGTCGCCATGGCCGGTGAGCAGGATCACCGGCAGGTCGGGATTGCTTGCCTGCAACCGTTCGAGCAGCTGCAAGCCGGACATACCGGGCATGCGCACGTCGCTGAGGATCACCCCGGGGAAGTGCGGCTCGAGCCTGTCCAGGCAGTCCTCGGCGCGGGCGAACAGCTGCACGTTGAAGCCCGACAGGCTCAGCCACTGTTCCACCGCGGTGCGGATGCTCGCTTCGTCGTCGACGACGATCACCGAATTCAACATACAGGCTCCAGGTCGCGCGGCAGGGTGAGGCTGAAGCGGGCACCGCCCGGCAGGTTCTCGACCTGCAGGCGACCACCGGCGTCGATGACGATGCCATAGGAGATGGCCAGGCCCAGCCCCAGCCCCTCACCGACCGGCTTGGTGGTGAAGAACGGATCGAAGACCCGGTCCAGGTCGCAGTCGAGGATACCACCACCGGAATCGAGCACGCTCAGGCGCCACTGCGCATCGTCGGCCTCGATGCGGATCTCCAGGCGTTTGTAACGCTTGTCGGCCATGGCGTCGATGGCGTTGCGCAGCAGGTTGATCAGCACCTGCTCCAGGCGGATCGCGTCGCCGCGGACCCAGGCCGGGCGTGCCAGGTACAGCGCCACTTCGACGCCTTCGGCACGGATGCGGGTGTCCAGCAGGTGCAGCGCCTGGTCGACCACCGTGGCCAGGTCCAGGCGCTCGCGCAGGCCGCCGGGGCTGTTGCGGGCGAAGGTCTTCAGGTGGCCGGTGAGCGCGGCCATGCGGCTCAGCATCTGCTCCAGAGGCTCCAAGGCCTGGCGCGCTTCGTCATGGCGGCCATGGTCGAGCAGCAGGCGCAGGGTTTCCAATTGCATGCGCTGGGTGGTCAGCGGCTGGTTGATTTCATGGGCCAGGGCTGCCGACATCTGCCCCAGCGCCGCCAGCTTGGCTGACTGCACCAGGCCTTCCTGGGCGGTATGCAGCTCGCGGGTGCGCTCTTCGACCAGGCGCTTGAGCTCTTGTCGGCTGCGTTGGCGCAGTCGGGCCAGGCGCAGGCGCTGGCTGACGAACAGTGCGGCGAACACCAGGCTCAGCCAGATGGCCGCGGCGGCGAGGGCGGCGTTGCGCCCGTCCTCGGCGACCTGTGGCTTGCGCAGCAGGTGCAGGGTCCAGCCTTCGGCCTCCAGCGGCAGGCGCTCCCACAGGTACTCGGCGGTGCCATCCGGGCCCTGGACGCGGGTCAGGTGGCTGGTGTCGGTGAAGCGGGTCAGGACCTGGTGCTGCAGGGGCACCAGCGGTTGCTTGTCATACTGGCGGGTTTCGGCCAGCTCGGCGCGGTCGGCGCCGGACAGCGGTTGCAGCTCACGGTAGCGCCAACCGTCCTGATTGGCGATGAAAGTGATGCCGCGGGCATCGCTGACCAGCAGGATATCGCTGCCTTGGCGCCACTCGCGCTCGAGCTCCGGGAACTCCAGCTTGACCACCATGGCGCCGAGGAAGCGGCCGTGTTCGTCGTCTACCGCGCTGGACAGGAAGTAGCCCGGCACGCCGCTGGTCACGCCGACCGCGTAGAAGCGGCCGCTGCCCTGGCTGCGGGTCTGCTTGAAATAGGGGCGAAAGCCGTAGTTGGAACCGACATAGGTGGTCGGCAGGCGCCAGTTGCTGGCGGCGATGGCCAGGCCCGTGCGGTCGAGCAGCTCCAGGGTGGAGGAGTTGGCGGCGCCGTTGATGCGTTCGAGCTTGCGGTTCAGGGCGTCCTGCACCGGCTCGGTGACTGGGCCGCGCAGGGCTGCAATCAGCTCTGGATCCAGCGCCAGCACTGCGGGCAGGGCGCGGTAGCGCTCAATCAGAGTGTGCAGGGCGTTGGCGTACAACCCCAGTTGTTCGCTGGCCCGGCGGGCGTCGGTTTCCATGGCCTGGCGCTTGGCCTGGTGCATGGCCCAGCCGGCGCTGAGGGTGGTGCCGACCAGGATCAGCAGGATGATCAAACCCAGGCGCAGGGCGCGGAAGGATGAGGGCATGGGGCGGATCCGGGATCTTGGTTGTCTGTGCCAGCCTTATCGCGGGGCAAGCCCGCTCCCACAGGATTGCAGAGGGTCCTGTGGAAGCCGGCTTGCCTCGCGAAGGGGCCGATCCTGCTTAACGCAGCTCGAAGCTCTGTTGCTGTACCGCCTGCGAGTCGAGGCCGATCTGGACATTGAACTGGCCAGCCTCGGCGACGTGCTGCAGTTGGCCATTGTAGAACTTCAGGTCCTGCTCACTGATGTCGAAGGTCAAGGTTCGCGCTTCGCCTGCCTTGAGCATCAGTTTCTGGAAGTTCTTCAATTCCTTGACCGGGCGGCTCATCGACGCGCTCTGGTCCTGGATATACAGCTGCACCACGGTCTCGCCGTCACGCTTGCCGGTGTTCTTCACCGTCACCTTGGCCTGCAGGGTGTCGCCACGCTTGAGTGCCTTCTGCGACAGCGCCAGCCCCGACAGCTCGAAACGGGTGTAGCTCAGGCCGTAGCCGAACGGGTACAGCGGGCCGTTCGGCTCCTCGAAGTACTGCGAGGTGTAGTTGCCCGGCTTGCCCGGGGTGAACGGGCGGCCGATGCGCATGTGGTTGTAGTACATCGGGATCTGCCCGACCGAGCGCGGGAAGGTGATGGCCAGGCGACCGGACGGGTTGTAGTCGCCGAACAGCACGTCGGCGATGGCGTTGCCGCCCTCGGTACCGCTGAACCAAGTCTCGAGGATGGCATCGGCCTGTTCGCGCTCCCAGGCGATCGACAGCGGGCGGCCGTTCATCAGCACCAGCACCAGGGGCTTGCCGGTGGCCTTCAGCGCCTTGATCAGGTCACGTTGTACCGCTGGGATTTCCAGGGTGGTACGGCTCGACGATTCGTGGGACATGCCACGGGACTCGCCGACCACGGCCACCACCACATCCGCCTGCTTGGCCGCCTTGACCGCTTCGTCGATCAGCACGGCGGCGGGACGTGGGTCATCGACGATTTCCGGCGCGTCGAAGTTGAGGAAGTTCAGGTAGTCGAACATGGCCTTGTCGCCGGTCACGTTCGAACCCTTGGCGTAGACCAGTTTGGCCTTGCCTTCGACTGCGCGGCGCAGCCCCTCGCGCACGGTGACCGAATGCTGCGGTTTACCGTCAGCGGCCCAGCTGCCCATCATGTCGATCGGCGCGTCGGCCAGGGGGCCGACCAGGGCGATGGTGCCGGACTTCTTCAGCGGCAGGGTCTGCTCGCGGTTTTCCAGCAGCACCAGGCCACGGCGTGCCACGTCGCGAGCGGCGTCACGGTGCAGGCGGTCTTCGGCGTAATAGTCCTTCAGGTCGGTATCGGCCTTGGGAATGCGTACATAGGGGTCCTTGAACAGCCCCATGTCGTACTTGGCGCCCAGCACTTCGCGCACTGCCTGGTCCAGCTCGGCCTGGCTGACTTCGCCGGACTTCAGCAGCCCCGGCAGCTCTTCGCCGTAGAGCGTGTCGTTCATGCTCATGTCGATGCCGGCCTTGATCGCCAGCTTGGCCGCTTCCCGGCCGTCGCGGGCCACGCCATGGCGGATCAGTTCCTGGATGGCGCCGTGGTCGCTGATGGTCACACCCTTGAAGCCCCACTCCTTGCGCAGCAGGTCGTTCATCAGCCAGGTGTTGGAGGTGGCCGGCACGCCGTTGATTGAGTTCAGCGCGACCATTACCCCGCCGGCACCGGCGTCGAGCGCTGCGCGGTAGGGTGGCAAGTAGTCGTTGTACATCTTCGGCAGGCTCATATCGACCGTGTTGTAGTCGCGCCCGCCCTCGACCGCGCCGTAGAGGGCGAAGTGCTTGACGATAGCCATGATGCTGTCGGCGTTGGCCGGGCTCGAGCCCTGGAACGACTTGACCATCACCTGACCGATCCTCGAGGTCAGGTAGGTGTCCTCGCCGAAGCCCTCGCTGGTGCGGCCCCAGCGCGGGTCGCGGGCGATATCGACCATCGGCGCGAAGGTCATGTCCAGGGAATCGGCGGCGGCCTCGATGGCCGAGGTGCGGCCGACCTTGGCGATGGCATCCATGTCCCAGGACGAGGCAAGGCCCAAGCCGATCGGGAAAATGGTGCGCTCGCCGTGGATGGTGTCGTAGGCGAAGAACATCGGGATCTTCAGGCGGCTGCGCATGGCCGCGTCCTGCATCGGCCGGTTCTCGGGGGCGGTGCGCGAGTTGAAGGTGCCACCGATGCGTCCGGCGGCGATTTCCTCGCGGATCTTGTCGCGGGGCATCTCGGGGCCGATGCTGATCAGGCGCAACTGGCCGATTTTCTCGGCCTCGGTCATCTGGCCGACCAGGTGGTCGATGAACGCCTGCTTGTCTTGCAGGGGCGCGGCGGTGGGGGCGGCAAGGGCCGCCTGACTGGCAAGGCCCATGGCCAGGCCCAGCAAAGACAGTTTCATCATCAATTCCGTTGTCGAGTGATAAGCGGCTGGTCGAGACGTTTCGTACGCTTGTAGCTGTCGCGTCCGCTGGCGGTTCTGTGGATCATTCATCCATGATCCAGCGCAGTCGCGGATTATGCCTTATATGAAGCGCTTGTTGAGATACACTCTCGCCCACCCGATTGCCGGGATAACAACGATAAGAACGCTCGAGAGACGATGGCATGACCGAATACGAACAGCGCCAGATCGCCGAGGCGATCGCCCGCGCCGAGCGGCGTACCGATGCGGAGCTGGTGACCGTGCTGGCCCGCCGCGCCGACGACTTTCCCTACCTGCCGTTACTCTGGGCCGCCCTTCTGGCCTTGCTGATCCCCGGCGCATTGCACCTGTGGCTGGGCGGTATCGGCGTCAATGGCCTGCTGCTGGCGCAGATGCTGACCTTCATCAGCCTGTGCCTGCTGCTGCGCCATCCGCGTCTGGCGGCCTGGGTGGTGCCGTCGGTGCTGCGGCGCCGACGTGCCTCGGGCCTGGCCCGCCAGCAGTTTCTTGAACTCAATCTACAGCGTACCGCCGGTGCCACCGGGGTGTTGATCTTCGTCAGCGAAGCCGAGCGTCATGTCGAGATCCTGGTTGACGAAGGCATTGCCCGACACCTGCCGGAGCAGGCACGCGAGGCGATTGTTGCCCGCTTCACCGAGCAGGTGCGCCTGGGTCATACCCTGCAGGGTTTCGTCGAATGCATCGAGGCCTGCGGCGAGCTGCTCAGCGAACACGTGCCGCCCACCCATGCGCGCAACGAGCTGCCCAACCGCCTGGTGATTCTCGACTGAGTCTGATCAGACCGGAGGCGAGTCGCAGCGGGCTTGCCCCGCAAACACCGGTGAAGCCGGTGCATTACGCCGGGTGCTGGTTTCGTGAGGATCACCATCGACGTAGAATGCCGGGCATTGCGCATTGCGCCCCCGCATTCCGAGGCACCCGTTCCCATGTCGTCCCCTTCTTCAGCCCCCACCGCGCCGGACGCGCGTGCCCAGTTCCTGAACCTGCTCGCCGACGCCCTGGCCGATGGCAGCCTGAGCAAGCTGGTGTTGGCCCGCCATGTCGGCGCCGACCAGACCCTGCAGCGGATCATCGCCAAACCGGTGCAGATCAAGGGGCAGGCCTGCCTGTCGCTGGTCTACCGTCATCAGACCCGCGACATCACCCGCAACCTGGGGCTGGACCCGGCGCTGGCGCTGGTGACCGAGCTGCTGCCGGAAAGCTTTCGCAACGCGCACCTGTTCACCGCCGCCGGCGAGGTGCAACTGGAATTCAGCAAGAAGGGCAAGCCGATGCTGCGCCGCCACCTGGCCCAGCCGACGCCACGCGAGACCGGGGCTGGCGGGCACGACCGCGAAAAGAAGCGCTACCTGGAACTGTCGCGACCGTTCCTGCGCGACCTGGGGGTGACCGACGGTCAAGGTGCGCTGATCCCCTCGATGTCGCGCAAGTGGAAGCAGATCAACAAGTTCATCGAAGTCTTCGACCATGCCTTGAGCAGCGCGCCGGTGAGTGCGCAACAGACGCTCAAAGTCGCCGACTTCGGCTCGGGCAAGGGCTACTTGACCTTCGCCATGCACGATTACCTGCGCAATACCCTAGGGCGTGAGGCGCAGGTCACCGGTGTCGAATTGCGCGCGGACATGGTCGAGCTGTGCAACGCCGCCGCCGCTCGCCTGGAGCATCCGGGCCTGGTGTTCGAATGCGGTGATGTGCGCAGCGTGGTGCCTGAAGCCATCGACGTGATGATCGCCCTGCATGCCTGCGACATTGCCACCGACTACGCCATCCATACCGGCATTCGCTGCAAGGCCGCGATCATCATGTGCTCGCCGTGTTGCCACAAGCAGGTTCGTCCGCAACTGCGCAGCCCCGGCCTGTTGCAACCGATGCTGCAATACGGGCTGCACCTGGGGCAGCAGGCTGAAATGCTCACTGACAGCCTGCGGGCACTCTATCTTGAGGCCTGTGGCTACGAGACCAAGGTGTTCGAATTCATCTCGCTCGAGCACACCAACAAGAACAAGATGATTCTTGCGGTCAAGCGCCGACAGCCCCAGGACAATGCGGCGCTGCTGGAGAAGATCGCCGAGCTCAAGGCGTTCTATGGGATACGCGAGCATTGCCTGGAAACCCTGCTGCAGGCGGATGGCCTGATCGCTGGGTGATCGACCTCGCCTGGACCTACAGCACCTTCCCCGTTTCGGTTAGGCCGTTTCCGAAAGAGCTTTTCTGAGTATGTTGCAGCCTTCCTGGCACCTAGTCTGGCTTGTGGTGACGCCCGTCGGCGTTACTGGGTTGTCACTTGACAACCTTCTTCCCATGCCCATACTGGAGCTCAATCGATGGCCCGTCCCCTCCATCCAAACAAGGAAGTCGAGCAGTCCTTGGCACACGCTGAGGCGCAGGGCTGGAAAGTCACGGTGCGGGGCGGCCACTGCTGGGGGCGGATCTATTGCCCCAACAACGACCGCGAATGCCGCTGTGGCGAGTTCTGCATCACCAGCGTGTGGAGCACACCCAGAAATCCGGGCACCTTCGCTCGCCAGTTGCGCCGGGTCGTGGACAACTGCACATCGATGCGCGGGATCGTCAAACAGCCAGTGGAGCGAAAGTGATGGAGTACGAATTCACCCTCAAGTACCAATTGCACGACGGTGTGGACGTCGATGCACTGATCGAGCTTCTGGGAGAGGCCGGTTGCGATGACGCGGTGGTCGGTAGTGGTCAGCCCGGACGCCTGGCCCTGGCTTTCTCCCGCGAGGGCAAGACTGCGCGGGAAGCGGTGCACAGCGCCCTGGAGAATGTCCGGCAGGTCTTGCCGGAGGCCCGCCTGATCGAAGCCAGTCCTGACCTGGTCGGCCTGACCGATGTGGCGACGCTGGTGGGGGTGTCCCGACAGAACATGCGCAAGCTCATGCTCACGCATCACCGCACTTTCCCGGCCCCGGTGCATGACGGCAGCCTTTCGCTCTGGCACCTGGCCGACATCCTGGCCTGGATGCAGGAACGTGGTACCCACGCCGTGGGCCAGGCGCTTCACGAACTGGCTGTCGTGGCGATGCAGGTGAATGTCGCCAGGGCCCAGGAACGGGTGGCGAGTGGCAGGTGATGCAGTCCTTTGCATCATCGCCGTTGGACAGACTCAGAAGAACCGGGTCACGCTGATCTTGGCATTGCGCCCTTGGGTATAGGCGTTCTCGCCTGACAATTCCGGTCGGATTGCCTTGTTGAACAGGTTGTCCACGGTCAGGTTGACCTCGGTGCCCTTGAGGTACGGCTGTTGGGGTTTCCAGTTGGCGAACAGGCCGTGAATTTCGTACTTCTCGTTGCCGAAGTTGTCGTAGTAGCGGTCACCGAGGGCGCTGGCCGGGCCCTCGAAGTATTTGTCACTGGGCAGGTGGCGGGTGGCGCCGACGAATTGTGCGGTCCAGCCGACACGGGCGTCCCAGGACGGAATCTTGACCCCCAGGGTGGTGATCCATTTCGGCGCCGGCACATCCTTGGCCCATACGTCGGGGCCCCAAGGGTTGGTATAGGCGCCCTCATGGCGACCTTCCATCCAGGCGTACGATACCGCGCCGAACAGGTAGGTGGAATCGTAGAACGTCTCGATCTCGAAGCCCTTGTACTCCACGTCGCCGATGTTGCGGTAGTTGCCCATCAGGCCACCGCCGCAGGTGTTGGCGATGCTGCCGCCAGTGACCAGTTGCTCCTGGCAGCCGACGCCAGTGGCCTTGAAGATCTCGTCGGTGATCTTGTTGCGGAACAAGGTCGTGCGTACCTGGGCGCTGTCGCCCTGAACAAACACGTTGGAGAAATCACTGATGCTGCCCACGCGCACGCCGGTAATGCGTTCCGGGTCAAGGTCGCGGCTGGTGGACGTGCGGCTTCCCACGCCTTGCACCTCGTACTGCTCATCCAGCACGGGGGCGCGCCAGGTCTTGCTGTAGTCGGCAAACAGCACGGTCTGTTCGGTGGCCTTCCAGAACAGCGACAGGCGTGGCGACCAGCCGCTGTAGGTCTTGTCGCTGTAGTCGTGGCCGGCGGCCGGGTTGTTGTAGTAGGGCGCCTGGTTGGGCTTGCCCTCGTTGGTGACGTGGTCATAGCGCAATGACGGAGTGATGGTCACGCTGCCCAGGGTGACGGCGTCCTGCAGGTAGTAGCCCTGGCTGTGGACCTGGCCGCTGGGCATGAAGTAGGGCTGGTAGTGGCCATAGTTGTACTTGGGCACTTCATAGGTCTTGCCGGGCATCCACATCTGCGTGTCGCGATCGTGGCGACGAAGCTGTACGCCAGCGGTAAGCGCATGCTCCAGCGGTCCAGTAAGGAAGGTGCTGGTGTTCTTCACATCGAGCATGCGGTCCTTGTACTCGGTGTCCATCTTGCGACCACCGGTGGCCGGCTGGAAGAACGCCGTGGCTTCACGCTCGTCGGTCTGCTTGGTGTCGGACTCGGAGTATTTCACCTGCAAATCGACCCACGGATTCTCGATGGGCTGGTACTTGTAGGTGGCCGACCAGGTGGTGTCGATGGTGGTGCGATAGGCCAGGAAGCGTTTGAGAGAGCCTTCGTAGCCATACTTCTTGATGTCCGCGGCCGAGGGTGGCGCCGGGTAGGCGGTGGCGGCGAAGGTGGTCCAGCGGTCGGTTTCGGAGCGCGAGTAGGAAAGGCCCAGGCTGTGCTCGTCGGTGAAGTGGACGTTGCCCTTGAGCAGCATGCCGTCCAGGTCCAAGGCGCTGTAGGGCACGCGCTTGGGGTTGACCGGCCACTGGTTGTTCGGGTCCGGCAGGTTGTCGGCCATTTTCAGGTTGCCGCCGTCGCGTTTGGTGTAATAGACCAGGCCGTCGAAGCGCCTGTCATCGCTGCGGCCGAACAGCGCCGAGCTGTAGATCTGCTGATGGTCGTTGCTGGCGTAGCCATATTTGAGCATGGCGCCACTGTCGCGACCTTCCTGCAGCAGGTCGCCGGCGTCCTTGGTCTGCATGTTGACGCTGCCGCCGAAGCCGCCGTTGCCGGTCTTCACCGAATGGGGACCCTTGTCCACCTCGATGTGCTTGATCAGTTCCGGCTCGATGAAGATCGTGCCTTGCTGGTAACGCTCGAAGCCGCTCTTGGGCGCGCCATCAAGGGTCATCGGCACGTCCTCGGCGTCGCCCAGGCCCCAGATGTTGATGGTCTGGCCGCCGGGTTTGGCCGAGCCGCCCATGTTCACGCCGGGCAAGGTGGCCAGTACGCTGGGGATGTTGTTCGGTTGGTAGCGGTCGATCTGTTCCTGGTCGAGGGTCGAGCGTCCGACGTTGCCGGGCTCCACCTGCTTGCCGTCGCCGACGATGCTCAAGGCGCCGAGCTGGATGCTGTTGTCGGCACTCGGGGCGTCCTCGCGCAGGCGTACCACGTAGGTGTTGCCCATGCGCACGACACTGAAGCGGCTGCCCACCAGCAGGCGCCCGATGGCCGCCTCGGCCTCGAAATCTCCCTTGAGTGCCGGTGCCTGTGCGCTGCCGAGCAGGGCCTCGTCGAACAGCAACTGGACCTTGGCCTGCTGGGCCAGCTGACTCAACGAACGGGCCAGCGGTTGTGCAGGCAGGTCGAAGGGTACCGGCGCGGCTTCAGCGGCCAGGCTCATGGCCAGGCACAGGGCCAGCAGGGTGGGTCGGGCAGGCAGGCAGTGCAATGGACGCAACGCGGACAACATGGATTCCCCCAAACGGCAAAAGGCCGGAAAAAGCCCGCCATCAAACAGCAGGCGGGGAGGAAGACGCGGCGTTGCGATAAAACCTCACCTGCGAATGATAAAAATTCTCAAATTATTTTTTAACGCCGCTCGATGCGCAGGCGCCCATCGGCGAGCAAGGTTGTCTTGACCGGCAACAGCGCAGGCAGGGCATTGAGCAGGGCGTCCGGATCGCGCACGTCGAGGTTGCCGGACACCTTGTAGCGGCCGAGCGCCGGATCGGCCAGCACCACCGGCTGCTGGCGATACAGGCCGAGCTCGTCGACCAGGCTGGCCAGCTCGCGGTTGCGGAAGCTCACATGGCCTTCGCGCCAGTCGGCGACCTGCTGCTCACCGAGTTCGTGGCGGGTCAGGCTGCCGCGCGCCAGGTCGTAGGTGACGCCCTGTCGGGCACCGAGCAGCACGGGTGGTTGTCGCTCACCCGGCGTATCGAACGCCACCTGACCGTGGGCGACCGCCACCACCAGTTCGCGCTCGCCACGGCGCAGGTCGAAGCCGGTACCGACCACGCGCACCTGGCCGCTGCCGGCGTCGACGAACAGGGGGCGCTCCTTGTCGGGTGCCACCTCGATGTACAACTGGCCGTGGTCGAGATGGATCAGTCGGCGCTCGGCGCTGAAGTCCAGGCGCAGGCGAGTCTGGGCGTTGACGAAGAGCTGGCTGCCGTCGGGCAGTTGCAGGGGCTGCAGGGCCTGGCCGGCGGCGATGTACTGGCTGAAGGCGGTGCTGCCCGCCCCCAGATTGCCCGCCAGCACCGCACAGAGCAGGGCCGCCGCGGCTGCCAGGGCCGGGCGCCAGCGTGGCGTGCGGCGCATCGGCAAGGGCACGGGGCGGTTGGCCTGTTTGAGCGCGGCCAGGTCATCCCACAACTGTTCGAACTGACGATAGGCACGGGTGTGCTCGGGCGTCTGCATCCACAGGGCGAAGGCCTTGCGCTCCTGGCGCGACGGCTGGTTGCGGTTGCGGCTGAACCAGCTCGCCGCCTGGGCGTCGATCGGGCGCGGGTCGAGCTCGTCGGTGGGGGTCATGGGAACTGCTCCGTGCCGTTGTCACTGTCCAGGCGTTGCTTGCATTGCAGCAGGGCGGCGGCGATGTGCTTCTCGACCATGCTGACGGAAATGTTCATGCGTTCGGCGATCTGGGCCTGGGTCAGGCCTTCGAAACGGTGGAGCATAAGGGCTTCGCGGCGTCGCGGCGAGAGTTCGGCGAGCACCTGGCGCAATTGATTCAGTCGTTGCTGCTGCTGGGCGTGATCCAGCGGGTCATTGGCGGACGTGTCATGGGCCTCGGGCAGGGTGTCGTCGGCCAAAACCGCGTGGCGGACTTTTTGCCGTCGCCAATGGTCGCTCAGCAGGTTGCGCGCCACCTGGAACAGGAACGCGCGCGGCTGTTCCACCTTGGCCCGGTCCCGATAGCCCAGCCACTGGGCGAACACATCCTGGGTCATGTCTGCGGCATCGCTGGCATTGTTCATGTGCTTGCGCAGGAAATGCAGGATGTCGGCATAGAAACCGTGGGCGACAGGGTCGGGCTTGGGGCGCTGCATGCACGCTTTCCGGGCTGGCGTGGAGGAAAGGGTGCGGATCTTATCGAGAATTATTTACATTTGCAAAGTGGCCGATTCAATGCCGACGAGCGTGGCTGGCGGGTACGGCAATCGCCAGCTCAGCCAACCCCAAGGGATGACTGGTTGAATCGAAGAAATGCAGTGAAACCTGGTCAAGGTCGGCGAAACGGTCGATAAAGTGTTGCTTCTGGTTGATGATCGACGCCTCGCTCAATGGTCGGATGGCGATTGACAAGTGCCGTGGCCGTGCCTGACGGATGGCCTCGAGCAGGTGCTGGTCGCTGGCATCCAGGTGTTGGCCGAACAGGCACAGGCCACCCTGTTCGCGGGCCAGCTGGCCCAGGCTCCAGGACAGGTAGTCCGAGTGGCGGATGGCGCGTAGCTTGTCGTCACTGCGGCTCTCGTTGACGAACAGCGGCACTTCGCCAGGGATGTTGACGGCGAAGCCTTCGAGCAGCTCGGCCTGTTCCGCGCCGCGCTGGCGGGTGCTGCCGTCGGGTAGTTTAAGCAGGTGCATGCCGCCATGCAGGTGCAGCACGCGGATGCCTTCTACCTCGCTGCGGCGCACATCGAAGAAACCCTGCTCGTCGAACAGGCTGGCAAAACCTTGCGCATCCTGGGCCACGGCCCAGGGCAGGATCAGGTCGTAGTTGCTGGTGTAGACGGTACGGTACTGGCGCAGCGCCTGGTTGATGGCCGTGCGCGTCGCGGCGGGGAACAGCGGCCAGGGCAGGTGCACGGCACGCACCGCGTGGATCAGCGCCTCCTTGATCGAGTAGTAGCGGTTCAGCGGTGCGGTGGAGTTGATCGCCAGCGCGGCATTGGCCCGTACCGTGGTGTTCAGGGTGCTGAGCACCGGCTCGAACAGCTCGCTACCCAAAGCCTTGAACAGCGCCTGGTCGCTCACCCCCAGCGCCTTGTGCCGTACCTGCTGGGCTTGCTCGAACAACGAGAAGTAGCCGAACGGCTTCCACAGCGCGCGACTGGCGCCGTTGCCCAGCAGCAGGGCGGTGCAGGGGTGGCGCTGGTTGAGGTCGGCCCAGGAGGGCAGGTGGGCGTCGAGTGCGGGCATGGGTGGTCCGTTGGGTGGGGCGGAAACGCCAGGGACTTTAGCATGTCATGCAGAGTGTGCGAGGCTTGCGCCTTCAAGGACTGCACCGTTGACCTTGCCGGCGCTTCCAGAGGCCGGCCCCGATCTGCAAAGGACTACCCATGTACAAGACCCTTCTCCTGGCCACCCTGCTGGCGAGCACTGCCGCCCATGCCACTGATGGCAAGGACCTTGCCAATGCCCAGGACATCCCTCACCCGGCCGTGATCGCCCACCGCGGCGCCTCGTTCGACGCGCCCGAGTCCACCACCCCTGCCTACCTGCTGGCCCGTGAACTGGGCGCCGACTACCTGGAAATGGACCTGCAGCGCACCCGCGATGGCGTGCTGGTGGTGGTCCACGACGATGTGCTGGCGCGCACCAGCGACGTCGCCGAACGTTACCCGGAGCGCAAGGCCAGCCCGGTCAGCGCCTTCACCCTGGCCGAGCTCAAGGCGCTGGATGCCGGCAGCTGGTTCAACAAGGCCTACCCCGAGCGTGCCCGGGATGCGTTCAAGGGCCAGCGCATCCTGACCCTGGACGAGGTGATCGACATCGCCGAAGGCAATCCCGAGCGTCACCCCGGCCTGTACATCGAGACCAAGGAACCGGCCCAGTTCCCCGGCATCGAGCAAGATCTGAAGCAGCGCCTCGAAGCCCGTGGCTGGCTCGACAAGCCGGGCCGGGTGGTGTTGCAGACCTTCGACCGCAACAGCCTCAAGCTGCTGCACGAAGCCATGCCGCAGGTACCGAAGATCCTCTTGCTTTGGGTGGCCAAGGGCAGCATCGAACCGGCCTCCGGGCAGGACTTCGCCGAGTCCGGCGAGCAGGACAAGTCGGCCTTCTACGCCCGCCAGCAGCCCAAGGACCGCGCCGAGTTCGAGCGCTGGCTCGACTACGCCAAGGCCGGCGGCGCCATCGGCACCGGCCCTTCGGCGATCCGCACCCACCTGGGCGAGCAGAGCTATTCCGACCTGATTCAGCCCTGGATGAACCAGGCCAGTCATGACAAAGGCCTGCTGGTGCACGTCTACACCCTCGACGAGGCGGTGGACTTCGACAAGGCGATGAAGGCCGGCGTCGATGGCATCTTCACCAACCGTGCCGGTGAGCTGATGCGTTTCTATAAACGACCGATGCCACAGAGCGAAGGCCAGTTACTGCGCAAGCTGGGTTACTGAACGGCAACATGATCGGCAGGGGACACAGGCTGTGCCGTGATACCGAGCCCACGTCCCGTTCAAGGGACGTCGTGGGTGGTAGTCCCCTCCCTCACTCCGCGGTACCCTCCCGGCGAGCCCTGTTGCGCCATACCCGATACGCCCGAATCCCCGCCCGTACCGAGCCGAACAGCAATTTTTCCTCCATCTCCCGGGCCATCCCGGAACGCACCAGCATGCGCAGGAAGGTGCCACGGGCACGGGCGATGGCGAAATGAATACCCTGGGCGGCGAGGGTGTCGCGGACTTCGCGCAAGGCTGCCACGCCACTGACGTCGATGTTGGTCACGGCTTCTGCGTCGAACAGCACCACCTGGGGTTTCTCCACGCCTTGCACGGCCTCGAGCAGGCGCATCTTGAAGTAGTCGGCGTTGAAGAACAGGATCGCGTCGTCGAAGCGGTACACCACCAGGCCCGGCACGGTACGGGCGTCCTTGTGCTGGCGCACGTCCACCTGGCCTTCGATGCCCGGCACCCAGCCAAGCACGGCGTCGGTGGGCTGGTAGATGCTGTAGAGCAGGCGCAGGATGGCCAGGGTCACGGCGAACACGATGCCCGGCAACACGCCCAGGCCGAGCACGCCGACCGTGGTCAGCAGGCACAGCCAGAACTCGAAGCGGCTGAGCTTGCGGATGGTCTTTAGCGACTTCACGTCGATCAGCCCCCAGCCGGCCATCAGCAGCACCGCGCCCAGCGCGGCCTGGGGAATCCAGGCCATGGGCGCGGTGAAGAACAGCAGGATCAAGGCGATCACCAGGGCGGCGATGATGCCCACCAGCTGGCTCTTGCCGCCGACCATGTCGTTGACCGCGGTGCGCGAGTCGGCGCCGCTGATGGCGAAGCCCTGGGAGATGCCGGCGGCCAGGTTGCTCACGCCCAGGGCGAGGAACTCGTGGTTGGCGTTGATCGCGTAGCCGTGGCGGGCGGCGAAGCTGCGGGCGGTGAGCATTGCGCTGCAGAAACTGATGGTGGCGATACCCAGGGCATCGCGCAGCAGGCTCTTGGTTTCCGCCAGGGTGCTCTGCGGCCAGGCCAGCTCCGGGATGCCCGCCGGTACCGGGCCGAGGATCGCCACCCCATAACGGTCAAGACCGAACAACCCGGCCAGGGCGGTGAACACCACCACCGTCACCAGTGCCGCCGGCAGCCGCGGGTAGCGTCGCGGCAGCCAGATCAGCAGGCCCAGCCCGGCCAGGCCGATGGCCAGGGTCAACCAGTGGATCTCGCCCAGGCGCTGGAGGAAGTTGATCAGGCTGAGGATGAACCCATCGCCTTCGATCCTGAAGCCCACCACTTTCGACAACTGCCCGGCAAGCAGGCTCAGGCCGATGCCATTGAGGTAGCCGATGAGGATCGGCCGCGAGAAGAAGCTGGCGATGAAACCGGCCCGCGCCACCCCGGCGGCGATCAGCATCACGCCCACCAGCACGGTGACGATTACCGACAGCTCGGCGATGCGGTGCGCATCACCCATGGCCAGCGGCGCCACGGCCCCGCCGATCATGGCGCAGGTGGCGGCGTCCGGGCCGACCATCAACTGGCGTGAGCTGCCGACCAGGGCATAGACCATCATCGGCAGCACGCAGGCGTACAAGCCGTACTGCGGTGGCAGGCCGACGATCTGCGCATAGGCGATGGCGATGGGGATCTGGATCGCGGCCACCGACAGGCCGGCTTGCAGGTCTGCGTGGAACCACTCGCGGCGGTAGTGCAACAGGTTGGCCAGGCCCGGTAGCCAGCGGGAGAGAAACATGCGCAGTCCTTTGGAAATGTTTCACAAAGCGTAGCGGTTATGCACCGCGAATCACTGGGCATTCAAGCCAATCGGCGCGGCCATGGCCATGGGCCAGATCAACAAAGGAACACTGGAAACGAAAAAAGGAGCCGAGGCTCCTTTTGACAGCGACGACGCTATTGGAACGTCGGGCGGGGAATGCGAGTTGGAGCGGGTAGAGGGAATCGAACCCTCCTCAATAGCTTGGGAAGCTATAGTTTTACCAATAAACTATACCCGCTTCGAAGCACGACTTTTTACCAGAACCCTCCCTGAATGAGAAGCCCAAGGCTGTAAAAAAGCCTGTCGGCGGCCCGTAGCCTGCGGCTGTCGAGGGCTACAGGACGCCGATGCGCTCAGATGGCCAGTGCATGCTGCCCCGTTTCCTGTGTGTAGCGGTGGCGGGGTTCGCGCAGCGCCGGTTTGAGGAAACCGAGCATCGCATTGCGGGTATCCTCGCAGGCAGTCTTGTGCTCCATGTCCAGGAAGTGGCCTGCGCCCTGGATCACGCTGAAGTGGCTACGCCCCACATGCCGGCTGAACTGACGGGCATCCTCGACGGTGGTGTACTCGTCGCGGTCACCGTTGATGAACAGCACCGGGATGTCGATGTTGCGCGCGGCCTTCAGTGCCCGCTCCAGGTCGTGGTCGAGCACCTGGTTGATGTGGAAGTGCATCTGCGCATACTCGTGGCTGTCCAGGCTGCTGACGTGCCGGTAGTTGAAGCGCTTGAACAGCGACGGCAGGTGCTTGCCGATGGTGTCGTTGACCAGGTTGCCCACCTGGTAGCGGTCGCAGGCGGCCAGGTACTGGCAACCGCGCTCCAGGTAGTCGCGCATCGGTTCGTTGATCACCGGTGAGAACGAGCTGACGATGGCCTTCTTCACCAGCCGCGGCTGGTGCGCCAGCGCCAGCAGGGTGCAGGCGCCGCCCCAGGAGAACGACATCACGTGGTCGGCACGGAAGTGTTCAATCAGCTCGAGCAGGATGTGTGCCTCGGCTTCCTTGGTCAGCAACCGTTCATGGCGGTTGTGGGGTTTGGACTTGCCGGCGTAGGGCTGGTCGTACAGCACCACGTTGAACTGTGGGTGCAGGTTGCGCACTGTCTGTGCAAAGGACGCCGTGGTGGCCAATGAGCCATTGATCAGGATGATCGTCTTTTCGGCGCCTTCCGCGCGATGGAACTCCGTGTAAACCCGGTACTGCCCTTGGATATCAAGTACAGCGATTTCTGGCCTCATGTCATCGACTCCTGGCGCAAAAAGGGTATTCGCGTCACCTGGTGGCGTGTGCGATCGGCAGGCGGGTTGGGCGCCGAATCGACCGGACAGGCCATTAGGGTGCACGTGCTTTATGACAGGTAGGCATTCGCCTGGAACTGAAACCGGTAGGCCCTTGTGTCGATCCTTGACGCTTGTAGACGACGGTATTGTTGTGCGGGCGATTACCGTGCCCCAGGGCATCGAGACCCCGGGTGGCCGGTAAAGGGCGTCTTGGACTGCGGTTGTGACCAATGAGTCACATGCAGACCGACGAGTTAGCAGTCAAGCAGCGAGGCCGGGATCGCGCAAGTGCCGTTGAGGCAATCTTTCGTGGGAAACTGCCGAATGGCGAGTTCGTTCAGACCGAGGCGATTTCCTCGGCGGTCAGCGCCCTGAATTCTCCCGGATGCAATATCGGGTCCAGTGTGATCGACCCCATGCTTTCCCGATGCAGTCCCACGACCTTGTTCTGGAAGTGTCCGAACATCCGCTTCACCTGGTGATAGCGGCCCTCGACGATGACCAGGCGCGCGCTGCGCGGGCCGAGGATGTCCAGCTGCGCGGGCAGGGTGGTGAGGTCTTCGAAGGCGAAGTAGAACCCTTCGCGGAACCGATCGATGTAATGTGCACCGATTTCGTCCTCGGTGTGCACCAGATAGGTCTTGGGCTGCTTGGTCCGTGGCTGGGTCAGGCGCCGCGACCACTGACCATCGTTGGTCAGGATCAGCAGCCCGGTGGTGTTGTAGTCCAGACGTCCGGCGATGTGCAGGTCATCGCGCAGCGCTGCCGGCAGCAGGTCGAGCACGGTGCGGTGCTGCGGATCCTGGGTGGCGCTGACGCACCCGGCGGGCTTGTGCAGCATCAGGTAGCGCGCTGGACGCCCGGCCTGGTGCAGCTGCTCGTCGACCTCGACGCGGTTGAACTCGCGCACCTCCAGCAGCGGGTCGCCGGTCGGCAGGCCATCCACGCGCACGCGCCGCTGGGCCAGCAGCAGGCGCACTTGCTGGCGGTTGTAGCAGGGCAGGTTGCCGAGGAATCGGTCGAGGCGCATGGGGCGGGTCGCTTGCGGGAAATCGGCGCGCAGTCTAGCGGATCGTGCGCGCTGGCGCTGCCTTGAGCTGCGCGTCCACCTGCGCGCAGCGCGGGCACAGGCAGGCCTTGTCGCGCAGCTCGGCCGGCAGGGCCTCGATCAGCGTCGGGTCGATGGCCACGTCGAAGCACCAGCAGCCTTGCGCGGCGTTGCGCGGGTCGGCCAGGCCGCACTGGTTGAGGGCGCCACAGGCGGGGCAGCGTTGAAGTTCAGGCATGGTCGGGTCCGGGCATTTCGCTGCAGACGCGGTTGCGTCCGCCTTGTTTGGCACGATAGAGCGCATGGTCGGCCCGGGTCAGCAGGCTGTGCAGGCTGTCGTCGCGCCGCAGGGCGGACAGGCCGATGCTCACGGTCAGGCGCAGAGGCTGGTCGGCGTGGCTGAAGGTCAGTTGCTCGGTGCGCCGGCGGATCTTTTCCGCCACCTCGATGGCCTGGCGGCCTTCGGCTTCGCGCAGCAGCACGATGAACTCCTCGCCGCCCCAGCGGCACAGTATATCGGACTGGCGCAGGCTGCCCTGCAGCACATTGGCGAACTGGCGCAGCACTTCGTCGCCGGCCAGGTGGCCATGGGTGTCGTTGAGGGTCTTGAAGTGGTCGAGGTCGATCAGCAGGGCGACCAGCGGCGCGCTGTCACGCTGTGCTTCGATGAGCGCCTGGCCGGCCAGCAGGTCAAAGCTGCGGCGATTGGGCAGGCCGGTGAGGCTGTCGAGGGTGGCCAGTGCCTCGGCGTTGTCCTGGTGCCGCTTGATCATGGCATTGAGCAGTGACAGGACTACCAGGGTAATCATGGCGCAAATAGCCAAGTTCAGGTACAGCGACTGGCGGATGCGGTCCAGGGCGCCGCTTTCGCGCTTGTCCACCAGCAGGTACCAGTCCAGTTCCGGCAGCAGGCGCACATTGAGAAAGTGGCTGTGGCCGTCGTTGTCGGTGTACTCGTGACTGCCGCTGGCCGGTGTCGGCATGCGTGCCAGCAGGTCCTGCCACTGGCTGCTGTCGGCCAGTTGCTGGCCGGCGCGCAGGCCATGGGGGCCACCGTCGGAGCCGGTCAGCAAAACCTTTCCACCGGCGTCGGTGAACAGCACCGAGCGCTGGTAGCGTCGCTGGTATTCGTCGATCAGTCGGACCACCGACTCCACGCTCAAGCCCACGCCGGCGGCACCGATGAAGCGCTGCTGATAATCGAGCACGCGGTGGTTGATGAATACGGTGGGTTTGTCCTGGTTGGCCATGTCCACATCGACATTGATCTCATAGGGCTTGCCCGACTGGCGCAGGCGGAAGTACCAAGCGTCGCGCCAGGCGTCGGCCCGCACCTGCTTGAGCACGCCCTTGGCCTGGTAGTAGGTGAGGCTGCGGTCGGAGACGAAGAAGCTGGTGCAGGTGGCCTGACTGCCCATCACGGCGCCCAGGTAGCGGGTGATGCGCCCGGTGTCCTGCTCGCCGGCCAGCACCCAGTCGCGCAGGAAAGTGTCCTGGGCCATCATCGAGGCGATCAGCACCGGGCGGATCAGGTCTTTCTGGATCTCGGAGTAGACGGTGTCGGAGGTCAGCGGCAACTCGGTGTTGACGATGCCGTCGCGGATCGCCCCGCGCGAGGCGTAGTAGCCGAGCAGCGAGGTGGCCAGGAAGCCGCCGGCCAGCAGCAGCAGCAGGGCGACGAGCAGCGAGCGTTGCGAGAACAGGGCGGAAGGCGAAGGCATGATCTTCCCGTGAAGTGTGCCGGTGGCCACATTCTAGTGAGATGACCGAAAAATGACTGCATGTTTTTCAGGGTTATAGGACCTGTTTCAATTTGTTGCGCAAATGGCACTGAACCCTGTTGCCACGGTCTTATCCTGTGTCGACCAACTGCTTGTCGTCGACGCCCGCCAGCGTCGCTGTGCCGGGCACCCCTGCGGTCCAGGAGGCCGCCATGTACCCACGAATCCTGCTCGTCGTCCTGCTCGGACTGCTGACCTCCGCCTGCGCCCCTTACTACGAGAGCGGTGGCTACTACCGCAGCGACTACTACACCAGCGATCGCTACGTTTACCCAGGCTATTACCGCCAGGACCGCTATTACGTGGTACCGCAGACCCGCTACTACTACCAGCCTGCGCCGCGTTACTACGGGCCGGCGCCGGTGCCACAGTACCGCCCTTATCCGGCGCCCGGCATGCAACCGCGCTGGCACGGGAATCCGCGTTATGACTACGGCAACCGCCAGCGCTACGACTACGGTCGGGATCGCGACCGCCACGACTACCGCAATGACGACCGTCGGGGCGATCGCTGGCACTCCAACGGGCAGGGCAACCGTGACCGTCGACCCGATGGGGGCCGCGGTGGCGAGCGGGGCTGGTCGCGGTGACAGGGCACTGACGTCATCCCAGTTCCGCCAACGGATGCCGCCCCTCCCAGACCTTGCTGAAATGCGCCTCCACCACCGCCGCCGGCACCTGCGCCACATCCGGCCAGTGCCAGTGCGGGGTGTTGTCCTTGTCCAACAGACGGGCGCGCACCCCCTCGCTGAACTCCGGGTGACGGCAGCAGTTCAGGCTCAGGGTGTATTCCATCTGGAATACCTGCGCCAGCGAAAGGTGCCGCGCCCGACGGATCTGCTCCCACACCAGGTGCGCCGTCAGCGGGCAGCCCTCGTGCAGGCGTTGGCCGGCCGCCGCCAGCACGGGATCGGCGTGCGTGGCCAGGCCGGCCAGGGCCCGCCAGGCCGCTACCGGGTCGGCCACGTCGAGCACTTCGTCGATCACGCCGCGGCGCGCCAGCCACTGGCCTTGCGGCAGTTCGGCGCAGGCGCGGTGCTGCTCGGCCTTGAGCAGGCTGTTGAGCTGCAGGGTGGTCTGCTCCTGCCAGTTCAATTGCAGCAGTTCCTCGATCAGCGCCTCCTGCTGGTGCTCGCCCAGGAAGCGATCGGCCAGGTTCAGGTCCAGTGCGTCACGGGCATTGAGCGGGGCGCCGGTGAGCCCCAGGAACAGGCCGAGCTTGCCCGGCAGTCGGGCGAGGAACCAGCTGGCGCCGACGTCCGGGTACAGGCCGATGCTGATTTCCGGCATGGCTAGGCGGCTGCTGGGGGTGACGATACGCACCGCGGCGCCTTGCAGCAGGCCCATGCCGCCGCCCAGCACATGGCCGTGGCCCCAGCACAACAAGGGTTTGGGGTAGGTATGCAGGCGGTGGTCGAGGCGGTACTCGCTGGCGAAAAACGCAGCGGCCAGCGGCGGCACGCTGCCGGGGTGTTCGCGGCAGGCCTCGACCAGGGCGCGGACATCGCCGCCGGCACAGAAGGCCTTCGGCCCGTTGCCGCGCAGCAGCACGCAGACGATCCCGGGGTCGCTGGCCCAGGCGCGCAGCCGTTCGTCGAGCACCTCGATCATGGGCAGCGTCAGGGCGTTGAGCGCCTTGGGCGCATCCAGGGTGGCGATGCCGATACGGGCGCCGTCGGCGCCGGTCAGTACCTCGCATTGAATGGACATGGACTACCTCGCGCAGGTCATCCCCTCAGTATGGCCTGCTGCGGCGAAGCTGCCGGTCGTCGGTCGGATCGATTGACAAGCCGGCCCGGCTTTCCTAGTGTCGCGGCACTTTGCTTTTGGATGCCCCCATGACCGACGACGATCGCATCAAACTCGAACCCAGCTGGAAGGCCGCGTTGCGCGCCGAGTTCGACCAGCCCTACATGCAGCAGCTGCGCGAGTTCCTGCGTGCGGAGCACGCCGCCGGCAAGGAGATCTACCCGCCTGGGCCGCTGATCTTCAACGCCCTGAATTCCACACCGCTGGAGCAGGTCAAGGTGGTCATCCTCGGCCAGGACCCATACCACGGTCCCGGCCAGGCCCATGGCCTGTGCTTCTCGGTGCAGCCGGGTATCCCCACGCCGCCATCGCTGGTCAATATCTACAAAGAGCTGCAGCGCGATCTCAACCTGCCGATCCCCGCGCATGGCTATCTGCAGAGCTGGGCCGAGCAGGGCGTGCTGCTGCTCAACACCACCATGACCGTGGAGCGTGCCAATGCCGCGTCCCACGCGAAGAGAGGTTGGGAGTTCTTCACCGACCGGATCATCCAGGTGGTCAGCGAGCAGTGCCCGAACGTGGTGTTCCTGCTGTGGGGCTCCCATGCGCAGAGCAAGCAGAAGCTGATCGATGCCAGCAAGCACCTGGTGCTCAAGTCGGTGCATCCCTCGCCGCTGTCGGCTTACCGTGGGTTCTTTGGTTGCGGGCATTTCAGCCGTACCAACAGCTTCCTGGAGCAACGCGGGATGGCGCCGATCGATTGGGCGTTGCCGCCGTTGTGACATGAAATCAAAGGGCCGCTTCGCGGCCCTTTGATTTCATGTCCTGGCCCAGCGCCTGAACAACGGCTCGGCCAGGAACAGCACGAACAACAGCCTCATCACCTGCAGCGCCGTCACCAGCGGCACGGACAGTTGCAGGGTCTCCGCCGTCAGGCTCATCTCGGCGATGCCCCCGGGCATCATCCCCAGCGTCAGCGAGCGCAGGTCCAGGTGCGTCAGCAGGCTCAACGCCCAGGCCGCGCCTGCGGCGATCAGCATGCACAGTGCCGTGGCCAGCAATGTCCGGCCAAGGAACGACGGCGCCCGGCGGAAGAATGCGCGGTTGAAGTGACAGGCCAGGCCGCTGCCGATCAGCCACTGGCCGATCTGGCTGGCGCCGTTGGGCAGGCCGATCTGCAGGTTGCCCGCCAGGCTCACGCTGGCTGCCACCAGCAACGGTCCGAACAACCAGGGGTTGGGCTGGCGCAGACGCTGCCAGAGCAACGCCATCAGCACCCCCAGCGGCGCGATCAATACCAGCCAGCCCCAGCTCACGCTGCCGGCATGGTTCAGCGGCGCGCCATCGCCAAGCAGCAACTTGAACAGCGCCGGCACGCACAGCACCACCGCCAGCACCCGCAGGCTCTGCGCCGCGGCCACCTGGCTGAGCACCGCGCCGTTGCGCGCGCCGAGGTTGACCATCTCGCCCGAACCGCCCGGCATGCTGGCGAAGAACGCCGTGGCGCGGTCCTCACCGGTGCGCCGCAACAGCCACACGCTGATCACGCTGGAGAGGGTGGTGAACAGCGCGCCGAAGAAGATCAGCGCGAAGTGACTGGCCACCTGTTCGATCACCGCCGGGGTGAAGTGCAGGCCGATGCCGATGCCGATGATCCATTGCCCGCATTTGCGACCATTGGGGATTTCACTGAGTTGCCAGGGGGTAAGGCAGCGCACCAGGATGATCGCCAGCAACGAGCCGATCATCCACGGCAAGGGCCAGCCGACCTTGCTGGCGAGAAATCCGCCGGCAAGGCCGACCAGTCCGGTGGCCCAGAACAGTGGCACCGAGCGATCAGGCATCGGCCATGGCCCGGCGTTGCAGGGCACGTTTGCGCCAGCTGCGCAGCAGCGGCAGGCTCAGCATGCACACCACCAGCACCCACACACCCATGCTGATCGGGCTCGACCAGAGGATGCCCAGTTCACCGTTGGAGATCGACAGCGCGCGGCGCAGGTTCTGTTCCATCAGCCCGCCGAGGATGAAGCCCAGCAGTATCGGCGAAAGCGGGAAGTCCAGCTTGCGCAGGATGTAGCCCATGATGCCGATACCGACCATCAGGAACAGGTCGAAGGTGGTGGCATGCACCGCGTACACGCCGATCGCGGTGATGATCGCGATCACCGGCACCAGCGCCCAGTTCGGCACGGCGAGGATGCGGGTGAACACACGGATCATCGGCACGTTGAGGACGATCAGCATGAGGTTGGCGATGAACAGCGAGGCGATCAGCCCCCAGACGATGTCCGGCTGTTGCTCGAACAGCAGCGGGCCGGGGGTGATGTTGTACAGGGTCAGCGCGCCGATCATCACTGCGGTGGTACCCGAGCCGGGCACGCCGAGGGTCAGCATCGGCACCAGGGCGCCGCAGCAGGAGGCGCCGATGGCGGTTTCAGGCGCGGCCAGGCCACGGGCGTCGCCCTTGCCGAACTTGCCTTTGTCGCCGGCGATGCGTTTTTCGGTCATGTAGGCCACGGCACTGGCCAGGGTCGCGCCGGCACCCGGCAACACGCCCATGAAGAAGCCCAGCAGGCCGCAACGGATGTTGACGAAGAACACCGAGGCCGCTTCCTTGAGGTTGAACAGCATGCGCCCGGTGGCCTTGACCGCCACATGACCGTGGTGGGTCTTTTCCAGCAGCAGGAGGATCTCGCTGATGGAGAACAGGCCCAGCACCAGCACCACGAACTGGATGCCATCGGCCAGGTGCACGCTGTCGCCGGTGAAACGGTACACGCCGCTGTTGGCGTCGATGCCCACTGCCGAGAGGAACAGGCCGATCAGCGCGGCGATAAAGGTTTTCAGCGGCTTGTCGCCGGCCATGCCGCCGAGGGCGACGATGGCGAACACCATCAGCACGAAGTACTCCGCCGGCCCGAAGGCGATCGCCCATTTCGCCAGCAGCGGGGCGAACAGCACCATGCCGCAGGTGGCGATGAAGGCGCCGATGAACGAACTCCAGGCCGACAGCGACAGGGCCACGCCGGCCAGGCCCTGGCGGGCCATGGGGTAGCCGTCGAGGGTGGTCATCACGGTGGAGGCTTCGCCGGGGATGTTCAGCAGGATCGAGCTGATCCGCCCACCGTATTCGCAGCCCAGGTACACCGCGGCCAGTAGGATCAGCGCCGACTCTGGCGGCAGGCCGAGGGCGAAGGCGATGGGGATCAGCAGGGCCACGCCGTTGATCGGGCCCAGGCCCGGCAGCAGCCCAACCACGGTGCCGATCAGGGTGCCGGTCAGGGCGGTGACCAGGTTGTACGGGCTCAGGGCGACGCCGAAGCCCTGGCCCAGGTAGCTCAAGGTATCCATGTGTCAGTTCTCCAGTACGTCGAGCAGGCCGAGGGGCAGGGGCACGTCCATCACGCGGTCGAACAGCCAGTAGAGGAACAGGCTCATGCCCACCACCACGAGGGCGCTGTGCAGCCAGCGGCCACCATAAAGGCGGGCCATGGGCACGCCGGCCAGGATGGCGCTGAGGATGAAGCCCAGGGCTTCGAAGGTGCTGGCGAAGACGATCAGCAGGCCGACGCAGGCGGCGATCTTGATCAGGGTCTCGCGGTCCAGCTCCGGTTCGTCGTCCTTGCGTACGATGGGCGTGGGGCGGATCGCCAGGTACAGCAGGCCCAGGCTCATCAGGCCGAGCATCAATAGTGGGTAGGCGCGCGGGCCGACCGGTTCATAGGAGAAGGCGGCCTGATAGGGCCAGGCCATGACTGCCAGGGCGGCGCATACCGCCAGCAGGACCAGGGCGAAGAGGCGTTGCAGGATCATGGGAGAATCCTCGGTAATGTTCGACACGGCGCGGCCCCCTGTAGGAGCGGGGGAGGCTTACTGGATCAGCCCGAACTCACGGGCCAGCGCCTTGTAGTCCGCCACCTGTTTCTTCACATAGCCGTCCAGCTCCTCGCCGGTCATGGCGAACGGGAACAGTTCGCGCTGGTCGCGCAGCTTGGCGAAGTCCTCGGACGCCAGCAGCTTGTCGAACGAAGCCTTCCACCAGGCATAGTCCTCGTCGCTGACCTTTGGCCCCAGGTAGAAGCCGCGCACCACCGGCCAGACGATGTCGTAGCCCTGCTCCTTGGCGGTGGGGATGTCCTTCATCTCCGGCTCGTCCAGGCGCTTGTCGGAGAACACCGCGAGGATGCGCATGTTGCCGCTCTGGATGTGCGGCATGGAGTCGGAAATGTCGGTGGAGCCAACCTGAATGTGCCCGCCCAGCAGCGCGGTGGCGATCTCGCCACCGCCTTCAAGTGCCACGTAGCGCAGGTCGCGCGGGTTGATCCCGGCGGCCTTGGCGATCAGCGCGGTCTGCATCCAGTCCTGGCTGCCGACGGTGCCGCCGGAGCCGATCACCACCTTGCTCGGGTCTTTCTTCAGCGCCGCGACCAGGTCGTCGAGGGTCTTGTAGGGCGAGTCGCTCTTCACCGCGATGGCGCCATAGCTGGTGCCGACCGCGGCCAGCCATTTCACCGCGTTCTCGTCGAAGCGGCCGAACTTGCCCTGGGCCAGGTTCAGCAGCGAGCCGCTGGACCAGGCCACCAGTGTGCCGGCATCCGCCGGGCGCTGGGCGACCACGGCGTTGTAGGCCACCGCGCCGACGCCGCCGGGCATGTAGGTCACGCGCATGGGCTTGCTGAGGATCTTCTCGTTGACCAGGGCGCTCTGCACCAGCTTGCAGGTCAGGTCGAAACCGCCGCCGGGCGAGGCCGGGGCGATGCATTCGGGGCGTTTCGGTTCGGCGGCCAGGGCGTTGCCGGCCAGCAGCAGGCAACCGGTGGCCAGGACGAGGCGGCGCAGTGAAAAGGTCATCGTCTATCTCCGTGAGCGTTGTTGTTATGGGTTACCACAGGGCCACGCTGTAGCTCACCAGCAGCCGCACCTCGTCCGCGTCGCGGGTGAAGTTGGAGCGGAAGGTGGCGTTGCGCAGGCGCACGGCGACGTTCTTCAACGGGCCGCTTTGTACCACGTACTTCAGTTCGGTGTTGCGTTCCCACTCCTTGCCCTCGCCACCGGCGGCGCGGCTGACGTTGTCGCCGCTGATGTAGCGGGTCATGAAGGTCAGGCCGGGGATGCCGAGGGCGGCGAAGTTGTAGTCGTAGCGCGCCTGCCAGGAACGTTCGTCTCTGCCTGCGAAGTCGTTGATCTGGACGAAGTTGACCAGGTACGGGTCGGCGCCATCGACATAGGGGAAGGCGCTGTCGCCGGACAGCTGCTGCCAGGCGCCGCTGACCTTGTGTCCGCCCAGGGTATAGCTGAGCATGCCGTTGACGGTGGTGTTGTCGATCTTGCCGGCCTTGGCCGCGCCGGCGTCGTCGCTGATCGCCAGGCGCAGGTCGGCGCCGAAGGTGCCAGGGCCCCAGGGCTGGGTGGCGAGCAGGCCGATGAAGTGCTGGCGGTAGATGTCGTCGAGCTGGGCGAAGTGGTAGCTGCCGGTGATGCGATCGGTGAACTGGTAGTCCAGGCCGCCCATGTCGAAGTTGTCGGCGCTGAAGGTGCCGCCGAAGCGGCCGTTCTTGTTGTTCAGGGCCAGGTCTTCCCAGTTGCTGTCGTCGCGGTCCTTGGCCTTTTCCAGGCGCCCGCCGGTGAAGGTCAGGCCCTTGATCTCCTTCGAGGTGACCAGACCGCCTTCGAAGGTCTGCGGCAGGATGCGCCCGTCGTTGGGCTGCAGGGTCGGCAGTTCGGGGATCAGCGTGCCGATCTTCAGCTCGGTCTGCGAGACCTTGACCTTGCCGGTGAGGCCCAGCTTGGAGTACTCGTCGGCGGCCTTGCCGTCGTCGTGGGTGGGCAGCAGGCCCGTGCCCGTGCGGTCCTTGCTGGAGTCGAGCTTGACCCCGACCATGCCCAGCGCGTCCAGGCCGAAGCCCACGGTGCCCTCGGTGTAGCCGGACTCGAAATTGAGCATGAACCCCTGGGCCCATTCGTCGCGCTTGGATTGCTGCGCGCTGGTGCCGTCGCGGAAGTCGCGGTTGAAGTACATGTTGCGGGTTTCGAAGGTGGCCGTGCTGTCTTCGAAGAAGGCGGCCTGGCTGATGGGCGCGACACCGGCAAGGGCGAAGGCGCTGGCGAGGGCGGAAGGTCGGGCGGCGAACGAACGGATAGGCGCGAACGCCTGCGGCTGCATGGACAGCATCGTCGGTGACTCCATTTATTGTTCTTATGTGTTGCACCTTGCTGGTGCTTTTTGCGGCGCACGGGGCGACCGTGGTGCGATGCTAGGCAACCAACCTTTCGCTAACCTTTCAGCGTGAAAGGTTTCCGGCGAGGGCTTCACAGCGCCCGCCACGGCGTTACACTCCGCGCAAAAAGCCCAGCCGAACAGGGAGAATCCGATGCGTGTGCTGCTGGTCGAAGACCATCTGCAACTGGCCGAAAGCGTGGCCCAGGCCCTCAAGAGCCAGGGCCTGACCGTGGACGTGCTGCATGACGGCGTGGCCGCCGACCTGGCCTTGGCCAGCGAGGACTACGCCGTGGCGGTGCTGGATGTCGGCCTGCCGCGGCTGGACGGTTTCGAGGTGCTGGCGCGTCTGCGCGGGCGCGGCAAGACCCTGCCGGTGCTGATGCTCACCGCCCGCAGCGATGTGAAGGACCGCGTGCACGGCCTGAACCTCGGCGCCGACGACTACCTGGCCAAGCCCTTCGAGCTGACCGAGCTGGAAGCGCGGGTCAAGGCCCTGCTGCGTCGCAGCGTGCTTGGTGGCGAGCGCCAGCAGCGCTGCGGCCCGCTGGTCTACGACCTGGATACCCGGCGCTTCAGCCTGGGCAGCGAGCCGCTGACCTTGACCCAGCGCGAGCAGAGCGTGCTAGAGGCGCTGATCGCTCGCCCTGGTCGGGTGATGAGCAAGGAACAGCTGGCGGCCCAGGTGTTCGGCCTTGACGAGGAGGCCAGCCCCGACGCCATCGAGATCTACATCCACCGCCTGCGCAAGAAGCTCGACGGCCACCCGGTGGCCATCGTCACCTTCCGTGGCCTGGGCTACCTGCTCGAGCACCGCGATGCGTGACAACGGCAGCCTGCGCGGGCGCTTGCTGGGCAACCTGGCGCTGCTGCTGGTGGTGCTGATGCTGGCCAGCGGCCTGAGCGCCTACTGGAACGGTCGCGAAGCCGCCGACACCGCCTATGACCGGACCCTGCTGGCGTCGGCGCGAACCATCGCCGCCGGCCTGTCGCAGCGCGACGGCACCCTCAGCGCCGACGTGCCCTATGTGGCCCTGGATACGTTCGCCTACGACAGCGCCGGGCGCATCTACTACCAGGTGCTGGACATTCACCAGAAGCTGATTTCCGGCTACGAGAACCTGCCGCCTCCGCCTGCGGGCACGCCGCGCACCGACGATTATCCGGCGCTGGCGCGCTTCTACAACGCCACCTACCTGGGCCAGGACGTGCGCGTGGTCAGCCTGCTCAAGGCGGTGAGCGAACCGAACATGAACGGCATGGCCGAGATCCGCGTGGCCGAGACCGAGGAGGCGCGGGTGCGCATGGCCCGCGGATTGATGGCCGACACCCTGCTGCGCCTGGGCATGCTGGCCTTCGGCGCGCTGGTGATGGTGTGGTTCGCGGTGAGTGCCGCGCTGCGCCCGCTGGAGCGCTTGCGCACGGCGGTGGAGGAGCGCCAGCCGGACGACCTGCGCGCCTTGCCGGTGGTCCAGGTGCAGCGTGAACTGGGGCCGCTGGTGCGCGGGCTCAATCACTTCACCGAGCGCTTGCGGGGCCAGTTCGAACGCCAGGCGCAGTTCATCGCCGACGCCGCCCACGAACTGCGCACGCCGCTGGCGGCGCTAAAGGCGCGGGTGGAACTGGGCCTGCGCTCACGGGAGCCGGACGAATGGCGCAAGACCCTCGAAGCCGCCGCCCAGGGCACGGACCGGCTCACCCACCTGGCCAACCAATTGCTGTCGTTGGCGCGGGTGGAGAACGGCGCCCGCGCCATCGCCGAGGGCGGCGCCCAGCGCCTGGACCTGAGCCAGCTGGCCCGTGAACTGGGCATGGCCATGGCGCCCCTGGCCCATGCCCGCGGCGTCGCCTTGGCGCTGGAGGCCGAGGCGCCGGTGTGGCTAAAGGGCGAGCCGACCCTGCTCAACGAACTGCTCAGCAACCTGGTGGACAACGCCCTTGCCCACACCCCGCCCGGCGGCGATGTGGTCCTGCGGGTATTGGCGCCGGCCGTGCTCGAAGTCGAGGACGACGGGCCGGGGATTCCCGAGGACGAGCGTGAGCGGGTGTTCGAGCGCTTCTACCGACGCAGCGCCCAGGGCAGCGGCCTGGGGTTGGCGATCGTCGGCGAGATCTGCCGGGCGCATCTGGCGCAGATCAGCCTGCACGACGGCGAGCGGGGCGGGCTGAAGGTGCGGGTGAGTTTTATCGCGGACTGAAGGTCATCGTGGGGCCTGTCGATTCAGCGCAGCATGCCCCGCGCATCCAGCAGCTCGGTGATATCCAGCTCGGTGCCGTAGGGCAGGCCCAGGTGGCGGTAGGCGGGCAGGGCGGCCAGCGGTCGGCTGCGCTCGCGCTGGCTGATGCAGCGGGCGATCTGCACGATGTCGATGTAGTCGATCTGGTCGGTGCGCCGGTCCAGGTCCTGCACCTGGCTGGGCACGTTGACCAACTGCTCGGGGAATTCCCAGGCGCTGAGGATCTTGTCGCCCAGTACCGGCTGGATCTGCTCAATGACGAAATGCAGGCAGATCGGGTCGGAGAGCAGCTCGTTGTGCTCCTCGGCATAGATCAGCACCGGTAGGGCGCCGATCTGGTGCACCAGGCCGCCGAGGGTGGCCTGGTCGGGCTTGAGCTGGGTGTAGCGGCGGCACAGTTCATAGCTGATGCCCGCGACTTCCAGGCTGTTGGCCCAGATATCCCGCAGCTTGTGTTCCACCGCCGGAGCGCGGGCATGGAAGATCTGCTCGATCACCAGGCCGATGGCCAGGTTGCAGCTGTAGTTGATGCCCAGGCGGGTGATGGCGGTGTGCAGGTCGGTGACTTCGACGGCGGCGCGCATCAGCGGGCTGTTGACCACCTTGATCAGGCGGGCCGACAGCGCGGCGTCGCGGCCGATCACCTTGCTCAGGGCGGAAACGCTAATCTCGCTGTCTTCGGCGGCTTCGCGGATGCTCAGGGCGACTTCCGGCAGGGTCGGCAGGACCAGGTCGTCCCGGTCGATGGCGGCGAGCAGTTGCGCTTGGACCTTCTCGGCCAGCTTGTTCATGGACTTCTCTACGGCAAAGGTGGTGCAGCCCCGGCATGTCGCCGGGGCGGGCTGGTCAGCGCTGGATTTCCCGGTCGCGGTCCAGTTCGTAAGGCAGGTCGAGCAGCGACAGGCGCGGGCCTTCGAGGCTGCCCAGATGCAGGTTGTCGTCCGCCACCGCCTCGGCGCTGAGCACGGCCAGCAGTTCGACGGCGCTGCCGGTGCTGGCCCCGATCACCACTTCGCCGACCGACGAGCCGTGGGTCGGCGAGAAGATCTCGGCGCCCGGCTGGGGTACCGCTGTCTCGGCCAGCGCCAGGCGATATTGCCGGCGCTTGAGCTTGCCCAGGTACTGCATGCGGGCGACGATTTCCTGGCCGGTGTAGCAACCTTTCTTGAAGCTCACGCCATCGACGGCCTGCAGGTTGATCATCTGCGGGATGAACAGCTCGCGGGTCGGGCCCCTGACCTGGCCGATGCCGGCGCGGACCTGGCCCAGCAGCCAGTCGTTGAGCGTGCCCTCGGGCAGCGAGGCGGCCAGTTTCTGGGTAACGGCGGCGGCCTGCTCGGCAGGCGCCCACAGTTCGACACGGCCGGCCGAAGCGCGGACGGCGATCAGACCCGCATGACGGGCGGTCGCGCCGGCCTCGTCCGCCACGGACAGGCCCAGCGCCTGCAGGGCGGCGTCGCCCTGCTGCAGGCCGAAGCGCGTCCAGGCGGCGCTGTCGTCGCTCAGCGTGGCCTTGGAGAACACCGCGTATTTCTTCAGGTCGGCCAGTTGCGCCTCGAGCAGCTCGCTGGCCATGGCCAACAGGTAGCCATTGCCCTCGGGCAGGATACGGAAGCTCGACTGCATGCGGCCCTTGACCATGCAGCGGGCGCCAAGGCTCGCGTGCTCGTCGTTGAGGTAACCGATGTTGCAGGTCAGCTGACCTTGCAGGAACTTGCCGGCGTCGGAGCCGCGGACGGCGAGGATGCCCTCATGGGAGAGGGTACAGAAGAAAGCGGAATCGGCCATGGGTCATCGCGGTAGCTAAAGACTGGCGGCCATCATAGAACGCCGGTAACAAAATAGGTAGGTGACTAGACCAACGCCTTGTGCCGCTTCGTTCGCTGCGCGGTATACTGCGCGACCACTCGAGGAGGGCCCCATGGTCGAACAAACTGAACTCAACCGGCTTTTCTGGCATAGCCGTCGCGGCATGCTGGAACTGGACGTGCTGCTGGTCCCTTTCACCCAGGAGGTCTACCCAAGCCTGAGCGAAGCCGACCGCGAGCTGTACCGTCGCCTGCTGACCTGCGAGGATCAGGACATGTTCGGCTGGTTCATGGAGCGCAGCGAGTCCGAGGATCCGGAACTGCAGCGCATGGTCCGCATCATCCTGGACCGTGTTCAGCCCAAGTGAAGTTTTCGAGTGCCGTTGGCAAGGCTCGCGCCTGCTGCTGACGGCCTACCTCGCCAGCCTGGCGCTGGCACTGCTTACCCTCGCGCTGATGGCGCTGCCCGGGTGGCTGCGCGGCCTGTTGGCCGTCGTCTGTCTTGCCCACGCCTGCTGGGCTATTCCCCGGCGCGTCCTGCTCACCCACCCCGAGGCCATCACCGGCCTGCGCCGCGACCTGCGTGGCTGGCACCTCTATAGCCGCGCCCAGGGCTGGCAGCCGGCGCGCCTGTGCCGAGACAGCGTCGCCCTGCCGGCCATGGTGGTGTTGCGGTTCGTGCGCAAGGGGCGCATGTTCAGCCAGAGCCAGTGCATCCCCAGGGACGCACTGGATTGTGAGGCACACCGGCGACTGCGGGTGCGCCTGAAGTTCAGCCGGCGCCGCTGGGCCGCGCCGGCCTGACCCTCACACCCCCTGCGGGATCTCTTCGCCGCCCAGGGCTTCGAACAGCACCGGCAGGAACTCGGTGAAGGTCATCATCATCAGCTGGAAGCTGGCGTCGAACTGTTGCTGGGCCTCGTCGCCGCCATCCTGTTCGGCCTGCTCCTGCAGCAGCTCCTCGAACTTCAGGCGCTTGATCACCATCTTGTCGTCGAGCACGAACGACAGCTTGTCCTGCCAGGCCAGGGCCAGCTGGGTGACCAGCTTGCCGGTGCTCAGGTGCAGCTGGATTTCCTCGCTGGTCAGGTCCTGGCGTTTGCAACGCACGATGCCGCCGTCCTCGGCGGTGTCGCGCAGCTCGCACTCGTCGAGAACGAAGAAGCCTTCGGCGGCCTGCTGCGACTTGACCCAGTCGGTCATGGTCGCGCTTGGCGCGATCTTCACGGTGGCCGGGCGCACCGGCAGCGAGCCGATCACTTCACGCAGGGTCGACAGCAGGTCTTCGGCGCGCTTGGCGCTGGCCGAGTTGACCAGGATCATGCCCAGGCGCGGGGCGATGGCGGCGAAGATCATCGAGCGGCGGATGAAGGCGCGCGGCAGGAAGGCCTGGATGATCTCGTCCTTGATCTGGTCGCGTTCCTTTTTATAGACCTTGCGCATCTGCTCGGTCTCGATCTCCTCGACCTTCTCCTTGACCGCGTCGTTGACCACGCTGCTGGGCAGGATGCGTTCTTCCTTGCGTGCGGCGATCAGCATGAACTCGCCACTGACGTGAACCAGGGGCGCGTCCTCGCCCTTGCCGAACGGCGCGACGAAACCGTAGGTGGTCAGTTCCTGGCTGGCGCAGGGGCGGGCCGGCTTGCTGGCCAGGGCGGCCTCCAGCGCCTCGGCCTCGAACGGTACTTCCTGGGTCAGGCGATAGGACAGCAGGTTCTTGAACCACATGAGGGGGAATCTCTCCTTAATACATAAGGCGGGCATTATTCTCCGAGGGGCGCTTCCAGGCCAACCCTGTCATAGGGCCAGCAGTCCTATATAGAGGAAGAAAATCGCGGCGCGGCTAGGTCTTTGAAAGGCCTGGAATTTTTTTTCAAAAAATTTGAAAAAAGTGCTTGCCAGGGTAGGAGGTCCTCCGTAGAATGCGCGCCACACCGAGACGAAGGGTGATTAGCTCAGCCGGGAGAGCATCTGCCTTACAAGCAGAGGGTCGGCGGTTCGATCCCGTCATCACCCACCACTCGATGTATAGCGCGGCGGTAGTTCAGTCGGTTAGAATACCGGCCTGTCACGCCGGGGGTCGCGGGTTCGAGTCCCGTCCGCCGCGCCATATTTAGCTTCCAGGGCCCACTGAACACCCGGAAGCAACAGAGAAAGCGACCTTAGGGTCGCTTTTTTTGTTTCTGGCATTACGCCAGAATGCCCCTGTCCGCCGCATGTGGCCAGCAGGCCCCGCGTCGGTTCCTATCGCAAGCCAGAGACCGATCATGCAGGATGCCAGCCTCTCCAACCCCCCCACCTATTCCACGCCACTGCTCGGTATCGACCTCGGCACCACCAACAGCCTGATTGCCGTCTGGCAGGACGGCGAAGCTCGGCTGATCCCTAATGCCGTGGGTGAAGTGCTCACCCCCTCGGTGGTCAGTGTCGATGACGACGGCTCGATCCTGGTCGGCCAGGCTGCCCGGTCGCGATTGACCACGCACCCCGAGCGCACCGCGGCGGCGTTCAAGCGCTTCATGGGTAGCGACAAGCGCTATGCGCTAGGCGAGCATCGATTCACGCCTGAAGAATTGTCGGCGCTGGTGCTGGGCGCATTGAAGCAGGATGCCGAGGCGCACCTGGGCTGCGCGGTCAGCGAGGCGGTGATTTCGGTACCGGCGTATTTCAGCGACGAGCAGCGCAAGCGCACGGTCTTCGCCGCCGAGCTGGCCGGGCTGAAGGTCCAGCGGCTGATCAACGAGCCGACCGCCGCGGCCATGGCCTATGGCCTGCATGAGCAGAAGTTCGAGCGCACCCTGGTGTTCGACCTGGGCGGCGGCACCTTCGATGTCACCGTGCTGGAGTACGCCTTGCCGCTGATCGAGGTGCATGCCTCCACCGGTGACAATTACCTGGGCGGCGAGGATTTTACCGAGGCATTGTTGCAGGCCTGCCTGCGCGATTGGAACCTCAAGGCCGAGGACCTGGCCCCCCAGGCCCTGGCCAGCCTGCATGACGCCATCGAACAGCTCAAGCGCGAGGCGGGCGAGGGCAGCCGCGTGCTGGACTGGCACGATGGCGCGCAGCCCCGCGAGTGGCGGCTGGACGACCTCAAGCTGCAGGCGATCTGGGCGCCTTTGCTGACCCGGGTGCGTGCGCCCATCGAGCAGGCCCTGCGCGATGCCCGGTTGAGCCCGCGCGAGCTGGACAGCCTGGTGCTGGTCGGTGGCGCCACGCGCATGCCGCAGGTGCAGCAACTGGTGGCCAAGCTGTTCGGACGCTTGCCGTACCGGCACCTGGACCCGGACACCATTGTCGCCCTCGGCGCCGCCAGCCAGGCCGCCTGCAAGGCCCGCGACGCGGCCATCGACGAACTGATTCTGACCGATGTCTGCCCCTACACCCTCGGTGTGGCCTCGTCCCGGGGCGACGACGTCACCGGAGCGTTCTCGCCGATCATCGAGCGCAACACGGTGATCCCTACCTCGAAGGTGCAGCGCTTCTACAGCAGCCACCCAGAGCAGAAGTTCGTGCGCATCGCCGTGTACCAGGGCGAGCGGCCGTGGGTGCGGGACAACATCCTGGTGGACAGTTTCGAGGTCCCGTTGCAGCCGACCGGTGAAATCCAGTCGCTGGACGTGCGCTTCAGCTACGACATCAACGGTTTGCTGGAAGTGGATGTGACCTTCCTCGAAAGCGGCCAGAAGCACAGCCACAGCATCGACCGCAGCCCCGCCGGGCTGGATGCCGAGGCGCGCCTGGCGAGCGAGGAGCGCTTAGCGCGGCTGAAGATCCACCCGCGTGACACGCTGCCCAACCGCACCCTGCTGGCCCGTCTGGAGCGGGCCTGGATGCAGAGCCTGGGCGACGAGCGCGAGCTGATCGGCAGTTGGCTGGACGCCTTCAACGCTGTGCTAGCCGGGCAACAGGCCGCTGAGATCAGCCGTGAGCGCCAGGCGTTGAGCCAGGCGCTTGACGAGCTGCGCTACTGACCGTTCAGCCGCCGCAGGGTAGCCTGCAGGCTGTCATCGAGCAGCGCTTGCTGGCCCGGTTGCGAGCCGTAGCGGTTCGGCAGCCGGTCACCGGGCAGCAACAGCAGCAACAGCGGTAGTACCGGTAGCACCCTGCTCAGCACGAGCAGCAGGATCAGCGCCGGGATACCCTGGCCAAGGTCGCGCAGGCGCCTGAGGAAGGCACTGATCAGCAGCAGCACCGTGACCAGCATCAACACTGGCAGTGTGAGCATCATGCTGGCGCAGAGGGCGGCGGCCGCCAGGTTCAAGGCAAACCCTGAGCGGTTCAGGCGGCTGTTGAGTTTCCACACGGCCCAGAATTTCGCGGGAGGGTGCTGCAGGGCATTGCGCAACATGCGCTCGCTCCACGACAGCACGGCCATGATTGCACAGCGCAAGCCCAGGTCCTGCTGCGGGTCGTCCTTGATCTTCTGCAAGGCGCGCAAGGCGCGGATCTTCGGCGGCGCGCAATCGTTGTACAAGCTGTCCAGGGCGTCGAGCACATCATTGAACGCACGGCTGTCGACGCCGTGGGCATGGGCGAGTTCGGCCGGTGGATGCTTGGTCTTGCCTTGCAGCAGGCCGCTGCGCAGTGCCTCGAACCATTCATCCTGCGGCGCCAGCGCATCCAGGCGCTGGCGCAGGCGTTCACGTTGCTCGGTGTCCAGGGAGCGGTCATGGTGCAGCACGGCGCAAAACAGCAGATAGCCCAGAGGATGGTCGTTGCCCAGGCTGCCATCGTCATGCTCCAGGCAGGCCAGCAATTGCGCTGCACCGGGTAGGCGCGTGCTGCTCAGGGCTTGTTGCAGGGTCAGCAACCGCGCTGAAACCATCGCCTGCACAGGGTCGCGGGTATCCAGGCTGCCAAGCAGGCCACTGCTGCCGTCAGGGCTGGGCAGTTGTTGGCAGAGCAGGGCGTGCAACGGGGCGAACGGATGCCCGGACGGGTAGTGCAACTGGCTTGGCAGGGTCGGGTCGATCAGCGCCAGCCAGCGTGACGGCTGCTCCAGCAGGGCAAGCATGAACAAGTGCTGGCGGTGCCAGTTCCACAGCGCGTCACCCTCGGGCATGGCCGGCAGCAGTACGCCGGTCTCGGCGAGCGTGTCCTGCAGTTGCAGGGCGAACGGCGTGGTGAACAGGCGGCGCATGTCAAACCGCACATTCAGGGCATGCAGGGCGTGGGCCGGGTATACCCGCATGCGCCGCAGCCATTCGCGACAGACCGGGCGAATGGCGTCCTCGGTCAAGGCCTCGGGCAGCTCCGCCCCCGGGGCTTCGCTGGCGCAGAAATCCACTAGCACCTTGACCACCGGGGCCTGTTCAAGCCAGTGCAACTGCTGGCTGGCCTGGCGCTGGAAGCCTTCGAGGATCAGCGCGTCGAGGGCATCTTCGGCGAGCGGCTGGGCGAGCACCTGGCGCAGCAGACCGGCTTCCCCGCGTTGCAGCGCCCAGGCCTGCCAGTAGAGGCGGTGCAGGTCGTGGTCCTGCGGGTCCTGCAGCAGCCAGGCGAGCAGCGGCAGTTCGTCATCACCGTCCAGCCGCCAGTCGATGAAGGTCGCGGCGATGCCTTGCAGCTCCAGGCGCGAGGCTTCGGACCAGCGCGCCAGGGTCTGCGGGGACTGCCCGGGGCTGCCCCAGTTCTGGGCGGGGTCGTCCAGCTCGGCGGGCCAGCCGGCCGGGGTGTGCAGGCGGTCAAAGGCCTGGATCAGCAACGGCAGGCGCTGGGGCTGGTGGCGGGCGCAGAGGTCGATCAGCCAGCGTTCGGCCTGTGGGTGCTGGTGTTCGCGATACAGCCGCAACCAGCAGTCCAGGGCCTGTTGCTCGGCGCCCAGGGCATCGGCCTGGCGGGCCAGCAGGTAGAGCAGGTCGGCATCGTCCGGGGCCTGTTGCTGGCGCGTCTTGAGCATTTCGTGGAAGGTCCGGCTGGGGATACCGGCCTGGCTGAACTGCACCAGCAGGCGTTGCACCAAGGCCGGGTCATCCGGCATGGCCAGGCAGGTATGCACGCCGGCGAACTGCTCGTACTCGAACAGTGGACGCTGCTGGTAGCAGTACTCGAGGCTGCGGAAATACCACAGGCTTTCCATCTGCGCGCTGGCCGGCCAGTCGCGCATGCAGGCGGTGTCGAAGGGATCGGGCTGTTCCAGGCGGTCGAGGAAAGCTTCCACTTCGTGGCGCTCGTCCAGGCGCAGCAGCTGCTCGGCCCAGCCCAGGCGCCGTGCCAGCAGGCCCGCGCAGTGGTGGGACAACGGTCCGCAGTCGCGCAGGGTGTGCAGCAGTTGCCAGCTGAGGTCGTCCAGTTCATCCAGCGGCAACTCGTCCAGTTCGGCGATAAAACGCTGCCAGGCTTGTGGGTCGAAGCGCTTGGACGGCTCCTCGAGCAGTGTGTGGAACTGCTTGAGGGCTGGATGGGGGGCATTTTCTTCGCGTGTTGGCTCAGCCTCGCTGGGCGCCTGCTCGCGGGCCAGGCGCAGGGCTTCCTCGTAGGCTGCCCGCAGTGCCTGGAACCCTTCGGGATCGGTTTCCGGGTGGTGCGAGGGCAGGCGGCCGCGATAGGCCAGGCGGATGGCGTCCATGTCCTGGGTCGGTTCGATTCCCAGGCGAATCCAGCAACTCATGACCAGCAGTCCTCTTCCAGCGTGGTGGGTCGTGCGGGCTCGGGCAGGGGCATGTCCCAGGGCAGTCCGGCCAGCAGGTCATGGGCGCCGAGGCGCAGGTTGAGCACGATGCAGCGGTTCCAGTGCTCGCAGCCCTGGCGCTCGAGGTTGGCGGCCAGGGTCTCGTCGCTGCTGTCGCTGGCATTCCACAGCGCCTTGCCGAACAGGTAGCCGGCCAGGTAGCCGTCCCAGCGGTTGTAGTAATGGCGGGCGCGCAGGGCCAGGCGGTAGTGCAGGTAGAGGCTTTCGTCGCGATCGATCAGGCCTTTCTTGACGCCGGCGCGCAGCAGGAAACCCATGCGCCCCAGGTCCCAGGCCCGGGTGCCGCCCGGGCCGCAGTCGGGGAAGGTGCGGGCAGCGTACTCATGGCGGATGCGCTCGCGTGGGGGCAGGGTGTCGAGCAAGGCCTGCCACTGGCTGGGCAGACAGCGCTGGTACTGCCAGTAGGCCTCGCTCATCTCGGTGGCGTGGCCGTTGTCGGCCATGCTGAGCATGTCCAGCAACTGGGCGCGGTTGCTGATGCCCCACCAGCGCTCAAGGTCGGTCTGGTCTTCGCCCTCGAAATAGTCGGGTGCGGTATAGCTGGCGCCGTTGAGGGCGGCCATGGGGGCGGAGAGAGCATGCAGCCAGTGCTGCGCGGTTTCGTCCATGAAAGGAGTCCTGGAGGTGCTGGGAACTGGCGGGGATTGTATAGGAAGTTTCCTGCCGGGTTCTCAGGGATAGGTCCCGAGTCGATAGGCCTCGGCCACCTCGCGGAGCACTTCGCACACCCATTGCGCCGGCAGGCTCTGGGGCAGCGCCGCATTGCGGCAGATGCCCACCGACCCGCCCGGCTCGAGCACGCCCAGGTCGAGCTCGGCCAGCTCGCCACGCCCGAGGTCGATCAGCACGGCGTCCCGTGGCGCCACCCAGACCGCCTCGCTGCCCAGCACATAGCGCCTGCTCAGGGCCAGCGACAGGGTTTCCAGGCGCTGCGCCGGCAGCGGGATCGCGCATTGCACGAACAAGCTGTCGGCATGCTGGCGAATGGTCGTCCCCGGCGGCGGCAGCACCAGCGGGTAATCACCGACCTGCCTGCGCTCGACGGGCCGCTGCGCCAAAAGCGGGTGCCCCGGCCGCACCACCAGGGTCATCGACTCGCTGTACAGGTGCTCGAACGACAACCCTTGGATCTGCGGGCTGTCGGTCATTCGCCCGACCACCAGTTCCAGTTCCCCCAGATGCAACTGACCGAGCAATTGGGCACTGGCCCCGGTCACCACGCTGATCAGCAACGCCTCGTGGCGTTGATGCAGGCGGCACAACACCTCGGGCATCAGCAGCCCTTCGACCGTCGACAGCACGCCGATGCGCACCTGCGACGGTGCCCGCGCCTCGCCGCGCACACTGCAGACCCCGTCGCGCAACGCCTGCACGCTGGGGCCGGCGTAGCGCATGAAGCGGGTGCCGGCCGGGGTCAGGGTAACGCCGTTGTGACCACGCTCGAACAGGCGTGCCTCGAGCAGGTCCTCCAGTTCCTTGAGGGTCTTGGAGATCGCTGGCTGGCTGATCGCAAGCACGTCGGCTGCCCTGGCCAGGCTGCCCTGCCGGGCAATCTCCAGGAAGCACAGCAGGTGACGGAACTTGATGCGGGTATCGAGGTTCATGCCCGGCAGTGTATCCGTGCGGGCCAGACCTGCAACGTCTGGGTGATCTTCGTCACTCGGCGACGGTTCCTCCCTTGCAGGCAAAGCCCTGAACCTTTAGCGTGTGCCGCTTCGATGCATGGAGCAGCGCTATGGCCGCCTACCTGACCCAGGACCTGGTCCTTGAACTGGGCGATGAAACGCCCGAAGACACCACCATGAACATGCTGACCTTCCGTCAGCGTGGCACCACCCTGGTGATCGCTCGCAGTCCGCTGGCTGCCGGGCAGACGCTGGAGGCGCTTTACCTGCAGCAACTGGCGCAGTTGCGTGAACGCCTGGGGGCGATCATCAGCGAACCACAGCCGGTCAGCGCAGGCGTCGATCGTGGCATCCACGGCCTGGAAGTCAGCCTGCAATTCAAGCGCGGCGAAGTGGTCTCGTACCAGCGTCAGTTGGCTTACGCGCCAAGCGGGCAGGCCCGTTTCGTGGCGGTCAGCTATAGCAAGGAAACACCGCTGGAGGCGGTCGATCTCGCCCATTGGGAAGCCATCAAGGCAGGATTGCGGCTGAACTGACCCGGGCACAAGGAAGTGGTTCATGGGCGATAGCCTGCATGCCGCCCGCGAGGGCGATCTCATATTGCATCCGCCGTTGATGGCCGAGCTGGTCAGCGGGCTGACCGAAGCGGTGATCTATGCCGCCGCTACTGCGGCGGTCGCGGCGGCGATCGGCGGTGCCGTGGTGGCCGTGGTTGGCACAGGTGGGGCCGCCGCCACGCTCACACCATTGATCGCCGGTGCCCTGGTCGGTGCCGCCGCTATGTTGCCTGCTGGCGAAGACAAGAGCATAGGCGAGCACATTTCCGATCTGAGCAGTTGGGTCGGCAATTCGATGTTTCCCCCCGAACCCTACGGTGCGATCGACAGCGGATCATCCAACACCCGCATCAATGGCATGCCTGCAGCCCGCGCGGCAGGGACCGTCACGGGTGCCAGTGAGGCCGAACCCTCCGCCGAGGCACCCTCGATACTGGAAAACATCGGTAACTACGCGATGATGGGCGCATCGCTGATGCTGCCGGTCATCGGGTTGGCTCAGGAAATCAACAGCATCTTCAATCCCCCAGTCGCCACCCCGGCGAATCCTGGCACCCAACCTGCCGAACTGGACACCGTCAAGTGCAGCAAGCACCCGGTCCCCAACTTCGTCGCGCAAGGGTCGGACAAGGTTTTCATCAATGGCCATCCTGCGGCCAGGGTCGGGGACAAGAGCACCTGCGACGGCCCCATCGGCATGACCTTCTCGCCCAATGTGCGGGTTGGAGGTGGCACGGTCACCGTGCGAGACATCCGCGACGGCAAGAGCGCAGCGGCAAAGATCATTGGCCTGGTCGCCGGCATGCTGCTGGCAAGGCGCGTCAAGAGCCGCTCGCGGCCACGCAACGCACCCAAGCCCCGTTCCCGTATTCCTGGCTGCAAGGGGCACCCGGTGCTGGTCGCCACCGGCAGCAAACGGCTCGATGGCCCCGAGGACCTGGACTTCAGCCTGCCCGGCCTGCTGGCCATCGATTGGTCGCGTCGTTATGACAGCAACGACCTGCGCGACGATGGTCTGTTGGGCAAGGGCTGGAGCCTGCCCTACGAAGTGCGTCTGGAACGGGTGCCTCATCCGCAAGGTGGCGAGCTGTGGATCTATGTCGACGAAGACGGCAGTCGCATCGAGTTGGGCCGCATGGTGCCCGGCAGCGCGCTGCTCAGTACCTTGGACGGTGTTGCCATTTTCCATCAGGACGATGGCATCACGGTGGTGGAGGACATCTATAGCGGCCAGTACCAGGTGTTCAAGACCGATCCGACAGCACACAGCCGGTCGCGCCTCGTGCAACTTGGCGATCGCAACCTCAACCGCCTTGAACTGCTGTATGACGACCAAGGGCGCTTGCAATTGCTGGTCGATGCCTTCGGTCGCACTGCCGTGCAGTTGCGCCACGACAACCAGCATGGGCGCCGAGTGCGCGAGGTGTGGCGGCTACAGTTGGCCCCAGGCGATGCGTTCGAGATCGCTGACCAGCAGTTGCTGGTCAGCTACCGCTACACCCAGGCCGGTCAGCTAGCCGAGGTACGCGATGCCAGCGGGCAAACGGTACGCCGTTTCACCTACACCGCAGCAGGGTGCATGGCGAGCCAGACTCTCGCCAGCGGTGTCGTCCATCACTATGAATGGGCCAGCCTGGAGGTACCGCCAGACGGAGTGGCCTCGCGTGGGGGCTGGCCACGGGACCTACCGGCACCGCTCGAGGCGCAGCCCACACACCAGTGGCGAGTGATGCGCCACCACAGCGATAGCGCAGAGGACTATCACTTCGACTACGACCTGGCTCAGGGCCTGACCCGGGTTCGCGACAGCCTGGGGCGGGAGGAGTCGTTCCATTGGGGGCCGCACTATGAGATCCATCGGTATGTCGATGCCCTGGGCAACCTCTGGCAGGAGACCTTCCAGCAGGGGCAGTTGATCGCCAGTACCGAGCCCGATGGCAGCCAGTGGTGCTACAGCTACGACGGTGCAGGCCGCCTTGTCTGCAGCCAGGACCCGCTCGGGCGCAGTGAAAGCATTGCCTATGGCGAACATTGGGCACTGCCGCTGAGCATCGTGTCGCCTGGCGGCGCAAGCTTGCGCATGCAGTACGATTGCCAAGGCAATGTGCTCAGTGAAACCGATGCCCTGGGTAATACCACAGGTTACCGCTACGACGATCGCGGGCGACTGCTGGCCATCACCGACGCGCATGGCCGACAACGCCGGTTCACATGGAATGACCGTGGCCAGTTGCTCAGCTACCGCGACTGTTCCGGCCATGTCACGCATTATCGCTACACCGAGCGCGGTGAGCTGGCGGAGTCTGTCAATCCGCGGGGCGAGCGTAGCCGCCACCGCTACGATGTGCGCGGCTACCTGATCGAAAGCCAGGGGGCCGACGGGCGCACCGATCATTATCAGGTCAACGCCGCCGGGCAGTTGACCCGCCATATCGATGGCGCCGGGCGCACCACCCACTGGCATTTCGACTCCAGCGGTCGCCTGTTGCAACGTATCGACCCCATGGGGGCGGCGCTGAGTCTGAATTACGATGCCTATGGCCGACTGCAGGCGCTGGTGAACGAGAACGGCGAACGCTATCGCTTTGAATGGGATGCGCTGGACCGCGCGCTCACCCAGCAGAACCTCGATGGTGGTGGCTACGCCTATACCTACGACCACCGGGGCAACGTCACGTGTATCGCCCACCACCCGATCCCGGATCAGGCTCACGACACGGCCATACAGATCCATCAGCTGGAGCACGATGCCGTTGGTCGCTTGCTACGCAAGCACACCACCGATGGTTGCACCGAATACGTCCATGACGAGGGCGACAACCTGCTGTCGGTGACATTCACCGATAAGCAGGGCAATGCCCGGCGACTGGCGTTCAGCTATGACCGCATGGGCCGCCTGCTGAGCGAGACCAGCGCTGCCGGTACCGTGGGTTATGCGCATGACGAGTTGAATAACCTGCAGAGCCTGACCCTGCCCGATCAACGCCGGATAAACCACCTGTATTACGGCAGCGGCCACCTGCATCAGCTCAATCTCGACGGGCGGGTGATCTGCGATTTCGAGCGCGACAGCTTGCATGACGAAGTGCTGCGCACCCAGGGCCAGTTGCAGACCCGCACCCGCTATGACAGCTGTGGGCGCCTGCAACAGAGGGCGATCCATTACCGGGACGCCTCGAGCATGACGCTGGCGTTGTTGCAAAAGGACTATCGCTATGACGACGGCGACAACCTGGTCTGCGAAACCTTTACCCAGACCCAGCGACCCGGCACACAGAATCCGGCCCAGCAAGAGCATGCGCTGCGCTTCCACAGTGCTGGCCTCGGCAATGGCAGCTGCCAGGGCTCGGTGACCTACGACTATGGGCCGAGCCAACGCATCTATGGTGTGACCCGCCGCCTGGCGCTGGGAGATGTGCCGATCGTCGAGCATTATGGGTACGACCGCGCTGGTAACCTGATCGAGGGCTACCAGCCCAAGGCTCATGTGCGGCACAACCGGGTCACGGTGCATCAGGACAAACGCTACCGCTACGATGGTTTCGGCCGCATGGTCGAGAAGCGCAGCGGCAGCCGGCTGTTACAGCGCTTCGAGTACGATGCCGAGCATCGGCTGGTCCGCGTAAACCAGCAACGCGGCACCGTGCACGAGCGCATTGAGTTCAGCTACGACCCACTGGGGCGGCGCATCGGCAAGCGCCTCTACCGCAGCGGCCATGAGCAACCCGTCAGTCGCACCGACTTCCTCTGGCAGGGCCTGCGTTTACTGCAGGAGGTGCAGGATGGCAAATCGAGCCTGTACCTGTATGCCGACCCTGGCAGCCACGAGCCGCTGGCGCGTATCGACGGCGCACCTGGCCAGGAAGTGGTGCAGTACTTCCACACCAACATTGCCGGGCTGCCCGAGCAACTGACCGACGCACAGGGTAATTCAGTCTGGTACAGCGACTACCTGTTGTGGGGCCGCAGCCGCGAAGAGTGGCACGCGCCTGACCAAAACCGCCAGCAGAACCTGCGTATGCAGGGGCAGTACCTTGACCGCGAGACTGGCCTGCACTACAACACGTTCCGCTATTACGACCCGGACATCGGCCGCTTCACCCAGCAGGACCCGTTGGGGCTGGAAGGCAGCATCAACCTGTATGCCTATGCTCCCAATCCACTAACCTGGATCGACCCGCTGGGCTTGTCGGAATGTTCGCTTCTCGACCGTATCATCCAAGACGCCAACAAGGTCGCTTCACCCGGTGGCGAAGTGACCGCGCGGCAGGCCCAGATCCTGCGCGGCAACCTGCCGGTGGTGCAGCGGCGCAACGCGGCGCAGAACCAGGCGATGCGCAAGGAGTTCGTGAAAACCGAGAAAGGCCTGATCAAACAGTGGGAAAAGAACACCAACCGGACCTGGCCAGACGGCGCCACGGCCCACCATGTGATTCCATTGGAAAGCGGTGGCGCCAACAAATGGTGGAACCTGATGCCGACCCACGGCACGCTGCCCAACCATTCGTTGCCCGGTATCCCCGGCCCGCATGCCGCCGGTGGTGTACTTCGCACCACCATCCAGCAAGGTCGCAAGGCATTGCCACCCAAGACCATCACCGATTTGAGGCTGTAACATGATCGACCTGGAACACACGCTCGAACAGATCGGGCAGACTCGATTCTTCGGCAATCTGGGCAAGCCTGACATCCAGGATCCGCAGGTGATTCTCATCGCTTCGGTCGAGGCGGTGTTCGTGACCCCCTCGGACCAGGCGTTCCAGGGCTTGTACGATGCCACTCAATGGCTCCCCACCTCGCCGGGCGAAGACGATCCGTACTACCCGCGGCAAGAGACGACCAAAGTGCTGAGCGAGCAGCGCATGGCGCTGAACAGGGCAGTGATGGCCGCCACCCGCACGCTCGATAAGGCGCCGTTCATCTGCCGCCCGCACGACTTCAGCGAGGCCGCTCGCGGCGGCGCGGCCTTCGCGTTCCGTCAGTACGCCACCGAGCAGTTCTTCGGTCTGGGCGATCACTGGCGTCGGGTGGTCGACCTGTACCTGGCCGGGCACTGGCCGGTTGGGCATGCTCCCGGCAAACTGATTGTCATCTGAGTCTTTGTCCCAGTTCGACCGTCATACCACGGATACGCACTGGCCACACCGGCAAGCGCTGTGTCGGATCTTCCAGGCAGTTGCCGTTTTGCAGGCAGAAATGTTGCTTGTACAGCGGCGCCGCTACCACAACGGTTGCGCCCAGGCTGCCCACCAACCCACGCCCGATGATGTTCGCGCCCGAGCGTGGGTCACGGTTGCCGACGGCGTACAGCTCCCGCCCTTGTCCCGGCAGGTAGAACAACGCCACCTGCTCACCCTCGTGCCACACCACCACCCCGGAGTCGGCGACCAGGTCGCTGGCCTGGCACACCATCTGCCAGCGGATTTCACTGGCTGAAACCGTGTTGGACAGGTTCATCACATTGCCTCCTCGTGGGTGGGAATCAGCTGAAGCGGCGCAGCCGGTCGGCGTTGGCCACGCTCGCGCACGAAATGCACATCCGGATCGGCGCGCTGGTCGTTGACGAAAGTGCGGAAGCGCTTGAGCTTTTCCGGATCGCCCAGGGCGTTGGCCCATTCGCACTCGTAGCGCTCGACCACCTGCTGCATCTGCGCTTCGAGTTCGGCTGCCAGGCCCAGGCTGTCGTCGATCACCACCTGCTTGAGGTAGTCGAGCCCGCCTTCGAGGCCCTCGCGCCACACCGAGGTGCGCTGCAGCTTGTCGGCGGTGCGGATGTAGAACATCAGCACGCGGTCGATCAGTCGTATCAGGGTCTTGTCGTCCAGGTCGGTGGCGAACAGCTCGGCGTGGCGCGGGCGCATGCCGCCGTTACCGCATACGTACAGGTTCCAGCCCTTGTCGGTGGCGATCACGCCGATGTCCTTGCTTTGCGCCTCGGCGCATTCGCGGGTGCAGCCGGATACCGCGAACTTGAGCTTGTGCGGCGCGCGCAGGCCCTTGTAGCGATCCTCCAGGCGCAGCGCCATGGCCACGCTGTCCTGCACGCCATAGCGGCACCAGGTGCTGCCCACGCAGGATTTCACCGTGCGCGTTGACTTGCCATAGGCGTGCCCGGTCTCGAAGCCGGCAGCGATCAACTCGCCCCAGATCAGTGGCAGTTCGTGCAGCTGGGCCCCGAACAGATCGATGCGCTGGCCGCCGGTGATCTTGGTGTAGAGGTCGTATTTCTGCGCCACCTGGCCGATCACGATCAGCTTCTGCGGGGTGATTTCGCCGCCTGGAATGCGCGGCACCACGGAGTAGGTGCCGTTTTTCTGCATGTTGGCCATGAAGGTGTCGTTGGTGTCCTGCAACGGTACCAGCGCCGGGTCCATGATCGGCTGGTTCCAGCATGAAGCGAGGATGTTGCCCACCGCCGGTTTGCAGATGTCGCAACCCACGTGACCTTTGCCGTGGCGTTCGAGCAGTTCGCCGAAGGTGCGGATACCCTCCACCCGCACCAGCCCGTAGAGCTCCTGGCGGGTGTAGGCGAAGTGCTCGCACAGGCTCTTGTCGAGCGTCACGCCACGGGCGGTCAGCTCATGCTCGAAGACCTGCTTGAGCAGGGCAGCGCAGCCACCGCAGCCGCTGGCGGCCTTGGTGCAGCCCTTGACGGCGGCAAGGTCGCCGCAACCACTGTCGATGGCGGCGCACACCGCGCCCTTGCTGACGTTGTGGCAGGAGCAGATGGTCGCGCTGTCGGGCAGCGCATCAGCGCCCAGGGTCGGCGCGCCACTTCCTTGCGGCAGGATCAGCGATGCCGGATCGGTCGGCAGGGCGATGCCGTTCTGGGCGTACTGCAGCAGGGTGTCGTAGTAGCTGTTGTCGCCCACCAGCACCGCGCCGAGCACGTGCTTGCCACTGGCATCCACCACCAGCCGGCGGTAGGCGCTGTTGGCCTCGTCGATGAAGCGGTAGCTGCGTGAACCGGGCGTGGCGCCGTGGGCATCGCCGATCGAGCCGACATCCACGCCCAGCAGCTTGAGCTTGGTCGACATGTCGGCGCCGGTGAAATCGTCCGCCGTCTCGCCCAGCAGCCGCGCGGCCAGGTTGCGCGCCATGGCGTAGCCGGGGGCGACCAGGCCGAACACGCTGCCGTTCCACGACGCGCACTCGCCGATGGCGAAGATCCGTGGATCGCTGGTCTTGCACTGGCTGTCGATCACCACGCCGCCGCGCGTGGCGATCTCCAGGCCACAGGCCCGGCCCAGGGCGTCCTGTGGGCGGATGCCGGCGGAAAAGACAATCAGATCGGTCTCCAGGTGTTCGCCACCGTCGAAGTTCATCCGGTAGCGGTACTGCTCGCCAGCGCTGATCGACTGGGTCGCGCGGGACAGGTGCACGCCCACGCCCAGGGCCTCGATCCGCGCCTTGAGCGCCGCGCCGCCTTCGCTGTCCAGCTGTACCGGCATCAGGCGTGGGGCGAACTCCACTACATGCGCCTCCAGGCCCAGGGACTTCAGGGCGTTGGCTGCCTCGAGGCCGAGCAGGCCGCCGCCCACCACCACGCCACGGCGGGCATCTGCGGCGGCGGCGCGGATCGCATCGAGGTCCTCGAGGGTGCGGTAAACCAGGCGGGCATTGCCGCTGGAACCTTCGATTGGCGGCACGAACGGATAGGAACCGGTGGCCAGGATCAACTGGTCATAGCCCAGGCGGCCCTCGGCGGTGACCAGCTCCCGGCGCTCGCGATCGATGTCCAGCACCGCCTCGCCCAGGTGCAGGTGCACGCCGTGGCGGCTGTAGTAGTCCGGGGCGCACAGGGCCAGGGTCTCGGCGCAGCTACCGGTAAAATACTCCGACAGGTGCACCCGGTCGTAGGCGCGCTGGCGCTCCTGGCCGAACACATGCAGCTCGAAGTGTGCCGTGGCGCCGCGTTCGATCAGCTGCTCGACGCAGTGATGGCCGACCATGCCATTGCCGACGATGACCAGTCGTGCTCGTTGTGCCCCGTTCGCTGTTGCCTGCATAGCCGATCCTCGATCACGGAAAACGAAAAAGGCGCCTGGAGCCGAAGCTCCAGGCGCCTTTGCCTGTACTCATCAGTGTGAGGCCCCTGTTGACCGCCGTTGGTCGTTGGGGCTGTTGTGCATTGCTTGAAGCAGGGAGCGTGCCAGGCTCCCTTTAATTGCGGGGCAAGCCCGCTTTCACAAGGGTTACAGCTTTGGGCATGTGCTGGCCAGGTGGTGCGGGCGCACAAGCAGGGTGCAGCCCTCACCACCGTGGTGCATCAATACACATCCCGCCGGTAGCGCTTGTCCCGTCCCAAACCTTCGACATAGGCCGCTGCCGCGGTCTCGTCCAGGCCGCCGTGCTGCGCCACCACCTGGCGCAAGGCCGCATCCACATCCCGGGCCATGCGCTGGGCATCGCCGCAGACATACACATGCGCGCCGTCCTGCAGCCAGCGCCACAGTTCGGCGCCCTGTTCCAGCAGGCGTTGCTGCACATAGATCTTCTCCGGCTGGTCGCGGGAGAACGCGGTGCTCAGGCGTACATGGCCCTGCGCTTCCCAGGCCAGCAACTGTTCGCGATAGTAGAAGTCGTGTGCCTCGTGCTGCTCGCCGAAGAACAGCCAGTTGCGGCCAGGCGCTGCACGTGCCTGGCGTTCCTCGAGGAAGGCCCGGAAGGGCGCGATGCCGGTGCCGGGGCCGATCATGACGATGGGCGTGCCGTCGTCGTCGGGCAGGCGGAAGTGTTTCGATGGCTGTGCAAAGATGGCCACTTCGACGTTCGTCGCTCGGTCGGCGAGAAAGGCCGAGCAGACTCCCTTGCGTTCGCCATAGCGCACCGTGGACACCGTCAGGTGCACCTGCCCCGGGTGCGCCTTGGGGCTTGAGCTGATCGAGTACAGCCTTGGCTGCAAGGGCCTGAGTAGCGCCAGCCAGCGGGCCATTGGCCATTGCCGGGGGAACTCGCGCAGCACATCGGCCAGTTGCCGGCCCCATAACCAGTCCTTGAGCGCGGTCTTGCATTCAGGCTGCAACAGCTGCTGCAGAGAGGGCGCGTTTTCGCTGAGCGCCTCGAGCTGTCGTGGCGTGACATGGGCAATGTCCAGATGCCGTTCCAGCGCCAGGCCCAGGGGCATTGGCTTGCGGCCTTCAAGCTCGACAATGGCCTGGCCATCGAGCTGCATCAGGCCGAGCAGCTCCTCGACCAGCGCCGGGCAGTTGCGCGGCCACACGCCCAGCGCGTCGCCGGGGTGGTAGTCCAGGCCGCTACCCGCCAGGTCGAACACCAGTTGACGGGTCTCCTTGGTCGAACCTGGGCCATTGAGCAGGCGGTTCTCCACCAGGCGTGCAGGCCATGGCTGGTTTCTGCCGTGAGGCTCGGCAGTCGGTGGCGCCGGCGTAGCCACCGTGTTTGTGCCAAGGGCCAGCAGCAGGGCCTCGAGCCACGTACTGAATGCAGCCTCGAAGTCCGGCTCGCACTCGACCCGCTCCAGCAGGCGCTGGCCGCCCAGTTCCGCCAGGCGCTGGTCGAGCTTGCGGCCAAAGCCGCAGAACTGGTCGTAGCTGGAGTCGCCCAGGGCCAGCACCGCGTAGGGCAGATTGGCGCAATCGGTTTCGCCCGCACCCTGCAGGGCCTGCCAGAATGCGGCGCCACTGTCCGGAGCATCGCCGTCACCGAAGGTGCTGGCAATCAGCAGTACGCTGGCGCAGCCGTGCAATTGCGCCGGGCTGACGCTTTCCATGCTGCTGAGCGCCACCATCAGCCCCGCCTCGCGCAGGCCTTGGGCGCAGCGTTCGGCCAGCGCCTCACCGTTGCCGGTCTGCGAGGCCCACAACACGCGATGGCAAGGTACTGCCGCCTGTGCTTGGGGCTGGGCGAACAGCCCCGCCAGCAGGCCATCGACGAACAGGCGCCGGGCCGGCGCCAATGGTGCGGTGGCCGGGAGGCTTGGCACACCCTCGGCGCGTGTCTGTTGCAGGCCAAGCAGGAAACCTTGCAGGTAATGGCGCTCCTCTTCGGCAAGCACCGGAGCAGGTTGTGTCTCCAGGCCCAGCAGGCGGGCGAGGGTGGCGGTCGGCATGGGGACGGGCTCCGCAGGAATGGTGACGTCCAGGTCGAGGACCTCGATGCGTTCACCCGCGACCCGTTCGAGGGTCACGGCGCAGTACTTGAAGGCCGGTTGCAGCGAGGTGGGGTCGACGGCGTCGCAGGTCACCGCGTTGATCGCCAACTGCTCGCCGTACAGGTCATTCCAGTGGAATGGCGCGAAGCAGCCGCCGGGCAACACCCGGTCGCTGAGGCGGGCCGGCAGCAGCGCCTGGCCTCGACGTGAACGGATCGCCACCTGGTCCTTGTCGCCGATGCCCAGGCGCCGGGCATCGGCGGGGTGGATCTCGACGAAGGGGCCGGGGTCGAGGCGGTTCAGGCTTGGGACCTTGCCGGTCTTGGTCAAGGTGTGCCACTGATGTTGCACGCGGCCGGTGTTGAGGATGAAGGGGAAGGCATCGTCCGGCAACTCGGCCGGCGCCAGCCAGGGTCGGGCATGAAAACGCGCCTTGCCGCTGGTAGTCGGAAAGCTCAGCGCCGCTGGCTGGCCGTCTGCGTCGTTGCGATAGCGCAGCGGGCTGCGGTTATCCTCGCGCCCCGGCGCGCAGGGCCACTGCCGGGGGCTGGCGCGCAGCCCGGCATAGTCGATGCCGCGCAGGTCGTAGCCGGTGGCCGGGTTATGGAAGCGGCGGATCTCTTCGAACACCGCCTCGGCGTCCGGGTAGTCGAAGGCATGCGCGTAGCCCATGGCACAGGCGATGCGCGCGATCAGGCGCCAGTCCTCCAGGCTCTCGCCAGGCGGCTCGACGGCGCGTGGCATCAAGGTCAGGTTGCGCTCACTGTTGATCATCACCCCCTCGCCCTCGGCCCACAGCGCCGCGGGCAGGAGGATGTCGGCGTAGCGGTTGGTCTCGGTGTCGAGGAAGGCGTCCTGGCTGATCACCAGTTGCGCCTGGTTCAGGCCGTCGATCACCTGCTGGCGGTTGGCGACGCTGGCCACCGGGTTGCTGCAGATGATCCAGCAGGCCTTCACTTCGCCGTTCTTGAGCTGTTCGAACAGCGCCACCGTGCCTTCGCCGCCCTCGCTGCGCAATGTGCCGGGCGCCAGCTGCCACTGCCGCTCGACGAAGGCGCGGTCCGCCGCCACCTGCGCCGAACGCTGGCCCGGCAGGCCCGGTCCCATGTAGCCCATCTCGCGGCCGCCCATGGCGTTGGGCTGGCCGGTCAGCGAAAACGGCCCGCTGCCGGGGCGGCAGATGGCGCCGGTGGCCAGGTGCAGGTTGCACAGGGCATTTGTGTGCCAGGTGCCGTGGATGCTCTGGTTCAGGCCCATGGTCCAGCAGCTCATCCATTCGCCGGCCTCACCGATCAGGCGGGCGGCTTCGTGGAGGTCGGCCTCGTCCAACCCGGTGATGGCCGCGACCCGTTCCGGGGTGTAGTCCGCGAGAAACGCCGGCAGGTCCTCCCAGCCCTCGGTGTGGCGGGCGATGAAATCCGCGTCGGTGTGGCCGTTGACATGCAGCAGGTAAAGAAGGCCATTGAGCAGCGCGAGATCGGTGCCCGGGCGCAGTTGCAGGAACAGGTCGGCCTTGTCGGCGGTGGCACTGCGCCGGGTATCGACGACGATCAGCCTGGCCCCGGCCTTGAGCCGGTCGCGCAGGCGCAGGAACAGGATCGGGTGGCAGTCTGCCATGTTCGCGCCGATCACCAGGAACACCTCGGCGCGTTCGAAGTCCTGGTAGCTGCCCGTCGGTCCGTCGGCACCCAGTGACTGCTTGTAGCCGCTGCCGGCACTGGCCATGCACAGGCGCGAGTTGGATTCGATATGACGGGTGCGGATGAAGCCCTTGGCCAGCTTGTTGGCCAGGTACTGGGCTTCCAGTGACATCTGTCCGGACACGTACAAGGCCACGGCATCAGCGCCATGGGTGTCGATGATCGCGCGCAACCGCGCGGCGGCTTCGCTGATGGCCATGTCCAGGCTGCAACGCGCCGGCTGCTGGCTGCGCTGGTCGCGCACGAAGGCGTGGGTCATGCGCCCGGCCTGTAGCGGCACATGGGCGCTCAGGCCCTTGGTGCACAGGCGACCGAAGTTGCTCGGGTGCTGCTTGTCGCCACTGACCTTGACCACCTTGGCATCGCTCACGTGCATGACGATGCCGCAGCCGACCCCGCAATACGGGCAAACACTGCGCACTTGGCTGTCGCTCATCGGCAATCTCCTGCTGACGAAACGACAAAGGCGCCGGCTGCCCGGCCTGCAAGCGGCAAGCGGGGCAACACGGCGCCTTCGTCGTGATGAAAGGGACCATCGGCGTTGATGGTCGCGATGGCAACCAGGCAGCAAATCCCGGGCCATGTCATCGCGGGTCAAGCCCGCTCACAGGTTCGATGGTTAGCTTGGCAAAGGCGTGCACCAATACGGGGAACCACGCACCAACGGATGGCGCGTGCATACGGGCGGATATATGATTCGCGTACGTTTCATATATGCGAGTAACTACACCATGGGTATCGTCAAGATCTGCGACGACCTCCACGAAGACCTGCGCGTGGCCAGCGCCGCGCTGTCGCGTTCGATCAACGCCCAGGCCGAGCACTGGATCCGCCTCGGCATGCTGGCCGAACTGCACCCGCAAGCCACCTATCAGGAACTGCTGCGCCAGTTGCTGCGCCAGGAGCAGGCCAACCTCAAGGCGCTTCTGCAATGAGCAAGGTCATCCTCAAGGACGCCGCCGAGCTCGAACTGATGCGCCGCGCAGGCCAACTGCTGGCCCGGGTGTTTGCCGACCTCGACGGTTTCATCCGCCCCGGAGTGACCACCATGCAGATCAACGACCGCGCCGAGGCCTTCATCGTCGAAACCCTCAAGGCCCGACCGGCGAGCAAGGGCCAGTACGGTTTCCCCTATTCACTGAACACCTCGGTGGACCATGTGGTCTGCCATGGCATGCCCAAGGCCGACGAGGTGTTGAAGGAAGGCTCGATCGTCAATGTCGATATCACCTTGGAGCAGGGCGGCTACATTGCCGACTCGTCGAAGATGTACGGCATCGGTCAGATCGGCGACCAGGCCCGGCGCCTGGTCGATACCACCTATGCCGCATTATGGAAGGGCATCGAGCAGGTGCGCCCCGGCGCGACGCTCGGTGATATCGGTCATGCCATCCAGGTCCACGCCGAGGCCGCTGGCTACAGCGTGGTGCGCGAATACTGCGGGCATGGCATCGGCAGGCAGATGCACGAGGCACCGGAGGTGCTGCACTACGGCCAGCGCGGCATGGGCATGAAGCTGCAACCGGGGATGGTGTTCACCATCGAGCCGATGATCAACCAGGGTGGGCGTGGGACCCGTGGTCTGCGCGATGGCTGGACGGTGATCACTCGCGATCACACGCTGTCGGCGCAATGGGAGCACACGGTGGCCGTGACCGAGAGCGGATTCGAGGTGCTGACCTTGCGTGAGGAAGAGCGGCAGGCTGCAAAGGGTTCCTAAGCACGGATGCCTGGGTCATGGTGCAGCCCGTCATCGGAACTTGGCGCTCAGGCTCGCCTCCCATCTTCATGGTCTAGTCTGAAACTACCGGTACCGGCCCACGCTCGACTACAACCGCCGGCCCGGAAACCATTGGAGTCCCTGGGAGGTGCCCCATGAGCCTGCTGCTCGAGCCATACACCCTGCGTCAGCTGACCCTGCCCAACCGCATCGCCGTTTCCCCCATGTGCCAGTACTCCGCCGTCGACGGCCTGGCCAACGACTGGCACCTGGTCCACCTGGGCAGCCGCGCGGTCGGTGGCGCGGGTCTTGTGATCAGCGAGGCCGTCGCGGTCACCGCCGATGGGCGCATCACTGCCGAGGACCTCGGCTTGTGGACTGACGACCAGATCAAGCCCTTGCAACGCATCACCCGTTTCATCACCGCCCAGGGCGCCGTGCCCGGTATCCAGCTGGCCCATGCCGGGCGCAAGGCCAGCACCCACAGGCCGTGGCTCGGAAAGCAAGGCAGCGTCAAGATCGAGGAGGGCGGCTGGCAGCCGGTCGGGCCGTCGAAGATCGCCTTCGATCCGCAGCACACCGCACCACGTGAATTGACCAAGGACGAGATCCAGGACGTGGTCGCCGCGTTCGTCGCCGCGACCGAGCGGGCATTGCAGGCTGGCTTCAAGGTGGTCGAGATCCACGCCGCCCACGGTTACCTGCTGCACCAGTTCCTTTCGCCGTTGAGCAACCAGCGCCGCGATGAATACGGCAGCTGCTTCGAAAACCGCATTCGCCTGACCCTGCAGGTTGCCGAGGCGGTACGCAAGGCCTGGCCGCAGGAACTACCGCTGTTCGTGCGGGTGTCGGCCACCGATTGGGTCGAGGATGGCTGGAACCCGGACGAGACCGTCGAGCTGGCCCGTCGCCTGCGCGCCCTGGGCGTCGACCTGATTGATGTGTCGTCAGGCGGGACCTCGGTCAATGCCGAGATCCCCACCGGCCCCGGCTACCAGACCCGCTTTGCCGAACGGGTACGCAAGGAGTCGGAAATCGCCACCGGCACCGTCGGCATGATCACCGAACCGGCCCAGGCCGAGCATATCCTGCGCACCGGCCAGGCCGATGTGATCTTCCTCGCCCGCGAGCTGCTGCGCGACCCCTATTGGCCGTTGCATGCCGACGACGACCTGGGCGGCAACAAGGCGACCTGGCCAGCGCAGTATCAGCGGGCCACCAGCCGGGCCAACCCCATCCACGAGTCGGACCTGCGCGACTGATTCAGCGACAGGCCGCCTGGCTGAGAATGTCGCTGACCCACTGGTTGATGCTCTTCTGCGCCAGCTCGGCCTCGGCCGCCACGCTGGCGTGGAGGGTGGGCTCCAGGCGCAGGCTGAGTGTTCCGGAGTAGGTCTTCTGCGGTTCGCGGCCCAGGCGCTTGCAAGTTTCGAGGTAGTCATCGACGGCTTCCTCGAAAGCGATTGGTTGAACAAACAAACCAAGCTGGGCAACATCCGGATGCAAATGCGTTAAGCGTGGCTTCAGCTTGCCGGCCTACTCTGCAGTCCTACCTACTTTGGATGCTTGCGAGGTCTGCCAGATGAACACCCGTGGTCTGCTCGATCAGCTATTGAAAACCGGTCAATCCATGCTGCAGAACCAACAGGGCAAGGGCACCCGTCACAAGGGCTCCGGGAGCCTTGGCAGCCTGTTGTCCGGTGCCGGCGGCGGCGCATTGGCGGCTGGAGCGATGGGCCTGCTGCTGGGGAACAAGAAGGCGCGCAAGTACGGCGGCAAGGCACTCGCCTACGGCGGGCTGGCCGCACTTGGCGTGCTGGCCTACAAGGCCTATGGCAACTGGCAGGCGCGCCAGGGCGCGGGCAATCACGAGCCGCAAACCCTCGACCGTCTGCCGCCGGCCCAGGCCGAGCAGCATAGCCAAGCCGTGCTTCGGGCACTGGTGGCAGCGGCCAAGTCCGATGGCCATATCGATGAACGAGAGCGGGCATTGATCGAAGGCGAGTTCACCCGCCTGGACAGCGACCGTGAGTTGCAGCACTGGCTGCATGCCGAACTGAACAAGCCGCTGGACCCGGCCGAGGTGGCCCGCGCCGCGCAGACGCCGGAGATGGCCGCCGAAATGTTCCTGGCCAGTGTGATGATGGTCGATCAGGAGAACTTCATGGAGCGTGCCTATCTCGATGAACTGGCCCGCCAGCTGCGCCTCGACCCGAACCTGCGCCAGGAACTGGAGAATCAGGTCAGGCTTGCCGCAGGTCAGTGAACCGGCATTTGGCCGCCTGAACGGGCACGGACGCCTGAATACCGCTGCATTCAGCCGCAATTGAACGGGAAGCCTGGGCTATACTTCGGCGATTTTTCCCGCTCGTATCGAATTCCTGAGGGCTGAATGTGAAGAACTGGACCTTGCGCCAACGGATCCTGGCAAGTTTCGCCGTGATCATCGCCATCATGCTGCTGATGATTGTGGCCGCCTACTCGCGGCTGGTGGCGATCGAGTCCAGCGAGGAAGCCGTGGGGTCCGACAGCATCCCCGGCGTCTACTACAGCTCGATGATCCGCAGTGCGTGGGTCGACAGCTACGTCACCAGCCAGCAGTTGGTGGGGCTGTCGAACCACCGCGAGATCACCTCGGCCGACCTGGAGCTGTTCAAGGGCTTCAACGATCGCCTCAAGAAACACATGGCCAGCTACCAGGCGACCATCCGCGACGCCGCCGACCAGGCGGCGTTCGACGACTTCACCCGTCTGGAGGAGGAGTACGTCAAGCTCGTCGACCAGGTCCTGGAGACCTACCGCCAGAAGAACTACCCCGAAGCCCAGCGCTTGATCATGGATGTGCTTACGCCGGCCTGGAAAGAAGGGCGCCAGCACCTGAACGAAGTGATCGAGCGCAACCGCGAGTCCGCCGACAAGGCCACCAACGACATCGTCAGTGCGGTGAACACCGCCAAAGGCAGCATGGTCGTCTCGCTGCTGCTGGCCATTATCGCCGCCGGTGTTTGCGGACTGCTGCTCATGCGCCAGATCACCGCACCCATGCAACGCATCGTCCACGCTCTGGACGGTCTGCGCTCGGGTGATCTGAGCATGCGCCTGAACCTGGACCGCAAGGATGAGTTCGGCGCGATCGAGGGTGGTTTCAACGAGATGGCCGAGTCCCTGGCCAACCTGGTGGCCCAGGCCCAGCGCTCGTCGGTGCAAGTGACCACCTCAGTCACCGAGATCGCGGCCACCTCCAAGCAGCAACAGGCCACCGCCACCGAAACTGCCGCCACCACCACCGAGATCGGCGCCACGTCGCGGGAAATCGCCGCCACCTCGCGGGACCTGGTGCGTACCATGACCGAAGTCACCAGCGCCGCCGACCAGGCCTCGAGCCTTGCCGGCTCCGGCCAGCAGGGCCTGGCGCGCATGGAAGAAACCATGCACCAGGTGATGGGCGCCGCCGACCTGGTCAATGCCAAGCTGGCGATCCTCAACGAAAAGGCCAGCAACATCACCCAGATGGTGGTGACCATCGTCAAGGTCGCCGACCAGACCAACCTGCTGTCGCTCAACGCCGCCATCGAGGCCGAGAAGGCCGGCGAATACGGTCGTGGCTTCGCCGTGGTCGCCACCGAGGTGCGGCGCCTGGCCGACCAGACCGCCGTGGCCACCTACGACATCGAGCAGATGGTGCGCGAGATCCAGTCGGCGGTGTCGGCCGGGGTGATGGGCATGGACAAGTTCTCCGAGGAAGTGCGCCGCGGCATGTTCGAGGTGCAGCAGGTCGGCGAGCAACTGAGCCAGATCATTCACCAGGTGCAGGCGTTGGCGCCGCGGGTACTGATGGTCAACGAGGGCATGCAGGCCCAGGCCACCGGCGCCGAGCAGATCAACCAGGCGTTGGCCCAGCTAAGCGATGCCAGCACCCAGACCGTCGAGTCGCTGCGCCAGGCCAGTTTCGCCATCGACGAACTGAGCCAGGTGGCCGCCGGGCTGCGCGGTGGTGTGTCGCGGTTCAAAGTCTGACGACGATGAACGACATGTCCCCCCGCGAGGCGCGCGCCAGCACTGAAAAGGGCGTGCTGTACCTGCAGTTTCGCATCGCCGACCAGCGTTTCGCCCTGGACGTGCGCGAGGTGATCGAGGTCCTGCCGCAACGTGCGCTCAAGCCCATTGCCCAGGCTCCGGTCTGGGTGGCTGGCGTGCTCGCCCATCGCGGTGTGCTGGTGCCGGTGATCGACCTGTCGGCGCTCAGTTTCGGCTCCTCGGCCCAGTCGCGCAGCAGCACACGCCTGGTGCTGGTGCATTACCGCGCCGATCCACAGCGTCCGCAGTTGCAGCTGGGGCTGATCCTGGAGCAGGCCACCGACACCCTGCGCTGCGCGCCTGACGACTTCCAACCCTACGGGCTGGACAATGCCGAGGCGCGTTACCTCGGGCCTGTGCGCCAGGACGCCCGGGGTTTGTTGCAACGCATCGAGGTGGATGACCTGTTGTCGGATGCGGTGCGCGAGTTGCTCTATCCGCTGGAGCCAGGGCAGGTGCAGGCATGACTGAGCAGCGTTTCTTTCGTTTCCTGCAGGAGCGTATCGGCCTGGACGTCGAGTCGGTCGGCGCGGCGATGGTTGAGCGTGCCTTGCGCCAACGCTGCACCGTCGTGCAGGCGCAGAACCTGGACGACTACTGGGTGCGCCTGTTGCAGTCGACCGATGAACAGCAAGCCCTGATCGAGGCGGTCATCGTTCCGGAAACCTGGTTCTTCCGCTATCCCGAATCCTTCACCGCGCTGGCGGGCCTGGCCCACAAACGCGTAGAGGAGCTGGCCGGTGCCCGGCCGCTGCGGATCCTCAGCCTGCCTTGCTCCACCGGCGAGGAGCCGTACTCGATCGCCATGGCGTTGCTCGACGGCGGGCTGAGCCCTGGGGTATTTCGAATAGACGGCCTCGACATCAGCCCCAGTTCGGTGGCCAAGGGCGAGCTAGGGGTCTATGGCCGCAACTCGTTCCGCGGCAGCGAGCTGGCCTTTCGCGAGCGGCATTTCACCGCCGTCGGCGAGGCCCATCGCCTGGATGAGCGGGTGCGCCAGCAGGTCAGCCTGCAGGTGGGCAACGTGCTCGATCCGGCGCTGCGGGCGCGCCAAGGTCTCTATGATTTCGTGTTCTGCCGAAACCTGTTGATCTATTTCGATGTGCCGACCCAGCAGCGAGTGTTCGAGGTGCTCAAGCACATGACCCATGTCCAGGGCGTGCTGTTCATCGGGCCGGCCGAGGGCAGCCTGCTGGCGCGCCTGGGCATGCGGCCGTTGGGGATCGCCCAGTCGTTCGCCTACGTGCGTCAGGATGAAGCGCCGCCGGTCCCCATCGCCAAGCCGGCGTCCCGCCCCACAGTCGCGCCATCCGTGCCACCGCGTATCTTGACGCTGCCGCCGCGGGTTGGCAGACCGAACGCCGCGCCAGTCGCCAAGGTGATGCCAGCCGAAGGTGAGGCGCAACTGCTGGCCAGCATCGCCCAGCATGCCAATGCCGGCGACAGCGCCCAGGCCAGGGAAGGCTGCGAGCGCTATCTACGCAAGTTTGCGCCCAAGGCACAGGTCTACTACTGGCTGGGGTTGCTCAGCGATACCGAGGGCGATGCCGCGCAGGCCATTACCCATTACCGCAAGGCCCTCTACCTCGAGCCGCAGCACCCGGAGGCGCTGATGCACCTGGCCATGCTGCTGGCCGCGCAGGGCGACGAGGCGGGCGCGCGACGCCTGCAGGAGCGTGCCGCTCGGGCAGGCAGGGAGTCTGAACGATGAGCGGCGAATACCCTATGCAACTGATCGCCCACGATGACGAGCAGATCGATGACTGCTGGAATCGTATCGGGGTGCATGGCGACAAGCAGTGCCCCTTGCTGCCACGGCATGTGCACTGCCGCAATTGTGAGGTCTATGCCGAGGCGGCAATGCGCCTGCTCGACCGTTATGCGCTGATTCAGGATGAACCGCTCGAGGCGCCGCTCGTGCAGGAAGAAGCGGTCGGCCGCTCGATGCTGCTGTTCCGCCTGGGCGAGGAATGGTTGGCCCTGGCTACCGCCTGCCTGGCCGAGATCTCCCCGTTGCAGCCGGTGCACTCATTGCCTCACCAGCGATCGCGGGTGCTGCAGGGAGTCGCCAATGTGCGCGGGTCGCTGGTGCCTTGCCTGTCGCTGGCCGACCTGCTGGGCGTATCGGTCGAGGCGGGCGGCGAGCGCGGTGGGCGGAGCATGCCGCGCATGCTGATCCTGGCGGCCGAAGGCGGGCCGGTGGTGGTACCGGTGGACGAGATAGACGGTATCCATCGCCTTGACCCGGCGACCCTGGACAACGGCCGCGATGCGGCGCACTTCACTGCGGCGGTGCTGCAGTGGCGTGGGCGCAGCGTGCGCGTGCTGGATGAACAACACCTGATGTCAGCCGTGAAGCGGAGCCTGTCATGACCCCGGAGCAAATGCGCGATGCGTCGCTGCTCGAGCTGTTCAGCCTGGAGGCCGAGGCCCAGACCCAGGTGCTCAGTGCGGGCCTGATGGCGCTGGAGCGCAACCCTGCGCAACCCGATCAGCTCGAGGCCTGCATGCGTGCGGCGCACTCGCTCAAGGGCGCGGCGCGGATCGTCGGCATCGACGCCGGGGTCAGTGTCGCCCATGTCATGGAAGATTGCCTGGTAGCAGCCCAGGAAGGCCGCCTGCTGCTGCGCCCCGAGCATATCGACGCACTGTTGCAGGGCACCGATCTGCTGATGCGCATCGCCACGCCGGGCGATCAGGACAGCGAAGCCGCCGTGGCGGTGTTTCTGGCGCAGATGGCGTCCTTGCTCGACCCCTCGGCGCCGTTGCTGGCCAACGCACAGCCGAGTGCACCGAGCCTGCCGCCTGTCGTCCAGCCCGCACTGCCGGAGCCCGAGCCCCTGCCGCCACCTGAGCCCGATGTCGAAGCGGAACCGATGCCTGCCCGCAAGGCTGGAAAACGCGGTGGCGAGGGCGGCGAGCGGGTGTTGCGGGTCACCGCCGACCGACTGAACAGCCTGCTGGACCTGTCGAGCAAGTCGCTGGTCGAGACCCAGCGCCTGAAACCCTACCTGGCCACTCTGCAGCGCCTGAAACGCATGCATGGCCAGGGCATGCGGGGGCTCGACGGGCTGAAGGCCCAGCTGGAGGAGAGCGGGCAGGGGCCAGAAGTGCTCGAAGCCCTGGCCCAGACCCAGCAGTTGCTGGCCGAAACCCAGCAAATCCTGTTGCAACAGGCGGCTGACCTGGACGAATTCGGCTGGCAGGCCAGCCAGCGCGCGCAGTTGCTCTACGACACGGCTTTGGCCTGTCGCATGCGTCCGTTCGCCGATGTGCTGACCGGGCAGAGCCGGATGGTCCGCGACCTTGGACGTTCGCTGGACAAGCCCGTGCGCCTGCTGGTCGAGGGCGAGAAGACCCAGGTCGATCGCGATGTGCTGGAAAAACTCGAGGCTCCGCTGACGCACCTGCTGCGCAATGCGGTCGATCACGGTATCGAGCTGCCCGAGCAGCGCCTGCTGGCCGGCAAGCCGAGCGAGGGCACGGTACGCCTGCGCGCCTCGCACCAGGCCGGGTTGCTGATCCTCGAACTGTCCGATGATGGTGCCGGTATCGATCTGCAGCGCCTGCGCCGCAGTATCGTCGAGCGAGCCCTGTCGCCGGCCGAGACCGTGGCGCAGATGAGCGAGGCCGAGCTGCTGACGTTCCTGTTCCTGCCGGGCTTCAGCCTGCGCGACACGGTCACCGAGGTGTCCGGGCGCGGTGTCGGGCTGGACGCAGTGCAGCACATGGTCCGCGAACTGCGCGGGTCCATCGAGTTGACCCAGGTGGCGGGGCAGGGCTGCTGCTTCCACCTGGAAGTGCCGTTGACCCTGTCGGTGGTGCGCAGCCTGGTGGTCGAGGTGGGCGGCGAGGCTTATGCCTTCCCCCTGGCGCATATCGAGCGCACCGTCGAAGTGCCGGCCGAGGCCATCGTGCAGATCGAAGGTCGTCAGCACTTCTGGCACGAAGGCCGGCATATCGGCCTGGTGGCCGCCAGCCAGTTGCTCAACCGGCCGGCGGCGCAGGGCGACGAGCAGAGCCTGCGGGTGGTGGTGATCCGCGAGCGCGAACAGCTCTATGGGGTGGCGGTCGAGCGCCTGATCGGCGAACGGGTGTTGGTAGTGATGCCGCTGGACCCGCGCCTGGGCAAGGTCCAGGACATTTCCGCGGGCGCCTTGCTCGATGATGGCTCGGTGGTGCTGATCGTCGATGTCGAGGACCTGTTGCGCTCGGTGGACAAGTTGCTCAGCACCGGCCGCCTGGAGCGTATCGAACGGGGCGGGCGGGGCGGCAAGGGTGTGGCGCGCAAGCGCATCCTGGTGGTCGACGACTCGCTCACCGTGCGCGAGCTGCAGCGCAAGCTGCTGGGCAACCGCGGCTATGACGTGGCAGTGGCCGTCGATGGCATGGACGGCTGGAACGCACTGCGCAGCGATGATTTTGACCTGCTGATCACCGACATCGACATGCCGCGCATGGATGGCATCGAGCTGGTCACTCTGGTAAGGCGCGACAGTCGCCTGCAATCGCTGCCGGTGATGGTGGTTTCCTACAAGGACCGCGAAGAAGACCGGCGTCGTGGACTGGATGCCGGCGCCGACTATTATTTGGCCAAGGCCAGCTTCCATGACGATGCGTTGCTGGAGGCGGTCGTGGAGCTGATCGGAGGTGCCCAGGGATGAGAATCGCCATCGTCAACGACATGCCCATGGCCGTGGAGGCCCTGCGCCGTGCGTTGGCCTTCGAACCCGCGCACCAGGTGATCTGGGTGGCGGGCAATGGCGCCGAGGCGGTGCGCCTGTGCGCCGAGCAGACCCCGGACCTGATCCTCATGGACCTGATCATGCCGGTGATGGATGGTGTCGAGGCCACCCGGCGGATCATGGCGCAGACGCCGTGCGCCATCGTCATCGTCACCGTGGACCGCAAGCAGAACGTGCATCGGGTGTTCGAGGCCATGGGCCATGGCGCTCTGGATGTGGTCGATACCCCGGCGCTGGGCGCGGGTGACGCCCGGGAAGCGGCCGCGCCGCTGTTACGCAAGATCCTGAATATTGGCTGGCTGATCGGCCAGCAGCGTCCCAGTGCCGCTCGTACGGTGGCCGCGCCGCTACGCGAGAGCTCGCAGCGCCGTGCCTTGGTGGCCATCGGTTCGTCGGCCGGAGGGCCGGCGGCGTTGGAAGTGCTGCTCAAGGGCCTGCCGCGCAGTTTTCCGGCGGCCATCGTGCTGGTCCAGCATGTGGATCAGGTGTTCGCCGCCGGCATGGCCGAATGGCTCAGCACCGCGTCGGGTCTGCCGGTGCGCCTGGCCCGCGAGGGTGAGCCTCCGCAGCCGGGGCAGGTGCTGCTGGCCGGCACCAACCACCATATCCGCCTGCTGAGGAATGGCGAGCTGGCCTACACTGCCGAGCCTGTCAACGAAATCTACCGGCCCTCGATCGACGTGTTCTTCGAGAGCGTGGCGCGCTACTGGTCAGGCGACGCGGTGGGCGTGCTGCTTACCGGCATGGGGCGCGACGGTGCCCAGGGCCTGAAGCTGATGCGCCAGCAGGGCTTCCTCACCATCGCCCAGGACCAGCAAAGCTGCGCGGTGTACGGCATGCCCAAGGCCGCCGCGGCGATCGACGCGGCGGTGGAAATCCGCCCGCTGGAGCGAATTGCCGGGCGACTGGTGGAAATCTTTTCGAAATGAAGATATGTATTGAGGCGCGCCGCGTGGCCGGCGGTCAACGGGTGACTACGGATGAATGATCTACCGATCGAAGGTTTCACGACCATCAACGAAAGCGCGGCGATGGTCCTGCTGGTCGATGATCAGGCGATGATCGGCGAAGCGGTGCGCCGTGGTCTGGCCCATGAAGAGAACATTGACTTCCATTTCTGCGCCGACCCGCACCAGGCGGTGGCGCAGGCCATGCGCATCAAGCCCACGGTAATTCTCCAGGACCTGATCATGCCGGGCCTCGATGGCCTGACCCTGGTGCGCGAGTACCGCAACAACCCGGCCACCCAGGATATCCCGATCATCGTCCTGTCGACCAAGGAGGACCCGCTGGTCAAGAGCGCGGCCTTTGCTGCCGGGGCCAACGACTACCTGGTAAAGCTACCGGACACCATCGAGCTGGTGGCGCGTATCCGCTATCACTCGCGCTCGTACCTCACGCTGTTGCAGCGCGACGAGGCCTATCGCGCACTGCGGGTGAGCCAGCAGCAGTTGCTCGATACCAACCTGATGTTGCAGCGGTTGATGAACTCGGACGGTCTCACCGGGCTGTCCAACCGTCGTCATTTCGACGAGTACCTGGAATTGGAGTGGCGTCGGGCTATCCGTGAACAGCAGCAGTTGTCGCTGCTGATGGTCGACGTCGACTACTTCAAGGCGTTCAACGATAGCTTCGGTCACCTGGCCGGTGACGAGGCCCTGCGTCAGGTGGCCGAGGCCATTCGCGGCTGCTGCTCGCGGCCGACCGACCTGCCGGCGCGTTATGGCGGCGAGGAGTTCGCCCTGGTGCTGCCTAACACCTCCCCTGGTGGTGCGCGGCTGGTGGCGGAGAAGCTGCGCCAGACCATCATGGGCCTGAAGATCGCCCACACCGTGCCTGAGGCGGCCTCCCTGCTGACCGTGAGTATCGGTCTGGCGACCTTGACGCCGAGTGTCGGCAGTCATTGCCGTCAGCTGATCTCGGCGGCGGACAAGGGGCTGTACCTGGCCAAGAACAGCGGACGCAACCAGGTTGGCATTGCATGATCCGGTCTCCATCGGCTCGTTCCCTCCGCGCAAGAGCCGTCAATGCTGGCCATAGGCTGCAACTGCGACCATGAACAACCTTTCACCCAGGAACTTCCTGCGCGCAACCCGCTCTTATGCCGGTAGCCATTGGTCGCGGCCGCCTGCTAAGCTCGCGGCTTTACCCTGATTGCCCTCATGGCGCATGAACAAGGAAATTACATGAAACAGCATCGTTTGGCGGCCGCGGTTGCCCTGGTAGGCCTGGTCCTCGCGGGCTGCGACGCCCAGACCAGCAGCGTCGAGCTGAAGACTCCGGCACAGAAGGCCTCCTACGGTATCGGCCTGAACATGGGCAAGAGCCTGGCCCAGGAAGGCATGGACGACCTGGACTCGAAAGCCGTCGCCCAGGGCATCGAGGACGCGGTAGGCAAGAAAGAGCAGCGCATCAAGGACGAAGAGCTGGTCGAAGCCTTCACCGCCTTGCAGAAGCGCGCCGAAGAACGCCTGGCCAAGGCTAGCGAGGAAGCTGCCGCCGCCGGCAAGAAATTCCTCGAGGAAAACGGCAAGAAGCCTGGCGTGATCACCACCGCTTCGGGCCTGCAGTATGAAGTGGTCAAGAAGGCCGACGGCCCGCAACCCAAACCGACCGACGTGGTCACCGTCCACTACGAAGGCAAGCTGACCGACGGCAAGGTCTTCGACAGCTCCGTCGAGCGCGGCAGCCCGATCGACCTGCCGGTCAGCGGCGTGATCCCGGGCTGGGTCGAAGGTCTGCAACTGATGCACGTCGGCGAGAAGTACAAGCTGTACATCCCGGCCGAGCTGGCCTATGGCGCCCAGAGCCCGAGCCCGCTGATCCCGGCCAACTCGGTCCTGGTCTTCGACCTGGAACTGATTGCCATCAAGGATCCGGCCAAGGCCGACCAGGCACCGGCCAAGTAATACCCGGCCCGTTGCAAGAAGACGCCCCGTTTCGACGGGGCGTCGTCGTTTTCAGTCCGGCTTGACGCGAACCGTCGGCGTCATTCACTGTCGCAAGCAGTACCCACGCAGGCACGGAGGCCGGTGTCGCAAAACGTTTGCGCGATTGAAACGGTTGTGTAAAAAACGCCCGATTCGTACCAGGCCCTTGCCCGGCGGGCACCACGCGGCGCCAATGTCGCCCTGTTCACAAGGTTATCCACAATAAATGTGGATAACCCCTGGTCCTCTGGAGGTCCCATGAGCGCACCCTGGAATTTCGCCCGCTTCCTGCCCCTGGCCGAGCGCCTGCTCAGCCGCGGGCGGCTGCCGGCCCTGTTGTTCGCGGTGGCCCGCAAGGGGCCGAAGCTGGGCCAGTTGCGCGAGGATCTGCGCCTGATGCAGGCGCTGTGCCTGGCCTGGTGGCGTGGCGAGTACCGCGCCGTCAGCCCCAAGGCACTGGTGACCATCGTCGCCGGACTGCTGTACTTCGTAAGCCCCTTGGACGCCATTCCCGACTGGCTGCTGGGCGTCGGCCTGCTCGACGACATCGCCGTGCTGGGCTGGGTGCTCAAGACCGTCGCCGATGAGCTGGGTCGCTTCAAGGCCTGGCGCGACGCCCAGGCGCCGGAACGGCTGCGGGTGGTCGAGCGCCTTCCGGACACCCCGGAGGCGCTGCGTCTCGAGCGGCCCGGCAGCTGATTCGCACAGACCCCCGAGCTTGGTAATATAATTGGCATAAGGGTTATGCCTACGGATTACATGCCGTAATCCAACGTCAAGGGGGTTGTATGGGTATTCAGGTCATCAGCCGGGACGGTCAGCCCGAGTACGCAGTGGTTCCCTGGGAGCAATATCAGAAGTTGCTGGCGGCCGCAGGCCAGGCGCCGGCCGCGGCTCCCGACTCAGCCAGTCACAACGAGAGCACTCAACCAAGCGCCAGCCTGTGCTCCTTGGACCAGCTGGCGTCCTTGCGTCAGGCCAAGGGCCTGGCGCCGGAGCAACTGGCACGCAGCGTCGGCATCAGCCCGGCCTACCTGGCGATGATCGAGTCCGGGGAGCGCCGCCCGGACGCTGCGATCCTGCGCAGCCTGGCCTGGCACCTTGGCGTGGCCGGCTGGAGCGAGCCGTCATGAGCCAGGTCAGGATCAGCCGTCAGCAATGGCAGAGCCTGCTGACCGAGCTCGACCTGGCCCGCCGTCAACGCCACCTGCTCACGTACCGTGCGCTGCTTGAGCGCCTGCAATTGCCCAGTCCGGCGATGCAGACGCTGACCGCGGCGCTTGAATACCTGGCGGCGCTTGACGCCCGCGCCGAGCAGCCACTGCGCAGTTCGCTGGTGATCAGCCAGGGGGCCAGCCGCCTGCCGCGCACCGGCTTCTTCGAGTGCGTCGAGCGCCTGGGACGGTTTTCCGGACCGGTGGATGGCATGGAGGCGGCGTCCTGGCATGCCTCTGAAGTGGTGCGGGTGTTCGAGTATCGCTATCCGGAAGAGGCCTGAAATCGTGGCTGTAGGCTTGGTTGTGGAAGCGGGTTTGCCGGCGAAAGGACCGCACAGCGGTCCCCAGGTTTAACTCAGCACGGTTGTATCGATCAGGCTCAGCCCTGAGCCACCGTCATCCTTGGCTTGACGCTTGGCCTGGGAGGCAAGCTCGGCCAATTGACCGGCATCCAGCCCGTCGCTGCTGCCGGGCTCCAGCCAGACCACGCCGATTGACAGCGACAGCAAGGCGAAGGTCTCCCGCTGCCCTTGGCGGTTGTGGGCGATGAAGCAACCTGCCTCAAGGTGATCGCTGCGGTAGAAGCGTCGGCATTGCCGGCCAAAGGTCTCCAGCAGCAATTGCAGACGTTCGCGCCAGTCCGCCGAGCCCAGCACCAGCATGAAGTCGTCGCCGCCGATATGGCCGACGAAATCCCGGCTCGGGTCGACGCAGTCGTTCAGGCACTGGGCCAGGCACAACAGCACTTCATCGCCACGGGCATAGCCGTAGATATCGTTGAAAGGCTTGAAGCTGTCGATGTCCACGTAGCACACGGCGGCCTCGCGTCGCTGCAGCAACAGGCGCGCCAGGCACTGCTGGATCGGCACGTTGCCCGGTAGCAACGTGAGCGGATTGGCGTGCCTTGCCTGCTGGATCTTCTGCTCGGTGATCAGCTTGAGCACGTCGATCACCCGACCAAGCCCCAGGTAACGCCCATTCTGGGTAATGATGAAGTCTTCCTCGATACGCTGGCGCGCACGGCTGGTAAGCAGGCGGCTTACCTGCTGCAGCGACTGGCCGCGCTCGACGGCGAGAAAGTCTTGGCTCATCAGTCGGCTGATCGGCTTGCGCGCGAACAGGTCGGTGCCGAAGGGTTGGAGCAGGGCATCGGCAAGCGAGTGGCGATGGACGATGCCGCAAGGGCTGCCTTGCTCGTCCAGCACGGCGAGGGAGTTGAGGTTGGCCTGGCGGCGGAAGGCGTCTAGTACCTGTTGCGTGGCAGTATCGAGGGTGACCGAAGGCTGCTGGAGAAGCAGGGCGCTGAGGTCGCGGCTGTCCTCGCCCAGCGCTACAACCGAGTCTGGCGCCGGGGGTGGCAAGCCTAGGTAGTCTGCCACTGGAAACTCCTGGGGGCGGCCAAGCAGGTAGCCCTGGACCAGGAACACCCCCATCTCGCCCAGCACTGTCAGTTCCTCGGCCAGTTCGATGCCCTCGGCGATCACCTGAGCGCGTGAGGCCCGGGCGATCTGCAGGATAGAGCCGACGAACTCGCGCTTGAGCGGGTCCTGGTGGATGCCATCGATGAAATGACGGTCGATCTTCACATAGTCCGGGCGCAGCTCCGACCACAGGCGCAGGCTCGAGTAACCGGCGCCCAGATCGTCCAGGGCAATGGAGAAACCCATGTCGCGGTAGTGGTGCAGGGCGTTGTACAGCAGCTGGAAATCTTCGGTAGGCGTCTGCTCGGTCAGCTCGATGACTACCCGGCTCGGCGCCAGGCCGACCTGTTCGAGCATTTTCAGGGTGCGCCCGGACGGGTAGTCGGGCTCGACCAGGGATTCGGGGGAGACGTTGAGGAACAACTGGCCCGGCAGGTTCAGCTCGCTGAAACGGCGGCAGGCGGTTTCACGGCACAGCACCTCCAGTTCGGCGAGGCGACCGGCCTGGCGGGCGATGGCGAAGAGGTTCAGCGGCGAGTGCAGCGGGCTGTTGGACGGGCCGCGGCTCAGGGCCTCATAGCCGAGGATGCGCCTTTCAGACAGGCAGACGATGGGTTGGAACAGACAGTGGATACTGCGTTGAGCCAGGATGGCGCTCAAGGCGCTGAGCTGTTCGGTGACGGTCATGGACTGCTTCCTGAAGTGAAAAAGGCCGGACGCTTGCACGTCCGGCCCTTCCATTTCACGACAGTCCAGTGACTGTTTGATGACAGGTCACATTATTTCGCCATCACTTCAGTGCTTGGCCACCGACGTGCTGAGGCTCAGGTAGTCGAGCAGGATACGACCGGTCTCGGACAGGTAGGCATCGTCCTCGGGCTTGGTGTCGTCCGGCTCGGCGGGCAGGGCGTCCTCGTCTTCCTTCTTCAACTCCTTCAGCGGTTCTTCGCCCTTGGCTTTGCGGCGGATGTTCTCCAGCGTCAGCTGCTTGGACTCGATCTCGTCGTGGCGGGCGCGACGCTGCTGCTCGTTGAGGCTGACGGTCTTCTCGTTCATCAGCTTCTGGGTCAGCGCCAGGCGGTCGCGGATGTAGACGAACTCGGCATCCTTGTCGCTGCGCGCGTCATGCTGCGCCTTGAGCTGGGCCAGGAACGGCTTGAACGGATCGGAGGCCGGCTTGACCACCGGGCGGATGGTGTCCCACGGCATGGCCTCGGGGAGCGCGCTTTCGCCGATTTCCTTGGTGTCGATGATCGACGGATAGGCGATGTCCGGCAGTACGCCCTGGTGCTGGGTGCTCTGCCCGGAAACCCGGTAGAACTTGGCCAGGGTCAGCTTGAGCTCGCCGTGGTTGAGCGGCTGGATGGTTTGCACGGTGCCCTTGCCGAAGGTCTGGCCGCCAATGATCAGCGCGCGGTGGTAGTCCTGCATGGCACCGGCAAAGATTTCCGACGCCGAGGCCGACAGGCGGTTGACCAGCAGCGCCAGCGGGCCTTTGTAGAAGGCGCCCGGATTCTCGTCCTCGAGCACGTCGACACGGCCGTCGGCGTTGCGCACCAGCACGGTCGGGCCTTTCTCGATGAACAGGCTGGTCAGCTCGGTGGCTTCCTGCAGCGAGCCGCCACCGTTGTTGCGCAGGTCGATGACCACGCCGTCGACCTTTTCCTTCTGCAGCTCGGTGAGCAGCTTCTTCACGTCGCGGGTTGTGCTCTTGTAGTCCGGATCGCCAGCGCGATAGGCCTTGAAGTCCAGGTAGAAGGCCGGGATCTCGATGATCCCCAGCTTGTAGTCACGCCCGTCCTGCTTGAGCTTGAGCACCGACTTTTTCGCCGCCTGCTCTTCGAGCTTGACCGCTTCGCGGGTGATCGAGACGATCTTGCTGGTCTGATCGTTCGGCGCGTTGCTGGCCGGAATGACCTCCAGGCGTACCACCGAGCCTTTCGGGCCGCGGATCAGCTTGACCACTTCATCCAGGCGCCAGCCGACCACGTCGACCATCTCCTTGTTGCCCTGGGCCACGCCGATGATCTTGTCGGCCGGGGCGACCTGCTTGGTCTTGGCGGCAGGGCCTGCCGGCACCAGGCGCACGATCTTGACTTGGTCGTTGTCGCTCTGCAGCACCGCGCCGATGCCTTCGAGCGACAGGCTCATGTTGATGTCGAAGTTTTCGGCGTTGTCCGGCGACAGGTAGTTGGTGTGTGGGTCGTAGGACTGGGCGAAGGTATTGATGTAAGCCTGGAAGATGTCTTCCGCGCGAGTCTGGTCCAGGCGCGCCAACTGGTTCTTGTAGCGCTTGATCAGGGTTTCCTGAACCTGTTTGAGCTCCTTGCCGGAGATCTTCTGGCGCAGCACCTCGTCTTTCACGCGCTTGCGCCACAGCTCGTCGAGCTCGGCCTGGTTCTTCATCCACGGCGCGTCCTTGCGGTCGACCAGCAGGTCTTCCTTGACGCTGAAGTCGATCTTGTCGACGCCTTTGTTCAACTCGCCCAAGGCATAGTCCAGACGCTGCTTCACGCGGTCCAGGTAGCGCTTGTAGATAGTGAAGCCAGGTTCGAGGTTGCCGCTCTTGAGGAAGTCGTCGAACTGGGTCTTCCATTTGTCGAATTCGGCGATGTCGGCTGCGGTGAAGTAGCTGCGCGACGGGTCGAGCAGCTTGATGTAGCTGTCGTAGATGATGACCGAACGGGCGTCGTCCAGCGGTGGCTTGCTGTAGTGGTGGCGCTTGAGCAGCTCGACGATGTTGAGACTGGCCACGACCTCGTCGCGGTCCGGCTGCAGGCTGTCCCACTTGTTGGCGGCGGCCGCATTGCCACCGAGCGTGAGGCTGCCCAGGCCGATCATGAGGGCGAGGGCGGTGCTGGGGAGGAAATGCTTCATGCTGATTCGACGTGGAGGCAATTGATCACGCATAGTAGGCCGTCTTTTCCGTTCGCCGGTTCCATCGGAGCCGGACGCATACTGCAAAAAGCCTGGGACTTGGCGTTCCCAGGCTCGGTCATATGATTCAACTATGGAGGCACTGTGAAGGCATTGCAAGGCGTTGACGGACATGTGGCGTGGGTTGAGGCCGAGCGCCCGGCCTGTGATGCCGGGCAGGTGCGTATTCGCGTAGCCGCCGCCGGGTTGAACCGCGCCGACCTGCTGCAGCGGGCCGGGCTGTACCCGCCGCCGCCCGGGGCCAGCCCTTATATGGGCCTGGAATGCTCAGGGATCGTCGAGCAGGTCGGGGCCGGCGCCGACTGGCGCGTGGGCGACCGGGTATGCGCGTTGCTGGCCGGTGGCGGCATGGCCGAGGAAGTCGTGGTCGACGCCCGGCACGTGCTGCCGGTGCCCGAAGGCCTGAGCCTGCACGAGGCGGCGGCTGTGCCCGAGGTGTACGCCACGGCTTGGCTGAACATCTTCCAGCTGGGTGCATTGAAAGCCGGTGAGAAAGTGCTGGTGCATGCCGGTGCCAGTGGCGTGGGTTCTGCAGCCATCCAGCTGTGCAAGGCGTTCGGCAACCCGGTGTGGGTCAGTGTCGGGTCGCCGCAGCGCCTGGCCTATTGTCAGTCCCTCGGCGCCGTGGGCGGCGTGGTACGCAATGGCAATCTTGATGATCTGGAACAGCTCGGGCCGTTCGATGTGATCCTCGACCCGGTGGGCGCCAGCTATGGCCCGCTCAACCTCAAGCTGCTGGCGCGTGACGGGCGCTGGGTGATCATCGGCCTGATGGGCGGTCGCAAGGTCGAGCTGGACCTGGCGCTGGTGCTGGGCAAGCGCCTGGAAATCACCGGTTCGACCTTGCGCAATCGCGATGACGCGTTCAAGGCGCAGTTGTTACAGGAGCTGCGTCAGCAAGTGTGGCCGCTTTTCGCCCAGGGACGCCTGTCGCCACAGTTGGTCGACACCTACCCGGTAGCCTTCGCCGAGGCGGCTTATGCGGAGCTGGCGAGCAACCAGGTATCCGGCAAGCTGGTGCTGGTGATCGACCCGACGCTCGTGTGATCTGGCGCATGCCCCTGTAGGAGCGCGCAGACTGCAACCTCACTCGTGGTTCTGCGGCACCAGAATGGTGTCCCGGGCTTCGGGCAGCATCCCCGGATAGTCCAGGGTGTAGTGCAGGCCTCGGCTTTCCTTGCGTTGCATGGCCGAGCGGATCATCAGCTCGGCCACCTGCGCCAGGTTGCGCAGCTCGATCAGGTCGCGGCTGACCTTGTAGTTGCTGTAGAACTCGTCGATCTCGTCCAGCAGCATGCGCACCCGGTGTTCGGCGCGCTGAAGGCGCTTGCTGGTGCGCACGATGCCGACATAGTCCCACATGAACCGCCGCAGCTCGTCCCAGTTGTGCGCGATGATCACGTCCTCGTCCGAGTCGGTCACTTGGCTTGCGTCCCAGCAAGGCAGGGCGCGGGGCATGGCGACCTGGTCCAGGCGCGCCTCGATGTCGGCGGCGGCGGCGCGACCGTAGACAAAGCATTCGAGCAGCGAGTTGCTGGCCATGCGGTTGGCGCCGTGCAGGCCGGTGAAGCTGGTCTCGCCGATGGCATACAGGCCGGGCACGTCGGTGTGACCGTGCTCGTCGATCATTACCCCACCGCAGGTGTAGTGGGCTGCGGGCACCACCGGAATCGGCTGGCGGGTGATGTCGATGCCGAAGGTCAGGCAGCGCTCGTACACTGTCGGGAAGTGGCTGGTGATGAAGTCGGCCGGCTTGTGGCTGATGTCGAGGTAGACACAGTCCACCCCGAGGCGCTTCATCTCGTGGTCGATGGCGCGGGCGACGATGTCCCGTGGCGCCAGCTCTTCGCGTGGATCGAAGCGCGGCATGAAGCGCTCGCCATTGGGCAGGCGCAGCAGGGCACCCTCGCCGCGCAGTGCCTCGGTGATCAGGAAACTCTTGGCCTGCGGATGGTACAGGCAGGTCGGGTGGAACTGGTTGAACTCAAGGTTTGCCACCCGGCATCCGGCGCGCCAGGCCATGGCGATGCCGTCGCCGCAGGCGCCGTCTGGGTTGCTGGTATACAGGTAGACCTTGGCCGCGCCGCCGGTGGCCAGCACGGTGAAGCGCGCGCCGAAGGTGTCCACCTCCCCGGAGTTGCGATTAAGCACGTAGGCGCCCAGGCAGCGGTCGCCGTCCAGGCCCAGGCGGCGCTCGGTGATCAGGTCGACGGCCACGCGCTGTTCGAGCAGTTCGATGTTCGCGCGTTGCCTGGCCTGTTCCAGCAGGGTGGTGAAGATCGCCGCGCCCGTGGCGTCGGCGGCATGGATGATGCGCCGGTGGCTGTGACCGCCCTCACGGGTCAGGTGGAACTCGAAGCCGCCGTCGTCGACGCTGTAATGCTCGTCGCGGGTGAATGGCACGCCTTGTTCGATCAGCCACTGGATGGCCTCGCGGCTGTGCTCGACGGTGAAGCGCACGGCATCTTCGTGGCACAGCCCGCCACCGGCGTTAAGGGTGTCCTCGACATGGGACTGTACGGTGTCGGTATCGTCAAGCACCGCGGCAACGCCGCCCTGGGCCCAGAAGGTCGAGCCGTTGGCCAGGTCGCCCTTGCTCAGTACGGCGATGCGCAGGTGGCGGGGAAGGTTCAGTGCCAGGCTGAGACCGGCGGCACCGCTGCCGATCACCAGGACATCATGTTGGAATTGTTGGCTCATGTCGGGACACTAGTAATCTTTGGAGGGGGCACGGCACAATAGTCGAGCGCAGATGGCACTGTGAAACTATCGTGAAACCTGGCCGGGATGCCTTTATAGCAGCCCCGGGCGCCTGATTTCCAATGGTGCATACGGGTGGCTGGCGATCTTTATGGGAACTTTCCGATACCCCTGGAAATCCTATAAAGGCTGCCCGTACGCCACAGATTGCCGCGGCGACGCAAGGCGGCAGCTCTATCTTGGGCTGACACCTGCGTAACGAAACCAGAATATCGACGCAGCCGGCCGTGACCGCGCTGCGTCTTTCGTGCGAGCCGACCAAGGGCCGCAGGAAACTTGCTTGGAGGGGAGAACTTTTGCGCAAAGCCCGAGTCTATGGTTGCAAGCCTGAACGATGGCTGATGCAGCGCTCCTTCGAGATCACTGAGGAGTGTTCATGCTAACCCAGGAAGAGGATCAGCAGCTTGTAGAGCGCGTGCAGCGTGGCGACAGGCGAGCTTTCGATCTGTTGGTGCTGAAGTATCAGCACAAGATTCTCGGGTTGATCGTGCGTTTCGTACACGACACCCATGAGGCGCAGGACGTGGCGCAGGAAGCCTTCATCAAGGCATACCGTGCGCTTGGGAATTTTCGCGGTGACAGTGCGTTCTATACGTGGCTTTACCGCATCGCCATCAACACGGCGAAGAACTACCTGGTGTCCCGCGGAAGGCGGCCACCAGACAGTGATGTGAGCTCCGAGGATGCGGAGTTCTATGACGGCGATCATGGTCTCAAGGATCTCGAGTCCCCAGAGCGCTCGTTGTTGCGGGATGAAATCGAAGGCACCGTCCATCGAACCATCCAGCAACTGCCGGAAGATTTGCGTACGGCGCTGACCCTGCGTGAGTTCGATGGATTGAGTTACGAGGACATTGCCAGCGTCATGCAATGTCCAGTGGGTACCGTGCGCTCTCGAATCTTCCGCGCTCGGGAGGCCATAGACAAAGCCCTGCAACCCTTGTTGCAGGAAACCTGAGACAGCGGCGACAGCCAAGAGAGGAACCGCCATGAGTCGTGAAGCTTTGCAGGAATCGCTGTCCGCGGTGATGGATAACGAAGCGGACGAACTGGAACTGCGTCGCGTGCTGAATGCCGTCGACGATGCCGAAACCCGTGCTACCTGGTCGCGTTACCAGATTGCTCGCGCAGCCATGCACAAAGAGCTGCTGCTGCCCAAGTTGGACATCGCCTCGGCGGTTTCCGCAGCGCTGGCCGATGAGGCCGTGCCGGCCAAGGTCAAGCAGGGCCCTTGGCGCAGCCTCGGTCGCCTGGCCGTGGCCGCATCGGTGACCGTTGCCGTGCTGGCCGGTGTGCGCTTCTACAACCAGGACGAGATCAGCGGTGCCGAACTGGCCGCCCAGCAGCCTGCCCAGCAGGGGCTGAGCATGCCGCAGGCGCAAGGTCCGGCCGTTTTGGCAGGCTATAGTGAAAGCAACGAGCAACCGACCGGGCCAATGGCCAACGGTGTGCTGCAGAACCAGGCCGGCTGGGATCAACGCTTGCCGGGCTACCTGCGCCAGCACGCCCAGGAGTCCGCGCTGAAGGGCAACGAGACCGCGCTGCCTTACGCCCGCGCCGCCAGCCTGGAAAACCGCTAAGTTAAGGAGGATCATGCGCGCGCTACCTCTCCTGTCGCTGCTGCTTGGCAGCAGCCTGACGGTGCAGGCCCTGGCCGCCAACTCCTCGCCCGAGGCGAGCGAGTGGTTGAACAAGCTGGCACGGGCCGAGCAGCAGCAGAGTTACCAGGGATCCTTCGTCTACGAACGCAACGGCAGCTTCTCATCCCATGACATCTGGCATCGCGTCCAGGACGGCAAGGTCAGCGAGCGGCTGTTGCAACTCGATGGCTCGGCCCAGGAAATCGTGCGGGTCGACGGCAAGGTGCAATGCGTCAGCGGCAACCTTGCCAGTAGCGTGGGCACACCACCGGACAGCGCCCTGCGGGTGCTCGACCCCCTGAAGCTGATGAGCTGGTACGACCTGAGCGTGTCAGGCAAGTCACGCGTCGCCGGGCGCGATGCGGTGATTGTCGCGCTCACACCGCGTGACCAGCATCGTTATGCTTTCGAATTGCATCTGGACCGCCGCACCGGCCTGCCCCTGCGTTCGTTGATGCTCAACGACAAGGGCCAGTTGCTCGAGCGCTTCCAGATGACCCGCCTTGACACTGACGCTGCGCCAACCGACGCCGAACTGGCCGCCAGCGCCAGCTGCAAGCCGGTTGAGCGCACGCAGTCCGGCACCGCCGAAACCGTCGCCGGGTGGCGTTCGGACTGGCTGCCGCCAGGGTTCGAGCTGGTCAACAGTTCGGTCCGCCGCGATCCGGAGCGCAAGAATCCCGTCAGCAGCCTCATGTATGACGATGGCCTGGCCCGTTTTTCGGTGTTCCTCGAGCCGATCGGCAACGAGGCTGGTGTCGATACCCGTGCCCAGCTCGGTCCCACCGTCGCGGTGTCGCGGCGCCTTACAACGCCCAAGGGCAAGGTGATGGTCACTGTGGTCGGCGAGATCCCGCTGGGTACCGCCGAGCGTGTCGCCCTGTCGATGCGGGCCCAGGATGCCCAGGCGCGCCAATGACGGCGCGCCCTCTGACAGTTCTTGTTACACAGAGCTGACATGAAATTAAGGCATTGTCATTTGCAATCCTGCCGCAAATTTTCTATAGGTCAGGCTTCTCGGAGTCTGGCCTTTCCTGCGTCTGCGGGAACCTTACTGCTAACTACGCTCGTTGTGACGGGAGCCGTATGTCAATACCACGCTTGAAAACCTACCTATCGATGTTCGCCGCCGTGCTCATGCTTGGCCAGGTGCTCAGCGCCCAGGCCGAAGAGTCCCTGCCGGACTTCACCACCTTGGTCGAGCAGGCCTCGCCGGCGGTGGTCAACATCAGCACCAAGCAGAAACTGCCGGACCGCCGCGTCGCCGCCGGGCAGATGCCGGACCTCGAAGGCCTGCCGCCGATGTTCCGCGAGTTCTTCGAGCGCAACATGCCGCAGCAGCCGCGTTCGCCTCGTGGCGATCGCCAGCGCGAGGCGCAGTCGCTGGGTTCGGGCTTCATCATCTCCAGTGACGGTTATGTGCTGACCAACAATCATGTGGTCGCAGACGCTGACGAGATCATCGTCCGCCTGTCCGACCGCAGTGAATTGCAGGCTAAGCTGGTGGGCACCGACCCACGTACTGACGTGGCCCTGCTCAAGGTCGAGGGCAAGAACCTGCCGACCGTCAAGCTGGGTGACTCGGAGAAACTCAAGGTCGGTGAGTGGGTGCTGGCCATCGGCTCGCCGTTCGGCTTCGACCATTCGGTGACCAAAGGGATCGTCAGCGCCAAGGGCCGTACGCTGCCCAACGACACCTATGTGCCGTTCATCCAGACCGACGTGGCGATCAACCCGGGTAACTCTGGTGGTCCGCTGTTCAACATGAAGGGCGAGGTGGTGGGTATCAACTCGCAGATCTTCACCCGTTCCGGTGGCTTCATGGGCCTGTCGTTCGCCATCCCGATCGACGTCGCCATCGATGTGTCGAACCAGTTGAAAAAAGACGGCAAGGTCAGCCGCGGCTGGCTGGGCGTGGTGATCCAGGAGGTCAACAAGGACCTCGCTGAATCCTTCGGCCTGGACAAGCCGGCCGGCGCCCTGGTCGCCCAGGTCCTGGAAAACGGCCCGGCAGCCAAGGGCGGTCTGCAGGTGGGCGATGTGATCCTGAGCATGAATGGCCAGCCGATCGTCATGTCCGCCGACTTGCCGCACCTGGTCGGCAGCCTCAAGGACGGCGAGAAGGCCAAGCTGGAGATCATCCGCAATGGCAAGCGCCAGAACCTGGACGTCACCATTGGCGCATTGCCCGAGGATGACGCCGACATCGGCCTGGGCGCGGGTGCCGATGGCAGCGCCGAGCGCAGCAGCAACCGCCTGGGTGTGTCCGTGTCCGACCTGACCGCCGAACAGAAGAAGTCGCTGGAGCTCAAGGGCGGCGTGGTCATCAAGGAAGTCCAGGATGGTCCGGCGGCCATGATCGGCCTGCGTCCGGGCGATGTCATCAGCCACCTGAACAACCAGGCCATCGCCTCGGCCAAGCAGTTCACCGAGATCGCCAAGGAACTGCCGAAGAACCGTTCGGTGTCCATGCGCGTGCTGCGACAGGGGCGTGCGAGCTTCATCACCTTCAAACTGGCTGAATAAGCGAGTTGAACGGTAGGGAAAGGGCAGCTTCGGCTGCCTTTTTTCATGAGCAGCAGGCTTGATGGTCCTGCGTGGGAGCGGGCTTGCCCCGCAATGTGGCTCGATCAGGCAATATTTTCAGCTGATCGGACGCCATCGCGGGGCAAGCCCGCTCCCACGCTAACCGATAGGCAGGTGACAAGGGTTCTCCCATATCCCTCCGGCTTGAGGTACAATTCCCGGCTATTTTTCGGCGGGCGTCCGGCTCGCAGCCTTTTCGAGTGTTGACCCGTGAGTGATTTGAGTCATATCCGCAATTTCTCCATCATCGCCCACATCGACCATGGCAAGTCGACGCTGGCCGACCGTTTCATCCAGATGTGCGGTGGCCTGTCGGCGCGCGAAATGGAAGCCCAGGTCCTGGACTCCATGGACCTCGAGCGCGAGCGCGGGATCACCATCAAGGCCCACAGCGTCACGCTCAACTACAAGGCGCAGGACGGCAAGGTCTACCAGCTGAACTTCATCGACACCCCCGGCCACGTCGACTTCACCTATGAAGTCTCGCGCTCGCTGGCCGCCTGCGAGGGTGCGCTGCTGGTGGTGGACGCCGGTCAAGGCGTCGAGGCCCAATCGGTGGCCAACTGCTATACCGCCATCGAGCAGGGCCTGGAGGTGATGCCGGTCCTGAACAAGATGGACCTTCCCCAGGCCGATCCGGACCGCGTCAAGGACGAGATCGAGAAGATCATCGGTATCGACGCCACCGACGCCGTGGCCTGCAGCGCCAAGAGCGGCATGGGCGTCGACGAGGTGCTCGAGCGCCTCGTGCAGACCATCCCCGCGCCGGAAGGCGATATCGACGCGCCGTTGCAGGCGCTGATCATCGACTCCTGGTTCGACAACTACCTGGGCGTGGTCTCGTTGGTGCGCGTGCGCCACGGCCGCGTCAAGAAGGGCGACAAGATCCTGGTCAAGTCCACCGGCAAGGTGCACCTGGTCGACAGCGTCGGCGTGTTCACGCCCAAGCACACCCAGACCGCTGATCTGAAAGCCGGTGAAGTGGGCTTCATCATCGCCAGTATCAAGGACATTCATGGCGCCCCGGTGGGTGACACCCTGACCCTGTCCAACACCCCTGAAGTCGAAGTGCTGCCAGGCTTCAAGAAGATTCAGCCGCAGGTCTACGCTGGCCTGTTCCCGGTCAGTTCCGACGACTTCGAGGACTTCCGCGACGCCCTGCAGAAGCTGACCTTGAACGATTCGTCGCTGCAGTACATGCCGGAAAGCTCCGACGCCCTGGGCTTCGGCTTCCGTTGCGGCTTCCTCGGCATGCTGCACATGGAGATCATCCAGGAGCGCCTGGAGCGCGAGTACGACCTGGACCTGATCACCACGGCGCCCAGCGTGATCTACGAGCTCGAACTCAAGACCGGCGAAACCATCACTGTCGACAACCCGTCGAAGCTGCCGGACGTCTCGGCGGTCAACGACTTCCGTGAGCCGATCGTCACCGCGACCATCCTGGTGCCGCAGGAGCACCTGGGCAACGTCATCACCTTGTGTATCGAGAAGCGTGGCGTGCAGCGCGACATGCAGTTCCTCGGCAGCCAGGTCCAGGTGCGCTACGACCTGCCGATGAACGAAGTGGTGCTGGACTTCTTCGACCGCCTGAAGTCGACCAGCCGCGGCTATGCGTCGCTGGACTACCATTTCGACCGCTACCAGTCGGCCAACCTGGTCAAGCTGGACGTACTGATCAACGGCGACAAGGTCGATGCCCTGGCCCTGATCGTGCACCGCGACAACGCCGCCTACAAAGGCCGCGCGTTGACCGAAAAGATGAAGGAACTGATCCCTCGGCAGATGTTCGATGTGGCGATCCAGGCAGCTATCGGCGGCCAGATCATCGCGCGGACAACCGTCAAGGCGCTCAGAAAGAACGTACTGGCCAAGTGCTACGGTGGCGATGTCAGCCGTAAGAAGAAGCTGCTGGAGAAGCAGAAGGCCGGTAAGAAACGCATGAAGCAGGTGGGTAACGTGGAGATTCCACAGGAAGCCTTCCTTGCCGTGCTCAGGTTGGATAGCTAGGTCCTATGTCGCTAAATTTCCCGCTGTTGCTCGTCATCGCCGTCGCCGTCTGCGGTCTGTTGGGTCTGATCGACCTGCTGTTCCTGGCCCCGCGCCGGCGGGCGGCGATCGCCAACTACCAGGGCAGCGTCAGCCAGCCCGAAATGGCCGTGGTCGAACGCCTGAACAAGGAGCCCTTGCTCGTCGAATACGGCAAGTCGTTCTTCCCGGTGCTGTTCATCGTGCTGGTGCTGCGTTCGTTCCTGGTCGAGCCGTTCCAGATCCCGTCGGGGTCGATGAAGCCGACGCTGGAAGTGGGCGACTTCATCCTGGTGAACAAGTTCTCCTACGGTATTCGGCTGCCAGTGATCGACAAGAAGGTCATCGAGGTGGGCGATCCGCAACGCGGGGATGTGATGGTGTTCCGCTACCCGAGCGACCCCAATGTCAACTACATCAAGCGTGTGGTCGGCCTGCCGGGTGACGTGGTGCGCTACACCAGCGACAAGCGACTGTTCGTCAACGGCCAGTCGATCGCCGAGCAACTGGTCGGCAGCGAGCCGGGCACCCTGGGCAGCGCCGAGCTGTACAAGGAGAAGCTCGGTGAAGCCGAGCACCTGATCCGCAAGGAAATGACCCGCTACCGCATGCCGCCGGACCAGCAATGGACCGTGCCGGCCGGTCATTACTTCATGATGGGCGACAACCGCGACAACTCCAACGACAGCCGCTTCTGGGATGATCCGAACATTCCCAAGGAGCTGCACGGCATGGTTCCGGACCACAATATCGTCGGCAAGGCGTTCGCGGTCTGGATGAGCTGGCCCGAGCCAAAGCTCAGCCACTTCCCGAATCTGTCGCGGGTCGGGCTGATCCATTGAGTAACGACGGCGCTGTCCACGGACAGCGCCGATTGCATTTCTGACATAGGCTGTGTTCTCAAGGAGCGAGAGCTTTCGTCGGTTCCGGCGACAGACCGCAGTCAAACCGTCTTTCAGGATGTTGATTTGAACAACGCGTTGAACATTGCACGGGTGGCCCCATGAGCGCTTCCCTGGCCCGCCTGGAGCGCAAGCTCGGCTACACCTTCAAGAACCAGGACCAAATGCTGCTGGCCCTGACCCATCGCAGCTACGCCGGGCGCAATAACGAGCGCCTGGAGTTCCTTGGCGATGCCATCCTCAACTTCGTGGTCGGCGAGGCGCTGTTCGAGCGCTTCCCGCAGGCCCGTGAAGGCCAGTTGTCGCGCCTGCGCGCACGCCTGGTCAAGGGCGAGACCCTGGCGCGGCTGGCCCGCGGCTTCGACCTGGGCGAGTACCTGCGCCTGGGCTCGGGTGAGCTGAAAAGCGGAGGTTTCCGTCGCGAGTCGATTCTTGCCGACGCCCTCGAGGCCCTGATCGGGGCGATCTACCAGGACGCCGACATGCAGACCGCCCGCGAGCGGATCCTCGCCTGGCTGACCGACGAGTTCGATGGGCTGACCCTGGTCGACACCAACAAGGACCCCAAGACCCGCCTGCAGGAGTTCCTGCAGTCGCGTGCCTGCGAGTTGCCACGTTACGAAGTGGTGGATATCCAGGGCGAACCGCACTGCCGGACCTTCTTCGTCGAATGCGAAGTGGTCCTGCTGAACAAGAAAAGCCGTGGCCAGGGCGTGAGCCGGCGTATCGCCGAGCAGGTCGCCGCCGCCGCCGCATTGATCGCCCTGGGCGTGGAGAATGGCAATGACTGAGAATACTTCGACCCGCTGCGGCTATGTCGCCATCGTCGGTCGCCCCAACGTGGGCAAGTCCACGCTGCTCAACCACATCCTCGGCCAGAAGCTGGCGATCACCTCGCGCAAGCCGCAGACCACCCGCCACAACATGCTCGGCATCAAGACCGAGGGTGACGTGCAGGCGATCTACGTCGACACCCCCGGCATGCACAAGGCCAACGACAAGGCGCTGAACCGCTACATGAACCGTAACGCCTCGGCGGCCCTCAAGGACGTTGACGTGGTGATCTTCGTGGTCGACCGTACCAAGTGGACCGACGAGGACCAGCTTGTGCTGGAGAGGGTGCAGTACGTGACCGGCCCGTTGATCATCGCGGTCAACAAGACCGACCGCATGGAAGAGAAGGCCGAGCTGATCCCGCATCTGCAATGGCTGCAGGAACAACTGCCGAACGCCGAAGTGATGCCGATTTCCGCGCAGCAGGGGCACAACCTCGAAGCGCTGGAAGCCCAGATCGCCAAGCACCTGCCGGAAAACGAGCACTTCTTCCCGGAAGACCAGATCACTGACCGCAGCAGCCGCTTCCTCGCTGCCGAACTGGTGCGCGAGAAGATCATGCGCCAGCTCGGTGCGGAGCTGCCGTACCAGATCACCGTGGAAATCGAGGAGTTCAAGCAGCAGGGCCACGTGCTGCACATCCATGCGCTGATCCTGGTCGAGCGTGACGGGCAGAAGAAGATCATCATTGGCGACAAGGGCGAGCGTATCAAACGCATCGGGTCCGAGGCGCGCAAGGACATGGAAGTGCTGTTCGACTCCAAGGTCATGCTCAACCTGTGGGTGAAGGTCAAGGGTGGCTGGTCCGACGACGAGCGCGCCTTGCGTTCTCTGGGTTACGGCGACCTGTAAGCCCCAATCCCTGCTTTTGCTCCTGTGGGAGCGGGCTTGAGCCGCGATGGCGATCGCGGGGCAAGCCCGCTCCCACAGGCATTTCTGGCATCGAGAGATCCGAATGGACCAACCCACCCCACAACCCGCCTACGTGCTGCACAGCCGCGCCTACAAGGAAACCAGCGCGCTGGTGGACTTCCTCACCCCCCAGGGGCGGGTGCGGGCGGTGCTGCGCCGGGCGCGGGGCAAGGGTGGCAGCCTGGTGCGGCCGTTCGTGCCGCTGGAAGTCGAACTGCGCGGGCGCGGCGAACTGAAGAACGTCGGTCGCATGGACAGCATTGGCATCGCGGCCTGGCTGCACGGCGATGCGCTGTTCAGCGGGCTCTACCTCAACGAGCTGTTGATGCGCCTGCTGCCCGCCGAGGCGCCGCATCCGGCGTTGTTCGAGCACTACACCCTGACCTTGCAGGCCCTGGCCGCCGGGCGGCCGCTGGAGCCGTTGCTGCGCTCCTTCGAATGGCGCCTGCTGGACGAGCTGGGCTATGCCTTCGCCCTGGATCATGACGTCAACGACACTGCCGTCGTCGCCGAAGGGCTCTATCGCCTGCAGGTTGACGCCGGCCTGGAGCGCGTCGAGCTGTTCCAGCCCGGGCTGTTCAAGGGCAGCGAACTGCTGGCCCTGGCCCAGGCCGACTGGGAAGCGCCTGGTGCGTTGCTCGCCGCCAAGCGCCTGATGCGCCAGGCCCTGGCGGTTCACCTGGGGCCCAAGCCGCTGGTCAGCCGGGAACTGTTTCGCAAGCGCTGAGCACGACGTATGCTGTGGGGCTCAATCTTCAGGAGAGCCCTTTCGTGACTCACAGCAACCGCATGCTTCTCGGCGTCAACATCGACCACGTGGCGACCCTGCGCCAGGCCCGGGGCACCCGCTATCCGGACCCGGTCAAGGCCGCCCTGGACGCCGAGGAAGCGGGTGCCGATGGCATCACCGTGCACCTGCGCGAAGACCGCCGGCATATTCAGGAGCGCGATGTGCTGCTGCTCAAGGACGTGCTGCAGACCCGCATGAACTTCGAGATGGGCGTCACCGAGGAGATGATGGCCTTCGCCGAGAAGATCCGCCCGGCGCATATCTGCCTGGTGCCGGAAACCCGCCAGGAGCTGACCACCGAAGGCGGCCTCGATGTGGCCGGCCAGGAGGCGCGGATCAAGGCGGCGGTCGAGCGTCTGTCGCGCACCGGCGCCGAAGTGTCGCTGTTCATCGATGCCGACGAGCGGCAGATCGAAGCCTCGCGCCGGGTCGGTGCGCCGGCCATCGAGCTGCACACCGGCCGCTATGCCGATGCCGAGACGCCGACCGAGGTCGCCGAGGAGCTCAAGCGCATCGTCGATGGCGTGGCGTTTGGTGTTGGCCAGGGCCTGATCGTCAATGCCGGTCATGGCCTGCACTACCACAACGTCGAGGCGGTGGCGGCAATCAAGGGCATCAACGAGCTGAACATCGGCCATGCGCTGGTGGCCCATGCACTGTTTGTCGGCTTCAAGGCGGCGGTGGCGGAGATGAAGGCGCTGATCGTCGCCGCTTCGCGCTGATTCAGCCCCTGGGGCTGCAAGGCAGCCCCAGCGTCATTCGGCTTTGAAGAGGAGGGTAAAGCGAGTTGGCCCTTCGACCTGGCTGCTCACCTCGACCCGTCCCCCATGCAGCTGCATGATCGACTTGACGATCGCCAGCCCCAACCCCGTCCCGCCTTCCAATCGTGAACGTCCGGCGCCGGCCCTGTAGAACCGTTCGAACAGGTGCGGCAAGTATGCCTCGCCAATCCCCGGCCCGCGATTTTCCACCCACACGCCGATCTGGTCGCCGATTCGCTCGATGCCCACGGCCACTGGCTGGCCTTCAGGGCCATGGCGAATCGCATTGCTGAGCAGGTTCGACAGCGCCCGCTGGAACATCAGCTTGTCCGCCATCGCGGTACCCCAGCCTTGCAGGTGCAGGGAGATACCCCTGAGCTCGGCGCTGAAGGTGAACAGCTCGCTCACCCGCGCCACTTCGTCCGCCAGCGCCACGGGAACCAGGGCCACCTGGGTCTGCGGCTGGCTGACCTGGGCCAGGAACAGCATGTCGTTGATGATGCGGTTGAGCCGAGTCAGCTCCTCGACGCTGTCTTCCAGCGCCTCGCGGTACTTGTCGCCATCACGCTCGCGGGCCAGGGTGACCTGGGCCTTGCCCATCAGGTTGCCGATGGGCGTGCGCAGTTCGTGGGCCAAGTCGTCGGAAAACTGCGACAGCTGACGCACGCCCTGGTCGAGCCGGTCGAGCATCACGTTGATGGCGCGGGCCAGGTCGGCCAGTTCGACGGGCAGGCCCTCGTCCGGCAGGCGATGCTCCAGGTCCTGGGCCGAGACTTGCCCGGCGATCCGGCGAAAGTGCCGCAGCGGGCGCAGGCCTCGCTGCACCAGCTTCCACGCGGCGATGCCGATCAGCACCAGCAGCAGCGGCAGGGCCAGCAGGGTGGAGTGCAGGTAGGCCTGCAACAGGCTGTTGTCGTCGCTGCGGTTGAGCGACATCAGCACCTTGACCGGGGTGTTGTCGCGCAGGCGCATCAGGCGGCTGGCAGTGAGGATCTGGTTGCCATCGTCGTCGCGCCAGGTGTGGAAGGTCAGCCGGTTGTCGGCCTCCAGGTCCAGCAGGTGCTGCGGCTGCAGCGCCGGCCCCAGGCTGAGCAGGGCCGGGTGGCGGCCGTTGATGGCCATCACGCTGAGGCTGAGGTTGTCATGGCCCATGACCAGGTCGAGCAGCGGGTGGGCGCGAGCGCCGAGGTCGTCGCTGCGCAGATCGACGCGCAGGTTGTGCTCGACTTGCAGCATCTTGCGCGCCAGGTCCTTGCGCGCCCGGCTGTCCAGCTCGTGGTCGAGGGCGAACACCGCCAGGCACGCCAGCAGCAAGACCAGTGCCGCGCCGAGCAGGGTGACGGTCAGGCCCAGGCGCAGCGACAGGCTCGGGCGGCGCTTCACGCCCGGGCCTCGAGCACGTAGCCGACGCCGCGCAGGGTGTGGATCAGCTTGTCCTCGAACGGGTCGTCGATCTTCGCTCGCAAGCGGCGGATCGAGACCTCCACCACGTTGGTGTCGCAGTCGAAGTTCATGTCCCACACCAGCGAGATGATCTGTGTGCGCGACAGCACTTCGCCGCTCTGGCGCATCAGCAGGTGCAGCAGGGCGAACTCCTTGGCGGTCAGGTCGATGCGCTGGCCGCCGCGCCAGGCGCGGTGGCGGCCGGGGTCGAGTTCGAGGTCGGCGACCTTCAGCGTGCTCGGCTGCAGGCGCTGGTCGTTGCGCCGCAGCAGGCTGCGGATGCGCGCCAGCAGTTCGGGAAACTCGAAGGGCTTGAGCAGGTAGTCGTCGGCGCCCAGGTCCAGCCCCTTGACCCGGTCGGCCAGACGGCCATGGGCGGTGAGCATCATGATCCGCGTCGAGGATTCGGCGCGCAGGCGCTGCAGCACGCCCCAGCCATCGAGCCCGGGCAGGTTGACGTCGAGGATCACCAGGTCGTACGCCTGCTGGCGGGCCAGGTGCAGGCCGTCGGTGCCGGTATGGGCGCAGTCGACCACGTAGCCGTTCTCGCGCAGGCCCTGTTGCAGGTAGTCGGCGGTGCGGGGTTCGTCCTCGATGATCAGTAGGCGCATGGTCGGGCTCTGTGTGGAAAGGGGGCGATTCTCGACCCTGTAGTGACATCAGGGTCAAGCGGCGAGGATGTTACTGGATGCGAATGGGCAAGCGGCGGGAATAACGGATTTGTAATGCGCGGGTCATGTGCCTGACAGGGTGATCCTGTGGGAGCGGGCTTGTCCCGCGATACGGCTCTCTTGCAAGACTGTAATGTCCGCCTCACCTTGGTGTTAGCTCCCGCTTGCGATGATGGCCCTGTCGAAACGGTTATCACGAGGCAAGCACGATGAACCTGACCAAGTACCTGCTGCTGGCGATTCTCGCCCTGGGCAGCACCAGCGCTTTCGCCGAGGGAGGCGCGGAGCGTTCGAAGCAATTCTGGCAAGCGTTCCGCGACGACCAGGCGCGCCTGTACGGCGACAAGCAGCAGGCGCTGGCTGAGCGCGAGCGCAAGGCCGAGGAAAAGGCCCGCGAACTGGCCAAGGACTGAGTACCACACACCTGCGCCGCGACAGCTCCTCGGCGCAGGTGAGCCTGGGCGCCCGAACGGGCGCCCTTTTTTATTTGCGTGCCAGCAGCGTGGCGCGGCGCGGGGCTGGCAGGCCTTCGATGGTCTTGCCGTGGTCGTTCGGGTCGAGGAAGTCGCCCAGCGACTGGTAGCGCATCCACTCGGTGCTGCGCTGCTCCTCGACGCTGGTGACGCTGACATCGACGCAACGCACATCGCTGAAGCCGGCGCGGCGCAACCAGCGCTCCAGGGCCGGTACCGACGGCAGGAACCAGACGTTGCGCATCTGCGCGTAGCGATCCTCGGGTACCAGCACCTGGTTTTCGTCACCCTCGATCACCAGGGTTTCCAGCACCAGTTCGCCGCCCTTGACCAGGCAGTCCTTGAGCGCCAGCAGGTGCTCGATGGGCGAGCGGCGGTGATAGAACACGCCCATGGAAAATACGGTATCAAAGCCTTCGAGGTTGGCCGGCAGCTCCTCGAGGGCGAACGGCAGGTGCCAGGCCGGCAGTTCAGGCAGGTACTGCTGCACGGCCTGGAACTGGCAGAAGAACAGCCAGTTGGGGTCCACGCCGATGACCATGTCGGCGCCGGCGCCGAGCATGCGCCACTGGTAGTAGCCGTTGCCGCAGCCCACATCGAGCACGCGCTTGCCCTTGAGGTCCAGGTGTGGGCCGACCCGTGACCATTTCCAGTCCGAGCGCCACTCGGTGTCGACATGCACGCCAAACAGGTCGAACGGGCCCTTGCGCCAGGGCGACAGGCCCATCAGTGCCTGCCGCATCTGCGCCCGGGTGGCGTCGTCGCAGGCGCAGTCCAGGCGCAGGCCGTCGACCAGGTCGATTTCGCTGGGGGTCAGCCGCGGCAGTGCCTCGAGGGCGCCGCGCCAGCGGTCGAGGTCGCCGTGGCCCTTATCCAGCTTGGCTTCGAGTTGCGCCTGCAGGCCCTGGGACCAGGTGGCAAGGGGCGTGCCCGCCAGGCGGCGGACGAGGGGGGACAGATCGATCATGGCAGGGCTATCAGCGAGGCGAAGTTGAGGCATTGGAACCAGGGCACGACCTTGGAGAAGCCGGCGGCGCGCAGGCGCTGCTCATGGGTTTCCAGGGTGTCGGGCTTCATCACGTTCTCGATGGCGCTGCGTTTCTGGGCGATTTCCAGTTCGCTGTAGCCATTGGCACGTTTGAAGTCCAGGTGCAGTTCGTTGAGCAGGTCCTGCTCCTGCGCGTCGGTGAAGCGCAGTTTTTCCGAGAGAATCAGCGCACCGCCCGGCAACAGGGCCTGATGGATGCGGCCGAGCAGCTCCAGGCGTTGCTCTGGGGCGACGAACTGCAGGGTGAAGTTCATCGCCACCACCGAGGCCGGTTCGAAGGGCAGGGTGAGGATGTCCGCCTCCAGCACCTGTACCGGCAGCAGCTCCTGGAACATCGAGTCCTGGGCGGTGAGGTACTGGCGGCAGCGCTCGACCATGGCCGCGGAGTTGTCCACCGCGATGACCCGGCAGCCGTCCGTGCGCACATGGCGGCGCAGCGCCTGGGTCACCGCGCCCAGCGAGGCGCCGAGGTCGTACAGCACGGAGTTCGGCTGGGCGAAGCGCGCGGCCAGCACGCCGAGGTTCTCGACGATGGTCGGGTAACCGGGCACCGAGCGCTTGATCATGTCCGGGAACACCTGCACCACGTCTTCGTTGAAGACGAAGTCGGGCACCTGCTCCAGGGGCTGGGCGAAAAGGCGGTCGGGTTGTTTGCTCACGGGCGGGTCCAGGCGGCTGGCAATCTACAGGGGCGGCATTCTAGCCAAACCACGGCAAGCTTGCATGACTCGCTGACCGGCGCCGTGCGCTCACTTCACCCGGATGGCGCAATCGAAGGTCTGCACCGGTCGCACTTCAGGGGCCCAGGGCTGCTGGTAGACCAGGATCAGGTGGCCTTCGCCGGCGGCCTTGGCCTGGAAGCGCCAGGTGGAAAGCCCGCCGCTGCCGACGATGCCGGCTTGTTCCGGGGAGCTGTATACCTCGGGACCGAGGCTGCGCAGGATCTCCGAAGCCGGGTTCTGCAGCAGCCAGCGGTAGCCGGTGGTGGGGTTGCTGGGCAGGGTGAGGGTCATGGTCTGGCCGACGACCAGGCGCTTGGGGCACTCGCTTTCTCCGTCCAGTTCGACGGTGCGTTGCGGTTGCTGGGCGCAGGCGGTGAGCAGGGCCAGGGCGGCGGGAACAAGCAGGCGAGGGAGAGACATGTTGGCTCCTGAAGCTGGAATGGCCTGAGGATAACCGAAGCTGTCGCAGTTTTGTGGGGTGGTGGGGGGCCATCGCGGGGCCAGCCAGCTCCCACAGCGTATGCGTGGGAGCTGGCTGGCCCCGCGAAGACGGGCTGTCAGAACAACACTTTCGCCACGTCGGTAAAGCGCTTGGCGAAGTGCACGCTCAACCCTTCCTTCAGGTAGTCAGGCAGCTCTTCGAAATCGCCACGATTGGCCTCCGGTAGGATCAGTTCGAAGATTTTCTGCCGTCGCGCGGCGATCACTTTCTCGCGCACTCCGCCGATCGGCAGCACCTGGCCGGTCAGGGTCAGCTCGCCGGTCATGGCCACGCCTTTCTTCGGCGCCTGGTCGCGGGCCAGCGAGAGCAAGGCACTGGCCATGGTCACGCCGGCGCTGGGGCCATCCTTGGGCGTGGCGCCCTCGGGCACGTGCAAGTGGATGAACGCCTCGTTGAAGTAGCCGGGCGTGCCACCGAACTGCTTGAGGTTCGAGCTGATGTAGCTGTAGGCGATCTCTGCCGATTCCTTCATCACGTCACCCAGCTGCCCGGTGAGCTTGAGGCCGCGGTTGAGGCTGTGGATATGCGTGGCCTCGATCGGCAGGGTGGCACCGCCCATGCTGGTCCAGGCGAGACCTGTGATCACGCCCTTGCCGGCCAGTACCTGCTCGCTGCGAAACACCGGCATGCCCAGGGCGGGCTCGAGGTCCTTGGCGGCGATCTTGAGTTTGGCCTGCGGATCTTCCAGCAGCTTGACCACCGACTTGCGCACCAGCTTGCCCAGCTGTTTCTCCAACTGACGCACACCGGCTTCGCGGGCATAGCCCTCGATCACCGCACGCAGGGCGGCGTCGTTGATGCTCAGGCTGGTCTTGGCCACGCCGGCCTTGTCCAGCTGCTTGGGCCACAGGTGGCGCTTGGCAATGGCCAGCTTTTCCTCGGTGATGTAGCCGGACAGGCGGATCACTTCCATACGGTCGAGCAACGGGCCGGGGATCGAGTCGAGGGTGTTGGCGGTGCAGACGAACAGCACCTTGGACAGGTCCAGGCGCAGATCGAGGTAATGGTCGAGGAAGTCGACGTTCTGTTCCGGGTCGAGGGTTTCCAGCAGCGCCGAGGCCGGGTCGCCCTGGTAGCTCTGGCCCATCTTGTCGATCTCGTCGAGCATGATCACCGGGTTCATCACCTCGACTTCCTTCAGCGCCTGCACCAGCTTGCCCGGCTGGGCGCCGATGTAGGTGCGGCGGTGGCCCTTGATCTCGGCCTCGTCGCGCATGCCGCCGACACTGAAGCGGTAGAACGGTCGGCCCAGGGACTCGGCGATGGACTTGCCGATGCTGGTCTTGCCGACGCCCGGCGGACCCACCAGCAGCACGATGGAGCCGCTTATCTCACCTTTCCAGGCGCCCACGGCGAGGAACTCGAGGATGCGCTCCTTGATGTCGTCCAGGCCCGCGTGGTGGCGGTCGAGGACCTTGCGCGCGTGCTTGAGGTCGAGCTTGTCCTTGCCGTACACGCCCCAGGGCAGAGCCGTGGCCCATTCCAGGTAGTTGCGGGTGACGGCGTACTCCGGCGAGCCGGTCTCGAGGATGGCTAGCTTGCCCATCTCCTCGTCGATGCGCTTTTTCGCCTGGTCAGGCAGGGTCTTGCCCTCCAGGCGCTGCTGGAACTGCTCCAGGTCGGCGCTGCGGTCGTCCTTGGTCAGGCCCAGCTCCTGCTGGATGACCTTGAGCTGCTCCTTGAGGAAGAACTCGCGCTGGTGCTCGCCGATCTGCCGGTTCACCTCGGCGGAGATCTCGTTCTGCAGCCGGGCCACCTCGACTTCCTTGCGCAGCATCGGCAGGACCTTTTCCATGCGTTTGAGCATGGGTACGCAGTCGAGCACTTCCTGCAGCTGGTTGCCGGTGGCCGAGGTGAGGGCGGCGGCGAAGTCGGTGAGTGGCGAGGGGTCATTGGGGCTGAAGCGGTTGAGGTAGTTCTTCAGCTCTTCGCTGTACAGCGGGTTGAGTGGCAGCAGTTCCTTGATCGCGTTGATCAGGGCCATGCCGTAGGCCTTCACTTCGTCGGTGGGCTCCGCCGGCTGGCGTGGGTAGTCGACCTCCACCAGGTAGGGTGGGCGGTGGTGCTTGAGCCAGGTGTGGATACGCACGCGGGTCAGGCCCTGGGCGACGAACTGCAGCTTGCCGCCTTCGCGGCTGGCGTGGTGGACCTTCACCAGGGTGCCGTACTCGGGCAGGGCCTTGGTGTCGAAGTGGCGGTGGTCTTCCGGCGGGGTGTCCATGAAGAACAGCGCCAGGGCGTGGTGCGGGGTCTTGGCGACCAGGTCGAGGGTTTCGGCCCAGGGTTCTTCGTTGACGATCACCGGCAGTACTTGCGCGGGGAAGAATGGGCGGTTGTGGATCGGGATCACATAGACCTTGTCCGGCAGCTGCTGGCCGGGCAGGGCGAGGTGGTGGCCGGGGGCGGCCTGGGGATCGAGGTGTTCGACTTCGCTGTGTTCGTCGGGATGTTCTGGGAAATCCTGCTGGTCGCTCATGGGGCACCTGCGTGAATGGCTATGGTGCTTAGATGGGGCGGTGGTGGGCAGGTTTCAATGGTAGACGAAGGGGGGAGAACCGCGGGGGGAACAATAGCGGGTAAGCCCGCTCCCTGGTTGGGAGCGGGCCTGCCCTGCGACAGGCGTGACGCTTACTCAGCCAATTTGTAAGCGATGATGTAGTCGCCCATTTTAGTGCCCAGCGAGCCATGGCCGCCCGCGGTGACCAGCACGTACTGCTTGCCGTCCTTGCCGGTGTAGCTCATCGGCGTGGCCTGGCCGCCGGCCGGCAGACGAGCCTTCCACAACTCCTGGCCGTTCTTCACGTCGTAGGCGCGCAGGTACTGGTCCAGGGTGCCGCTGAGGAAGCCCACGCCACCGGCGGTGACGATCGAGCCGCCCATGCTCGGCACGCCCACCGGCATGCCGATCGGCACCGGGGTGCTGTCGCGGGTGGTGCCGTTCTTGTGCTTCCACACCACCTTGTTGGTGAACAGGTCGATGGCCGCCACATAGCCCCAGGCCGGTGCCTGGCACGGGATGCCCAGCGGCGACATGAACGGGTGCATGGTCACCGCGTACGGCGCGCCGGCGTTCGGCTGCACGCCGCTGGTCTCGCTTTCGCGTTTGCTGCCTTCTGCTACCTGCTCGCGCGGGATCATTTTCGACACGAAGGCCATGTAGTTCGGCGAGGTGAAGAGGATCTGGCGCACCGGGTCGACCGACACGCTGCCCCAGTTGAACACGCCTACGTTGCCTGGGTAGACCAGGCTGCCCTGCTCGGAAGGCGGCGTGTACTGGCCTTCGTAACGCAGGCTGCGGAACTGGATGCGGCAGAGCATCTGGTCGAACGGCGTGGCGCCCCACATGGCCTGTTCGGTCAGATCGGGGCCGAGCAGGTTGAGGTCGGAGCGGGCCTGGGTCGGCGCGGTGTGGTCGCCTTTCACGGCGCCCTGCGGTACCGGGATCTCGCGGATCGGCACGATCGGCGTGCCGTCGCGGCGGTCGAGCACGTACAGGCTGCCTTGCTTGGTCGGCACGATGACCGCCGGCTTGACGCCGTCGTCGGTCTTCAGGTGAACCAGGGTCGGCTGGCTGCCGACGTCCATGTCCCACAGGTCGTGGTGGGTGAACTGGTAGTTCCAGCGCGCCTTGCCGGTGGCCAGGTCCAGGGCGACGATGCCGGCGCTGTACTTCTCGGCACCCGGAGTGCGGTCGGCACCCCACTGGTCGGGGGTCTGGTTGCCCAGCGGCAGGTAGATCATGCCCAGGTCTTCGTCGACGCTGGCGATCGACCACATGTTGGCCGAGTTGCGGCTGTACATTTTCCCGTCGGCCAGGGGCTTGGTGTCGTCCGGGTTGTTGCTGTCCCAGTTCCACACCAGGTGGCCGTCGTGCACGTCGTAGGCGCGGATTACGCCGGACGGCTCGTTGGTCGATTCGTTGTCGGTGACATGGCCACCGATGATCACCAGGCTGCGGGTGATCGCCGCGGGCGAGGTGGAGTAGTAGCCACCGGCGGTGAACGGGCCGATGCCGCGGGTCAGGTCGATCACGCCCTGGTTGGCGAAGCCTTCGCAAACCTTGCCGGTGTCGGCGTTGATGGCGATCAGGCGGGCGTCGGCGGTGGGCAGGTACAGGCGGCGCGGGCATGCCTGGGCCACGGCCTGGCCGGCGTCAGTAATCTTCGGCGCGGGGCTGCCGTCACGGCTGACGTAGTTGTTCTCGTCATAGTACGAGACGCCGCGGCAGGTCATGTGGGCGAAGCCCTTGAAGGTGCCGGTAGGGCTCTTGACCTGGGGGTCGTAGCGCCAGATTTCGGCGCCGGTATCCGGGTCCAGGGCCAGCAGGCGGCTGTGGGCGGTGCAGGCATAGAGCATGCCGTTGACCTTCAGCGGGGTGTTCTGGTTGGTCAGCTCCACCGGGTCGTTTTCGCTTGGCAGATCGCCGGTGCGGATGCGCCAGGCCTCTTCCAGGCGGTAGGCGTTCTGCGGGGTGATCTGGCGCAGCGGCGAGTAGCGGTCGCCGTGTTCGGTGCGGCCGTAGGCCTGCCATTCACCCTCCGGCATGGCCGGAGCGGCGCTGCCCATCTCGCTGTTGTCGCGGGTGAACTCGCCACGGATCTCGCCCGGGTGGGTGAACTGGCTGGCCACGGCGGTGGCGCCGGAGGCGACCACGGCGACGCTGAGCAGGGCGGTGTTGACTTTCGACGCGGGGCCGACCAGCGGGCGGCGTGCCCACGGCAGCAGCAGGACCACGCCGATGGCGAACCAGATGGCCAGGCGCGGCACCAGCTGCCACCAGTCCAGGCCGACTTCCAGCAGCGCCCAGGCGGTGCTGCCCAGCAGCATCAGGCCATACAGGCCCAGGGCGATGCGACGCTTGGCCAGCAGCAGGATGCCGGACAAGGCGAAGCCGATACCGGCAATCAGGTAGTAAAGCGAGCCACCCAGCTGGCTCAGCTTGATGCCGCCGGCCAGCAGGGCCAGCCCCATCAGCAGCAGCAATACGCCCATCAGGCGCGGTAGCCAGCGGGTTCCATTCTTGGCACCGTCAGTGCTCATCGTCTGTTCTCCGTAGTGTGAAAGGGTCGGGTTAGAAACTGCTCTGGATCTTCAGGCCGCCGATCAGGGCGTCGTCGACCCGCGACACCCCGCCCGGATGGCGGATGTACTGCAGGTTCGGGCGCACGGTGAGCCAGTCGGCCAGGTGGATGCCGTAATAGAGTTCGGCGCTGTATTCGGTGTCCTGCACGGGCAGGAAACCGGGGTTGTCGTAGTCGTCCAGGCCGTTGGCCTGGTTGATGAGGCGGGCGTTCTTGCGGTAGCCGGGATTGACGTGCACGCGGGCCAGGGCGAAACCGATGTCGTCCTTGGCGCGGGCATCGAAGGGCCCTTTGTAAACCACACCTGCCTGCACATAGTTGTCGATGGCATTGGTCTTCTTGTCGTGCACCGTGGCATTGGCGAACAGGCTCAGGCCGCGCGACTGGTCGGAGGCCAGCGCGGTTACCTGCTGCTGGGCGCCGAGCCACAGGCCATGCTTGCTCGAGCTGCTGCGGTAGGCGGCGCCGCTGATGGCGGCAGGCGCGCCGGTGCTGTCCTTGAGTACATCCTGTGCCTTGGCATTACTGTAGTAGTAGCCGGCGCGATATTCCCCTTTCAGGCCATTGACCCGCGGGCTCCAGACCAGTTCGATCGGCATCACCGCGCCCTGGGTGCCGCTGCCGCTGAGCTTGAAGCCGTTGCCGCTCTCGAGGTTGGAGGGGTTCTGCTCGAAAACGCCGACCTGGGCGTAGAGTGCGTCGTTCAGGTTGTAGCGCACGCGCAGGGCCCACTGGCTGACCGGCCAGTTGTACCAGATGCCGCCGACCCAGTTGCCCACCTGCGAGCCGCAGAACGCCAGGTTCTGGAAGTCGCAGGGGAAGCTGTTGAAGTCCTCGCCTTCGCCAAAGCGGCCGAATTTCACGTCCAGCGTGCCATCGAAGTATTTCTGCTTGATCCACATCTGCGTCAGCCGCCAGGTCTCGCCACGGCCCCAGACCTCCTGGGCCGAGGTGAAACCGCCGACGCGCGGGTCGTTGATGCGGTCGTTGCTGATGTTGTCGCCATGGCGTTCGGTGACGGTCAGCTGGAACTCGGTGTCTTGCCAGCCGAGGATCTTTTGCAGGTCCATGTTCACGCCGAAGGTGAACTGGTCGCTGTAGCGCGCCGCGCGGTCATGGCTGTAGCCGCCGTGCAGGTTGCTGCCCATCTCGCCGGTGTAGCCGAGGGTGAAGTCATAGCCTTTCTCCAGCAGCTCGCTGCGGGTTCCGCCCCAGTCTCCGAGCATCCACGGCGAGTCCTTGGCGAACATTTCGCTGGCGCTGGTGGTGGGGGACAGGGCGCCGAGCAGGGTGGCGAGGGCGAGGCCGGAGTAGCGGGTATTGGGCAGCTGGAGCATGAGATAGCGCTATCTTTTGATTGTTGAAGAAACGGCAAGCGCAACGAAGTGCGAGATCTTCGAAGGGAAATGACTGCGTTGGGTATCGAATGAAGCGATTCAGCTTGCGGCGGGGAGGATATAGGGGAAGTTGTAAGAAAAAAAGACAAAATGTCGCAGGGGATTGTTGCTGACGGGGTAACAGTAAGTGCGCAGGAGGCTGCTTTGTAGCCTATTCGCCGGCAAGTCGGCTCCCACCGGTACAGCGCAGTCCTGTGGGAGCCGGCTTGCCGGCGAAAGGGGCGCATAGCGCCCCTGGCAATCAGAAGCTGGTACGCAGCCCCACCTGCACACTACGCCCCGGCGCCGGCGCGATATCACGCAGGATCGAGCTGGCATAGCGCACGGTCTGGTCGGTGAGGTTCTCGCCGCGCACGAAGGCCAGCCATTCACTCTGGCCGATGTCGAAGCGATACCCCAGGCTGGCGCCGAGGGTGGTGTAGCCATCGGTGCTGGTCTCGTTGGCCGGTTTGCGATGCTGTGACGCCGCGTGCTGCACATCGACACGCGCCTGCCAGCGGTCCAGCTCCCAGACCAGGCCGCTGTTCAGGCGCAGCGGGGCGATGCGCGGCAGCGGCTCGCCGCTGTCGAGGTTCTTGGCCCGGGTGTAGTCGCCGGACAGTTCCAGGGCGAAGCTGCCGTAGTGGTTTTTCAGCAGTTGCCAGCGGTCCTGGGCCTCGATGCCGTAGAAACGTGCCCGCACGCCCTGATAGGCATACTCGGGGATATCGCCGTGGTCATGATCATGATCGTGGTCATGGTCATGGTCATGATCGTCGTGGTCGTGATGATGGCCTTCACGCAGGTTGCCGGTGCCAATCAGGCCGATGTAGTTGCGAAAATGGCTGTAGAACACGCCGACGCTGCCCTTGTGGGTGCCGTTGTCGAAGCGCAGGGCCAGGTCGGTGGAGATGGCCTCCTCCTTGTTCAGGTTCGGATCGCCGATCTCGTAGGCGCCGGTGGCCACGTGGGCACCGTTGGCGTACAGCTCGTAGAAAGTCGGCGCGCGCTCGGTGTAGCCAAGGTTGGCGGCCAGCGACCAGATCGGGTCGAGCTGGTACACCGCGCCCGAGGACAGGCTCAAGGCGTTGAAGCTGCTGGCGCTGTCGGCCCCGGCGAAGTTCTCGTTGCCCTTGGCATCCGGATCGACCCGGGTGTGTTCCAGGCGCGCGCCCAGGCTCAGGTTCAGGCGTTCGCTGGCCTGCCATTGCTCAAGCAGGAACAGCGCCAGGCTGTCGGTATCGGTGTGCGGGACAAAGGCTTCCTCGCCTAGCGCGGAGAATTCGTTGCGGCTGACCTGGGCGCCGACCACGCCCTCGACCGGGCCCAGCGGCTGGTGACGGGCCTCGATGCGCGCTTCGTAGCCTTTGTTCTTGAAGGTGGTGTGCACCTCGCCGCTTTCGATTTCGCGGTGCTGGTAGTCGGTGTAGCCGGCATCGACCTTGACCGAGCTGAACGGCCCGTCGAGGTCGCGCAGTTCCGAGGCGAAGCCGTAGTGGTCCTGCTGCATGTCCAGGCGCACGCCGGGCTCGGCCACCGAGCCGTAGTTGCTGTCGTAGCGGCTGTAGGACAGGCCGGTGTAGCCGTGATCCCAATGGTACGAACCGCCGATCGCACCGCCGTCCTGGCGACCGTCGCTGTTCTCCAGGCGGTGCTTGCCGCCGGGCTCGTCGGCATCGCGGACCTTCGAACTGCGGGCGTAGCCGGGGATGCGCAGGTCGTTGAACTGGCGGCTGTTGGCGTCCAGGTGCAGGGCGAAGGCGCCGTTGCCGGCCTCCAGCTTGCCAGCGCTGCTGCGGGTGGTGTCGGCGCCGCCGTAGCGCAGTTCGCCCGCGCCATGGATGCCGTCGATGGGCGAGTCGGGGATGCGGTTGTCGAAGGTGTTGACCACGCCACCGATGGCGTTGCCGCCATATAGCAGGGCGGCCGGGCCGCGGACGATCTCGACCCGCTCGACGGTGACCGGGTCCAGTGGCACGGCGTGGTCGTAGGACAGCGACGAGGCGTCCAGGGCGCCGACGCCGTTGCGCAGGATACGAATACGGTCGCCGTCCAGGCCGCGGATTACCGGGCGGCTGGCACCGGGGCCGAACCAGGTGGAGGCGACGCCGGGCTGTTTGTTGAGGGTTTCACCGAGGCTGGCGTGTTGCTGTTGCAGCAGGTCGTCGCCTTCGAGGACGGTGCTGGGCGCGGCCAGTTGGGCGTTGCCCAGCGGGTTGGCAGTGATCACCTGGGGTTGCAGTTCCACGGCCTGGCTGGAGGTGGAGACCAGCCAGAGCGCGACGGCAAGGGGAGAGAGGTGCAGCGGCATGTGACGCATGGGGATGTGGCGTTCCTTGGCAGAATTGTTAATAGTTACTTTATAACATTTCATCACAAGCTGTTTGCCACGGGCCAGTACTTTGTGAAGTAACGTGTTTACCCTGTAGGCGATCGTCCAGCCCTGTGGGAGCGGCCTTGCGTCGCGAAAGGGCTGCGCAGCAGCCCCGGCAATTTTTGATGGTGGCTCAGAACCTGGGGCCGCTGCGCGCCCCTTTCGCGACGCAAGGCCGCTCCCACAGAGGACAGTTTCCAGCGCGACAGCGTGGCCCGAAGGGCTGGGCAGTCTCCTACAGGGCTCAGCGGTAGAGGCTGTAGATGCCACTACACTCGTGTAAGGTGCGCACCTTCCCGAACCTGGAGCACTGGCATGAGCACGGCCAATCACAACGCGCTGCACGGCAAGACCCTCGAGCAGATCCTTACCGAACTGGTGGCGCACTACCAATGGCAGGGCCTGGCCGAGCGCGTCGACATCCGCTGCTTCAAAAGCGACCCGAGCATCAAGTCGAGCCTGACCTTCCTGCGCAAGACCCCGTGGGCACGGGAAAAGGTCGAGCAGCTGTACGTGAAGCTGCAGCGCAAAGGCTGATGCCGCCCCGCCCCTGGCTGACCCTGGCGGCCGTCCTCGGCTGGACGGGCCTGGCGATCCAGTTGTACCTGGTGCTGCTGGCGCGCTGGCAGGAGCAGGCCAGCCTGATCGGCGGGCTGGTCAACCTATTCTGTTTTTTCACGGTGTTGAGCAATACGCTGGTGGCCACCGTGCTCAGCCAGGCCGCGTTCGGCCGCGAGTCGGCGGCCAGGCGCTGGTTCTTGTCACCCGCTGTGAGCTCATGCATCGCCGCGAGCATTCTGCTGGTGGCACTGGCCTACAGCCTGTTGCTGCGCCACCTTTGGCAGCCCCAGGGCTGGCAGTGGCTGGCGGACGAACTGCTGCACGATGTGATGCCGCTGGTGTTCGTCCTGTACTGGTGGCTGGAGGTGCCCAAGGGGCAATTGCGGCTCTGGCACCTGGCGGCCTGGGCGCTGTACCCGGTGTTGTATTTTGCCTTCGTGCTGCTACGCGGGCATGAGATTGGGGTCTATCCCTATCCGTTCATCGACGTGGCACGGTTGGGATATGGGCAGGTGCTGGGCAATGCCCTGATGGTGCTGGCGGGATTCTGGGGGATCGGGTTGGTATTGCTGGGGTTGGATCGCTGGCGCAGGCATTCATGAGATTGGCCATATGCAATCCCTGTAGTAGCGGCCTTGTGTCGCGAACGGGCCGCACAGCGGCCTCGGCAATTTCTGCCTTGGCGCTGAGATCCCGGGGCTGCTTTGCAGCCCTTTCCGACCGGGCCGACACCTCGGCAAGGCCGCTCCTACACGGGGTGTGCAGATTCTGATCATTCGTCGTCGGCAGTGCCGTCAGCTCGCCAGTAAGCCGCAGCCTTGAGGGCATCCTCGGGAACGCCTTTCTCCAGCAGCAGCGCCTTGGCCTGGCGGGTCAGAGCCTTCTCCAGCGCCACCCAGCCATACAACCGGCCCTGGGGCAACGCCAGGTGCTTCACCCGCTCCAGCACATCCTCCTGGTGCCGGCGCACCCAGATCACCTCGACCTGGGCCTTGCTCGTCAGCACCTGGCGCTCCTGCTCGTCCTCGATCTGGATCACCGCCAGTACCTGGCGGCCCGCCGGCAGTTCTTCCAGGCGACGGGCAATGGCCGGGATCGCCGTCTCGTCGCCGATCAGCAAGTAGCTGTCGAAGATATCCGGCACCACCATCGAGGCCCGCGGGCCGGCGATGTCCAGGGTCTGGCCGGGCGCGGCCTGGGCCGCCCAGGTGGAGGCGGGGCCATCGCCATGCAGGACGAAATCGATATCCAGCTGGTTGTTCACCAGGTCGATGCGCCGTGGCGTGTACTCGCGCATGGTCGGCCGGGCGCCGCCATCACGGCCCAGGTTGCGCGCGTCGATGGCCTGCTGCTCTTCGGGCGTGCAGGCGAACAGCAGCTTGATGTGGTCGTCCGTGCCGACACTGGTGAAACCGGTTAGCTCCGCGCCACCGAGAGTAATGCGGCGCATGCGCGGGGTGAGGTCGGTGACCCGCAGCACTTCGAGGCGGCGCTGGCGAATCTCATGGTTGACGCGATGAATGGTGTCGCTCATGGGGTGTTCTCCGTAACAAGGTTGGCCGGCCCGGAGGCGATGGCCTTGGCGGTGTCGTTGAGCAGGTTGCGCACCCGCTCGATCTCTTCGCTGGTCCAGCGGCCGCTGTGCATGTGCAGGGCGTGGCGCAGGTTGCCGACCGCTTCATGGATTTCCGGCGGCCGGTCGTGGCCGCGCAGGGCGCGCTTGCTAACCTCGATGCGCATGCGCACGCCGTCGAGGGCGACGGCCTGTTCCTGCAAGGCACTGCGGCCGGCATCGGTGATGGCGTAGAGGCGCTTGCTGCCCTGGATGGCGCCGGTGACCAGCTCGGCTTCCTCGAGATAGCTAAGTGTGGGGTAGATCACCCCGGGGCTGGGGCTGTAGCTGCCGTCGAAGAGGGTCTCGATCTGGCGGATCAGGTCGTAGCCATGGCCGGGTTGCTCGGCCAGCATCGAAAGCATCAGCAACTTCAGGTCGCCCGGGGCGAATACCCGCGGGCCACGTTCGCCGCGGCCGGGACGGCGTTCGAAGGGGTCGTGGTCGCGCATGGGGAAGGGCTCCGTCTGTTTAGATATATCGCAAGATATTACTCAAGATATATCTAAAGACAAGCCCTCAAATGCAGATGATTATCATCTGTTTTTTTGATGGTTCAGGACTGGCCTGCCACTTGTGGTGCCTTGCAGGCGGTGGGATTGCCCGGCTCCAGATACGGCATGAGAATCGGTGCCATGCCCTTGAGCACCTGCACCGGCAACGCCGAGGTGAACGTGAACGCTTCTGCCGAGCGCCCCGGGACGAACGCGGTAAGGGTGCCGAAGTGGTTGTCGCCGAGGAAGAACACGAAGGTCGCGGTGCGGTTCAGCGAACGCGAGCCGATCAACCGGCCGCCGGCGCCGAAGCTTTCGATGCGGTTGTCGCCGGTGCCGGTCTTGCCGCCCATCACCAGCGGGGTGCCGTCGTGCAGCTTGAAGCTGCCGGAGATGCGCCGCGCGGTGCCGGCGTCGACCACCTGCGACATGGCGCCCTTGAGCGCCCGGGCGACTTCCACCGGGAGAATCCGCTGGCCACGGTCCGGGTCGCTGATCAGCTGCGTTTCGTAGGGGGTGTTCTGGGCGAAGTGCAGGGTGTCGATGCGCAGCGTGGGCAGGCGCACGCCGTCGTTCTGGATGATCCCGACCAGTTCGGAGAGCGCGGCCGGACGGTCGCCGGAGCTGCCGATGGCGGTGGCCAGCGACGGTACCAGGTGGTCGAACGGGTAGCCGACGCGCTTCCAGCGCTGGTGGATATCGGTGAACGCCTCGATCTCGACCATGGTGCGGATGCGGCTGTCGCGGGCGCCCTGGTGGCGGCTCTTGAACAGCCAGCTGTAGACCTCCTGGCGCTCGAAGCGGCTAGCGTTGAGGGCGTCCTTGAGCGAGGCGCCGGGGTTCTTCAGCAGGTAGCCGAGCAGCCACAGGTCCAGCGGGTGGACTTTGGCGATGTAGCCCTGGTCAGGCAAGTCGTACTTGCCCGGGCCGTAGGCTTCGTACATCTCCACCAGGCGGCCGTCGGTGAGCTTGGCCATGGCCTTCTTGTCTTCCTTGCTGTGGGCGCGAACGAAGGCGTTGAAGGTCTCCTGGCCGGCCTCGGGGAACAGGTAGCGGTGCACCGCGGCCAAGCGCTGCGGGGTTACCCGCATGCTGTCGAGGAAGGTGTCCAGGCGCTGCTGCGAGGTCTTGCGCTGGTACTTCTTCCAGAAACGCATGGTGTAGTTGGAGCCTTCGCGGTCGGCGAAGCGCGCCAGGTATTCCTGGCGGCGCGGATCGCTGTCGTCCCTGAGCAGTGGTTCGCGGTTGAACGGCTGCTGATAGGTGACGTAGCGCACGATGTCGCGCATCAGGCGGATGAACGGCAGGTTGATCGACTCGCGCAGGGCATCCTTGAGCGTGGGGTTGCGATTGTTGTCTTCCTTGCGGAAGTTGTTGAACACATGCATGCCGCCACCGGTAAAGAAGGCCTCGCCGGTGTTGGCCGAGTACTTGCGCTCGAGCGCCGCGTCGAGCATGGCATCCAGGCCTTGGTTCTTGCTGTTCTGCATCAGCCATTCCAGCGACCACTGGGTGATGCGGTCGAGCTCGGCCACCGGGACCTTCTTCAGCTCGGCCGCCGGCTTGCCGGCATACTTGTCGTGCAGCTCGGCGATGATTTCCAGGTAGGTGGTCAGCACCCGCAGCTTGGCGGTGGAGCCCAGTTCGAGCTTGCTGCCTTCATTGATGTCGAAGGGCTGGTTGGTGCTGTCGGTCTGCACCCGTACCCGCGAACCGTCGGCGGTACGTTCGAACAGGGTAAAGCTGTAGCTCACCTGGTCGGTGGTCTTGGCCGTGAGCAGGCGTTCGCCGATCAGGCCCATCTGCGCGGCGAATACCGGGTCGGCGAGGTTTTTCAGGTACTGGCTGACCTGCACCTGCAGGTCGGCCTGCAGGGTGCTGGTGGCCGACAGATCGAGGCGGTCGAGGTCGTAAAGCGGCCGGTTGAGCATGGCTGCCAGGCGGTTGCGGGCCAGGCTGATGCCTTTGTTGGTGATAATCGGCACGATGGTCGGCTGGGCCACCCAGTCGCGGTACACCGCCTTGCTGGCCAGGGCGGCGTCGGCCAGGGCACGCTCGATGATGCCGTTGGCGGCGAGTACACGGATGTGCGAATCGGTGAGCTCGGCCAGTTCGATGCGGCCCTTGGACAGGTAATGCGAAGGGCGGCGCTGGGCGATCATCAGCGACAGCACCTGGCGCAGGGCCAAGCCGCGTTCGGCCATGCTCTTTTCGTCGCTGGCGGTGGAGGTGAGGGCCTGGTTGACCTGGTCGAAGTCGGCGCCGTACCACACCCGCAGGCCTTCGGCCATGCCGTGCACCTCGCCGTGGCCGGGTACCGCCGACAGCGGCACGCTGTTGAGGTAGTCGCGCACGATGCGCTCGCGAGCCTCGGTGGTGTCGGGGCCGCCCTGGTAGGCACGCACGCTGGCGGAAATCATCTGGCGGATCTTCTCGGCGCCTGAGACGGTCAGCCCGTCCGGCGAGTGGCGGTATTTCTCCAATTGGGTGGCCAGGGTGCTGCCGCCGGCTGACTGCCCGGGCAGGGCCAGGTACTTGGCCACCTGGCTATAGGCGGCCTTGGCGAAGCGTGGCCAGTCCACCGCTGGGTTGTTCTGCGGGTCTTTCGGGTCGAGCAGGTCGCGGTTCTCGATGAACAGCAGGCTGTTGACCATCACCGGCGGGATCGCCGCAAAGTTCGGGTACAGGTGCTGCGGGTAGTTGTATTGATAGAGCATGTCGCCGCGGCAGTCGGTGATCGACAGGCCAGCCTGGATCTTCTCCACATAGGGGACGAACAGGCCGTGATCGACGTAGTTCATCAGCGCCGGGGAGAAACGCACCTGCTGGTTGATCAGGTAGTCGCGCTTGAGCAGTCGCGGCAGGAATTCGCCCAGGGCGCTGTAGCCCAGGCGCCTGTCGAACGGACCCTCGCCCGGGTAGACGATGGCATCGCTCGGGCCGGGCTCAAGGGCGTAGGTGAGGGTACCGGCCAGGCGGCTGAACTCACGCGATTGCAGGCGCGAGGTCTGGAATTCGTCATAGGCGGCAAGGCCCACCGCGACCAGGCCGATCAACAGGATGAGCAGGATCAGGCGCCACCACAGGCGGCGCTGACGTGGGGTCTTGGGCAAGGGGGCTTCAGCCTGAGGTGCTTTGGGTGCTTCCGTTCTGGTTGGTTCCGATTGCCACAGTGCGCCCATAGTCTTGAGTCCGGCCAGGTGTTTTCGCGTTGCTTGTCTGAAGCTTAGACGCTGGCCAAGTTTGGTGAAAAATTTGTAAGAAGCTTCGAGCGATAGCGTATGAACATGCGCCTTTGGTGCGACTTCCATTCTTCGGCAATGTTGTTAATGTAGCTGCCCCATTCCTGTGCATGGGTGGAGCGAGGCCAGAATGCCCCTCCGGTTAAGGGCTTTTTGCCGAGAATTCTCGCCAAATATCCCGTTTTATATAGTGAAAAGCCCTGCAATTGGCTTCCTATACTGCTCGCCCCCTTCGACCCGCCGGCGCCCCGCGTCCGGTGGACAGGCCGCCCACAACGCGGCCTGGCGAGACGACGCCCCGCCTATCGGCGTGGTCGGTGCTGCACGAAGGTCAAATCCAATAACAAAATGAGGTTGTATTGCTATGCCAGTCGGCAACCATCCTGCCCACGACGCGTCCGTCCAGGGCGGCCCGCTCAAGCGCGAGCTGGGCGAACGGCACATCCGTCTGATGGCCCTTGGCGCCTGTATCGGCGTCGGCCTGTTCCTGGGATCGGCCAAGGCCATCGAAATGGCCGGCCCCGCCATCATGCTCTCCTACATCATCGGTGGCCTGGCCATCCTGGTGATCATGCGCGCCCTCGGCGAGATGGCCGTGCACAACCCGGTGGCAGGCTCCTTCAGCCGCTACGCGCAAGACTACCTCGGCCCCCTGGCGGGCTTCCTCACCGGCTGGAACTATTGGTTCCTGTGGCTGGTGACCTGCGTCGCCGAGATCACCGCGGTGGCCATCTACATGGGCATCTGGTTCCCCGATGTGCCGCGCTGGATCTGGGCGCTGATGGCCCTGGGCAGCATGGGCGCGATCAACCTGATTGCGGTCAAGGCGTTCGGCGAGTTCGAGTTCTGGTTTGCCCTGATCAAGATCGTCACCATCATCGCCATGGTGCTCGGCGGTATTGGCATCATCGCCTTCGGTTTCGGTAACGACGGCGTGGCCATGGGTATCTCCAACCTGTGGCGCAACGGCGGCTTCATGCCCAATGGCGTGACCGGCGTGCTGATGTCGCTGCAGATGGTGATGTTCGCCTACCTGGGCGTGGAAATGATCGGCCTGACCGCCGGCGAAGCGCGCAACCCGCAGAAGACCATCCCCCAGGCCATTGGCTCGGTGTTCTGGCGCATCCTGCTGTTCTATGTGGGCGCGCTGTTCGTGATCCTGTCGATCTATCCGTGGAACGAGATCGGCAGCCAGGGCAGCCCGTTCGTGATGACCTTCGAGCGCCTCGGCATCAAGACCGCCGCCGGCATCATCAACTTCGTGGTGATCACCGCCGCGCTGTCGTCGTGCAACGGCGGTATCTTCAGCACCGGGCGCATGCTCTACAGCCTGGCGCAGAACGGCCAGGCCCCGGCCACTTTCGCCCGTACCTCGAAGAGCGGCGTGCCGCGCAACGCGCTGCTGCTGTCGATCGCCGCGCTGCTGCTGGGCGTGCTGGCCAACTACCTGGTGCCGGAGAAGGTGTTCGTCTGGGTGACCTCGATCGCCACTTTCGGCGCGATCTGGACCTGGGTGATGATCCTGCTGGCGCAACTGAAGTTCCGCGCCGGGCTGAGTACCGCCGAGCGCAACGCGCTGAAATACCGCATGTGGCTGTGGCCGTTGAGTTCGTACCTGGCGCTGGCGTTCCTGGTACTGGTGGTGGGGCTGATGGCGTACTTCCCGGATACCCGCGTGGCCTTGTACATCGGTCCGGCATTCCTGGTGCTGCTGACGGCGCTGTACTACACCTTCCGTCTGGCGCCGAAAGAGGCCCAAGGCGTGGCGAGTACCGCCTCCTGATGAACAAAGCCCCGGCCAGTGCCGGGGCTTTGTTTTTGTATGGCCCTCATCGCGTGGCCGATCAGGCCGCCACCTCGCTATGCGGCTCGAAACTGTCGGCCCGGGCCAACTGCCACATCCGCGAATAAAACTGCCCATTGACCTCGCCGGTGAGCAGTTCGCCCGGCTTGAGGAACACGTGCATCTGCGAGAACAGCTTGATCTCGGTGGCCGAGATGCGCCGCACCAGGTGCTTGGCCTCCAATTGCGCCGGATGTTCCAGGCCCGCCGCGGCGAGCATCTCGGCCAGGGCGCGCAGGGTGTTGTGGTGGAAGTTCAGCACCCGCTGGGCCTTGTCCGGCACCACCAGCGCACGCTGGCGCAGGGCGTCCTGGGTGGCCACGCCGGTCGGGCACTTGTTGGTGTGGCAGCTCTGCGACTGGATGCAGCCGATGGCGAACATGAAACCGCGCGCCGAGTTGGCCCAGTCGGCGCCGATGGCCAGCACGCTGGCGATGTCGAAGGCGCTGACGATCTTGCCGCTGGCGCCGAGCTTGATCTTGTCGCGCAGGTTCAGGCCGACCAGGGTGTTGTGCACGAACAGCAGGCCCTCGCGCAGCGGCACGCCGATATGGTCGGTGAACTCCACCGGGGCGGCGCCGGTGCCGCCTTCCTTGCCGTCGACGACGATGAAGTCGGGCAGGATGCCGGTCTCCAGCATGGCCTTGGCGATGCCCATGAATTCCCATGGGTGGCCCAGGCAGAACTTGAAGCCCACCGGCTTGCCGCCGGACAGCTCACGCAGCTGGGCGATGAACTGCATCATCTCGATCGGGGTCGAGAAGGCGCTGTGGCGTGATGGCGAGATGCAGTCCTCGCCCATCATGACGCCACGGGTCTCGGCGATTTCCCGGGTCACCTTGTGCTTGGGCAGGATGCCGCCATGGCCGGGCTTGGCGCCCTGGCTCATCTTGATCTCGATCATCCGCACCTGCGGGTTCTGCGCCTGGACGGCGAAGCGCTCGGGGTCGAAGCGGCCGTCCGCGGTGCGGCAGCCGAAGTAGCCGCTGCCCAGTTCCCAGACCAGGTCGCCGCCATGTTCGCGGTGGTAGGGGCTGATGCTGCCTTCGCCGGTGTCGTGGTGGAAATTGCCCAGCTTGGCGCCCTGGTTGAGGGCCCGGATGGCGTTGGCGCTGAGCGAGCCGAAGCTCATGGCCGAGATGTTGAAGATCGACGCCGAGTACGGCTGGGTGCACTGCGGGCCGCCGACGCTGACGCGAAAGCTCGCCGGGTCGGCCAACGGCGCGGGGCGCATGGAGTGGCCGATGAACTCGAAGCCCGACTCGTAGACGTCGATCAAGGTACCGAAGGGTTTGTCCGAGGCTTCGTTCTTGGCCCGGGCGTAGACCAGTGAGCGCTGGGCGCGGGAGAAGGGCAGCGCGTCGCTGTCGGATTCCAGCAGGTACTGGCGGATCTCCGGGCGGATGCCCTCGACCAGGTAGCGGATGTTGCCCAGGATCGGGTAGTTGCGACGGACCGCGTGGCGTTGCTGGAGCAGGTCGAACACGCCAATCAGGCTGAGTACCCCGGTGGTCAGGGTGAACGGCCACAACCAGTCGTGGGCGAGGAACGGCAGGCTGGCGAGGGTGAACAGCACGCAGGCGGCGAAGAAGGCGTAACGGCTGAGGAGTGACAGGCTCATACGGTGTCCTTGCGAATGGCTCGGTCAGGCTCAGGGGCCTGGGGCAAACCCCGACCATAGCCCGTTTGGGCGCTGGGGGAAAAATGAAAATTGGGGTATCGAAAATCATTCGCGATGAGATATGTTATAAAGTATCCATAACTTACAGGAGATTGCCCCCATGAAAGCTGGTATCCACCCTGCCTATCGCCCCGTGCTGTTCCACGACACTGCCGCCGATGTGTTCTTCCTGATCGGCTCGACCGTCGAGACCGACCGCACCCAGGTGCACAGCGATGGGCAGACCTATCCGTACGTGGCGCTGGATGTCTCCAGTGCCTCGCATCCGGTGTACACCGGGCAGCAGCGCAAGACCACGGTCGAAGGGCGGGTGGCCGGGTTCAACAAGCGCTTCGCCGGTTTCCAGGCCAAGCGTTGATCGCGTAGTCAAACAGACGGTGCGTCGCGCAACAGATGCTGGCGCCATTGCGCCTGTTCGGTGGCTGGCGCATCGACAAGAAACTGGTACTTGCCCGCCACCCGGGTGGCCACCGCGACACCCTCCCGGTACAGGACGCGGTTGCCCGCCACCGCCGTTACCTTGGCCCCAGGCAACAAGGTACCCACCAGGTTCAACGGATCGCAGCCGCTGACCACCACCAGCTCGCCTTGCGGTGAGCGCCTGCGTACCTGGCGCAATAGCCCCACCGCTTCGGGCAAGGCGAACTGCTCCCCCGCCAGCCCGGCGATAAAGCGCCCGCCACGGATCTCGCCGCGGGCCTCGAGGCGGTGGTAGCAGCGCAACAGGTCGCGCCACGGCGGCAGCACATCGCTCTCGCGCTCCAGCAGGCGCCAGCAGACGACGCCATAGCGGCGCAGCAGGCTGCGGGCGACATGCTCCAGGCGCTTGCCTGCATCCACTGCAACGCTCGAACGGCGCAGCAGCGCCCAGCGTCCGGCGTGGACCATGCTGCTCGACAGCGCCGGATGGCCGCGGCGGCTGTTACGCGAAGCGCGCTTGGCCGCCGGAGTGATCAGGCTGCGCAGGCCACTGAAAGCATCGGCGCTGGCCAAGCCCGATCCGACCAGCTCCTGCAGGGCCGACTCCAGCTCGCTGGGTAGCAGATGAGCTTCGTGGGCCAGCTCATCGAAGAACAAGGCGCCTTGTTCCTGCAGCGTCTGCAACACCCGCCGTGCGCGTGCACCCAGTTGTTCGAGGTCCGGAGTGGGCGCCAGGCTGCGCCACAGTTCCAGGTGCTCGCGGGGCAGCAGCACCAGCGGCGTGCTGGCCAGGGTGCTGGCTGACAGCGTGGACGCCAGCCGGCTCCAGGCCCACTGGCCACTGCGACAGGCGTCGTCCAGCCAGTGCGGGCTGTAGCCCTTGATCCGTGCCGGCAACAGGTCGCTTTCCCAGGCCCCGGCGGCGGCTGGGAAACCTTGCAGTTGGGCGAGCACTTCGCCCAGCGCCTGCGGCCCGCGCAGGCGTGTTTCGCCGCCCAGGTGCTGCCAGTCGAACAAAAACCTCATGAAGTCCTGCAGGCTGACCGGCTCGATTTCCTGGCGCAGGCGCTTGACCGTGTAGCGGTGGATGCGTGCCAGTAGATGCCGCTCGCACCACTGCGGGCCGGTCTGGCCTGGGCTGAAGTGGCCACGCATCACATAGCCTTCGCCTTCCAGGCGGGCCAGGGCCTGTTCGGCATTACCCGCTGCCTGTGCAAGCGGATCGATGAGCTCGGGCAAGGTTAGCGGCCCGAAGCCACTGAGTCGGGCGCGCAGCAACTCGACCAGGGCCGTGTCGAGGTCCCATACATCGGCGAAACCCGGCAGCACCGCAACGTCCGGGGCCGGGCGTGCCTCGGGATACAGGATCCGCATCGCTTGCAGGCGCTCGCGGGCGAACCACAGGCGTCGCTCCCCAACATCCAGATGACAGGCACGCCCTGCCTTGGCCAGCTGCAACAGCAGCTGCGACCAACCGTGATTGACCTCGACTTCAGGTTGGGCAATGGCACCCAGGCTCATCAGCGCCTCATGCATTTCGTCAGCGTTGCTCGCCTGTGGCCAGGCCTCGGCCTGTACCGCGGCGATGGCATCGCCGTCCAGCGCACCCAGGTCGTCGGCGCTGTGCACCTCGTTCCAGCGTCGGTTGAGCACGGCCTGGGTACGCCGTTCCTCCAAGGGCGCGTCATCGAGGAAGGTATAGGGCCGAGCGTTGAGGATGGCGGATGCCAGCGGCGACGGGGCCGACAGGTCGCGACTGAGCAGGCGCACCTCGTCGTTTTCCATGCGCCGCAACAACGCCAGCCAGCCCTCGCTGTCCATGGCCTCGTGCAGGCAGTCGTCGAGGGTCTGTTGCACCAGCGGGTGATCGGGGATCTGGCGTTCGCCGACAATGTTTTCCAGGCAGGCGATCTGGTCGGGGAACACTGCGGCAACCAAGTCCTCGCCCTTCATGCGCTGGATCTGCGGCGCCACCTTGCGTCCGCCCACATAGCGCGGCAACGCCAGGGCCACCGCCGCATTCCTGCGCCAGCGCACGCCGAACAGCGGCGCATCGAGCAGGGCCTGGACCAGGATCGGCTCCGCGGTGCTGCTGTGCAGGTAGCGCCACACTTCGTCCAGGGCGAAGCTGTGGCTGGTGGACAGCGACAGCACGATGGCGTCCTCGCTGGCCGCCGCCTGCAGCTCGAAATTGAACGTACGGCAGAAGCGCTTGCGCAGGGCCAGGCCCCAGGCCCGGTTGACCCGGCTGCCGAAGGGCGAGTGAATGATCAGCTGGGTACCGCCGGACTCGTCGAAGAAGCGCTCCATGACCAGTGTCTGCTGCGAAGGCAGGGCGCCCAGCACCTGCCAGGTGCGGCCCAGGTAGTCGAGCAGTTGCGCGGCGCAGGTTTCATCCAGGGTATAGGTCGCTTGCAGCCAGGCGCGCATCTGCGGACCATCGCTGGCCTGCAATTGCAGGTCGATCCGCTGCTGCAGGCGGGCCACCGCGGCGGACAGCTCGTCACTGCGCCCCGGCGCCTCCCCCAGCCAGAACGGGATGGTCGGCGGCAGGCCGTGGGCGTCTTCGACCCGCACTCGACCAGGTTCGACCCGCAGGATGCGATAGGAGGCATTGCCCAGCTGGAAGATATCGCCGGCGATGCTCTCCACCGCGAAGTCTTCGTTGACGCTGCCGATGTTCAGCGCCTGGGGTTCGAGCAGCACGGCATAGTCGGCGGTTTCGGGGATGGTGCCGCCGCTGGTCAGGGCGGTCAACTGGCTGCCACGGCGCCCACGCAGGGTGTGGTTCAGCGCATCACGGTGCAGGTAGGCGCTGCGGATGCCCTGGCGACCGTTGAAGCCCTCGGCAAGCATGCGCAGCAGGGCCTGGTAGTGGCCTTCGTCGAGCAGGGCGTAGGGACTGGCTCGGCGTAGCAGGTCGAACAGCGCCCGTTCTTCCCACGGTTGGTTGCCGACCTCGGCGATGATCTGCTGGGCCAGTACATCCAGTGGCGCCGCCGGGATGTGCAGTTCGTCCAGCTCGCCCTGGCGCACGCAGTCGAGCAGGGCGACACACTCGATCAAATCGTCCCGTGAGGTGGGAAACAGGCGCCCCTTGGGCACGCCGTCGACCTGGTGGCCGGAGCGTCCGACGCGCTGCAGGAAGGCAGCGATCGAACCCGGTGAGGCGATCTGGCAGACCAGGTCGACCTCACCGATATCGATTCCCAGCTCCAGCGAGGCGGTGGCCACCAGCACCTGCAGTTCGCCGCCCTTGAGGCGCTGCTCGGCGGCCAGGCGATGCTCCTTGGCCAGGCTGCCGTGGTGCGCTGCCACCGCGTGGTTGCCCAGGCGCTCGCCAAGGTGACGGGTCAGGCGCTCGGCCAGGCGCCGGGTGTTGACGAACACCAGGGTGGTGCGGTGCTCGCGGGCGAGGGTGGCGAGGCGGTCGTAGACCAGGTCCCAGACATCCGTGGCCATCACCGCGCCCAGCGGCACGGGTGGCACTTCCAGGGCCAGGTCACGATGGCGGGCATGGCCGATATCGACGATGGCGCAGGGACGTTCCTGCCCGACCAGGAAACGCGCCACGCGCTCCACTGGGCGCTGCGTGGCGGACAGGCCGATGCGCCGCAGCGGCCGGCCAGTCAGGGCCTGCAGACGCTCAAGGGTCAGCGCCAGGTGGCAACCGCGCTTGTTGCCGGCCAGCGCGTGGATCTCGTCGACGATCACCGTGTGCACGTTGGCCAGCCCCTCGCGGCCCGAGGCCGAGCCCATCAGCACATAGAGTGATTCCGGCGTGGTCACCAGGATATGCGGCGCCAGCTTGCGCATGGCCGCGCGCTCCTTCTGCGGGGTATCGCCGGTGCGTACGGCGGTGGTGATGCGCGGGGCTTTGAGACCAGACTGTTCGAGTTGCCCGCCGATGCCTGCGAGCGGCGCGTCGAGGTTCAAGCGGATGTCATTGGACAGCGCCTTGAGCGGTGAGACGTAGACGACCAGGGTCTGCGCCGGCAGTTCGCCGCCTTGTGCCAGGCCCTGGCGAAACAGCTCGTCGAGCACGGCGAGGAAGGCGCTGAGGGTCTTGCCCGAGCCGGTCGGGGCGGCCAGCAGCATCGACTGGCCACCGTGGATCAACGGCCAGGCGCCGGCCTGGGCCTCGGTGACCGTGGCGAATCGCTGGTGGAACCAGGTGGCGACGGCGGGGTGGAACAGGCCGAGCACCGGGTGTTGCGGGGCAGGGAGGTTCATGGGTTGGTTATGGCGGGTTGCCGGCGACTTGGCAAGGGGCCGTTCGTCCGCCTGTTCCGGAGTTGCCGATTACGCGTGGGCTTGCCCCGCGATAGGGCCTGGTCAGGTATTCTGCGGCCCTTCATCTGCTCGTGAGTCCAGCATGTCCAACACCATCCGTATCGCCGCCGCTTTGCTCATCGACCTGCAAGGCCGCACCCTGCTGGTCCGCAAACGCGGCACCCAGGCGTTCATGCAGCCCGGCGGCAAGATCGATGCGGGCGAGTCGCCGGCCCAGGCGCTGGTGCGCGAGCTGCACGAGGAGCTGGGCTTGTGCGTCGATCCGGCCCAGGCCGTTCACTTGGGCCGTTTCAGTGCCCCGGCCGCCAACGAACCGGGCTTCGAAGTGCAGGCCGAGTTGTTTCGCGTCCAATGCGTCGAGACGGTAAGCCCGGCGGCGGAAATCGAAGAGGTGACCTGGCTGTCCGCCGACCAGGCGACGGACCTGGATCTGGCCCCTCTGACTCGCGACCTGATCCTGCCGCTGTGGCGCGAAGGCCTCAACGTACCGCGCTGACCCCGTCCAGGGTGGCGAACGAGGTGTCCTTGGCGGTCAGCAGGAAGTCGCGCATGTATGGCGCATCGAGCATGTCGGTGCGCACTGCGGCGTAGAGCGTGGCGAACAACCCTTTCTCGCCCAGGCGCTTGCCCTTCACGTAGCCCCGCGAGCTGTACTCGTGCAGCGCCCAGTGCGGCATGCCGCACACGCCGCGGCCGCTGGCCACCAGTTGCATCATCATCACCGTCAGCTCCGAGGTGCGCACCGCCGCCGGCTCGATGTCGGCCGGCTCCAGGAAACGGGTGAAGATGTCCAGGCGGTCGCGCTCCACTGGGTAGGTGATCAGGGTCTGATCGAGCAGGTCCTGGGGCACGATGAACGGCTTGCTGGCCAGCGCATGCTGGTTGGCCACGGCGAGCATGGCCTCATAGGTGAATAGCGGCACGTAGGTGATGCCGGCCAGGTCCACGGGGTCGGAGGTCACCACCAGGTCCAGGTCGCCACGGGCCAGGGCCGGCAGCGGGGCGAAGGCGAAGCCCGAGGCCAGGTCCAGTTCCACCTCCGGCCAGGCGTCGCGGAACTGGTCGATGGTCGGCATCAGCCATTGGAAGCAGCTGTGGCACTCGATGGCCATGTGCAGGCGTCCGGCGGTGCCGCCGGCCAGGCGGGCGATATCGCGCTCGGCGCCGCGCAGCAGCGGCAGGGTGGCGTCGGCCAGTTGCAGCAGGCGCAGGCCGGCGCTGGTGAAGCGGATGGGCTTGGTCTTGCGCACGAACAGCGGCAGGCCCAGGCGCTCTTCCAACTCCTTGAACTGGTGTGACAGCGCTGACTGGGTCAGGTGCAGGCGCTCGGCGGCCTCCACAAGGCTGTCGGCTTCGCGTAGGGCATGAAGGGTTTTCAGGTGGCGGATTTCCAGCACGACGGCTCCGTGAGCATTCTTTGAACTAAAACGAGTTGGCGTTGAGTTTCCCTCATGTTGCACTGTGCTGTCGACAACCGGATATACACGACCGCTCGGCCGGGTTCACGAAACTGTCACGGTTTTGTGGCAGCGCGCCCGAACGGATTTCATCAGACTCGCGCTCTACTGGGGATCTGCATTCTGGTGTTTCTTTCATGCGGGCTTTACTGCTTTTCTTCTTGCTGCTGGTCAGCGTGCCGGCGAGTTTCGCCGAGGGTCGCTGCGACGTCCATGTGCCGGTGCAACGGGCCGAACTGGGTGAACTGAGCCTGGTCTACCAGAGCGTCGGCGCGCCCCGTGACCCGGCGCTGTTGCTGGTCATGGGCCTGGGCGGGCAGTTGATCCACTGGCCGGACGATGTGGTCGAGGCCTTGTGTCGCCAGGGTTTCAGGGTGATCCGCTACGACAACCGCGATGTCGGCCTGTCGCGCTGGAACCAACTGCCTGCCTCGGCCAACCTGACCGTCGAACTGCTGCGCTACAAGCTGGGGCTGCCGGTGTCGGCGCCTTATACCCTCACCGACATGGCCGGTGACGGTTTGCGCCTGATGGATGCCCTGGGGATCCGTCAGTTTCATGTGCTGGGGGTGAGCATGGGCGGCATGATCGCGCAGCACCTGGCGGCGATGGCCCCGGAGCGGGTGAGCAGCCTGACCCTGGTGATGTCCAGTTCGGGCGCTGCCGGCCTGCCGGCGCCGGATCCGGCTTTGGTGCAGTTGCTGGCGCGGCGCAGTGCGCCGAGCCGCGAGGTGGCCATCGAGCAGCAGGCCGATCTGCTGGCGGCACTGGGCAGCCCCGAGGTGCGGGATGACCGTGCCGCGCTGCTGGAACAAGCTGCCGTGGCCTATGACCGGGCGTTCAATCCGGAAGGGGTCAAACGCCAGATCATGGCGATCCTTGCCGAACCCAGCCGGGTCGAACTGCTCAATCAATTGCGGGTGCCGACGCTGGTGGTGCACGGCACCGCCGATCCCTTGTTGCCAGTGATGCACGGGGTGCATCTGGCGGCGCATATCCAGGGTAGCCAGTTGCGGCTGATTCCTGGGCTGGCGCATCGCTTTCAGGAGCCGTTCAAGGCGCCGTTGTTGGGGGCGGTTCTACCCTACCTGCAGGCGCATCGACAGGATGTCACGCATATTGCCCGGCTTTAAAGGCTCTCGCCGCAGGCCCGCTTCCAGCATCGTTTCGCGATAGGTTCAATGCATCCTTACCCAAACGCTCACCAGCACTGTCGCCGCCATCAGCCAGGCCACAGTGGCCAGCACCAGCGAAGCTTCCAGGCGCAGGCGATCGACCAGCACGTAGAGCGTCGCCAGATAGACGAAGTAGGGAATGATCGACCACATGCCGAACAGGATGGTGGCCTTCAGGTCTTCCAGCGACCGCCCCTTGCCGACGATATAGTGGGCGATCAGGGCAAAGGTGGGAAACAGCGGCACCAAGCCGGCAATGTAATAGTTGCGGGTCTTCGACAGGATTGCCAGGAGCACCACCACCCCGGCGCCCAGGGCCGCTTTGAATACCAGGTCCACGTTTTCATTCCAGGATTGGGGTTGCCGATCAGCCGAGGCCGTACTTCTTCACTTTGTCGAACAGCGTGGTCTTGGCCATGCCCAGCTCCAAGCTGGCCTGGCTGAGGTTGCCGCCGGTGCGCTGCAGGGCGTCGCTGAGCAGGTTGCGTTCGAACGCTTCCACCGCCTCGGCAAAACCCAGGCCCTGGCTGGCGCCGCCGCTTGGGCCCTTCTTGAATGCGGGCAGCCCCAGGGCATGGCGCTCGGCGACGTTGCGCAGCTCGCGCACGTTGCCCGGCCAGTCGTGAGCCATCAGCCGCGACAGGGTCTGGCTGTCTAGCGCTGGCGCTTCGCGGTCGAAGCGCAGGGCAGATTGCTGCAGGAAGTGCTCGAACAGTTGCAGGATGTCTTCGCGACGCTCACGCAGTGGTGGCAGCTCCAGGGTAACGACGTTGAGCCGGTAGTACAGGTCGCTGCGGAACTGGCCGCTCTGGCCCAGGGTGGCGAGGTCGGACTTGGTAGCGGCGATCACCCGGCAGTCCACCGGGATGCTCTGGTTCGAGCCCAGGCGCTCCAGGGTGCGCTCCTGCAGCACGCGCAGCAGCTTGATCTGCAGGTTGATCGGCATGCTCTCCACCTCGTCGAGGAAAAGCGTGCCGCCATTGGCGTGCTCGATCTTGCCGATGCGACGCTTGCCGGCACCGGTGAAGGCATTGGCCTCGTGGCCGAAGATCTCGCTTTCGAACAGGTTCTCCGGCAGGCCGCCGCAGTTCAGCGCCACGAACGGCTGGCCCTGGCGCCGGCTGAAGTCGTGCAGGCAGCGGGCGACCAGCTCCTTGCCGGTGCCGGTCTCGCCTTCGATCAGCACGTTGGCCGAGGTGTCGGCGACGTTGGCGATCAGTTCGCGCAGTTGCTCCATGGCCGGCGAGCGGCCGATGATACGCCCTTCCAGGCTGCTCTGTTCGGCCAGTTGGCGGCGCAGGGCGAATACCTCGCGAGACAGGCCGCGCTGTTCCAGTGCCCGGCGCACCACCTCGACCAGACGCTCCGGCGAGAAGGGTTTCTCCATGAAGTCGTAGGCGCCGTTGCGCATGGCGCCGACCGCCATGTCGATGTCGCCGTGGCCGGTGATCAGCACCACCGGCAGGCTGCGGTCGCGGGCCTTGAGGCGGTTGAGTAGCTCCAGGCCATCGATGCCCGGCAGGCGGATATCGCTGACGACGATGCCGGCAAAGTCGTCGCCGATGCGCTCCAGGGCCTGCTCGGCGCTGCCGACGCCTTCGCAGGCGATGTCTTCCAGGGCCAGCGCCTGCTGGCAGCCGAGCAGCACGTGCGGGTCGTCTTCGACGATCAGGACGGTGAGAGGTGCTTGTTTCATAGAGGCTCAGCCAATTCGCTAGGGGGCGTGACCAGGGGCAGGGCAAGCACGAACGCGGTGCCGCCACCGGCGGGATGTTCGACGCTCAGTGTACCCTTGGCGGCGGTGGCCAGGCTCGCCGACAGGGTCAGGCCCAGGCCCAGGCCATGCTCGCCCGGTTTGGTGGTGAAGAAAGGTTCGAACAGGTGCTTGCGCGCCTCGGCATCGATGCCGTGGCCGTTGTCGAGCACCCGCAGGCGATACTTATCGCCCTGCGTCTCGCCTTCGAGCCACAGTTGCGGCAGGGGTTGGGTGGCCATGGCGTCGAGGGCGTTGCCGATCAGGTTGACCAGGATCTGTTCCAGCCGGGTCTGGTCGATGGCCAGCAGTTGATCGTCGAACTGTCGGTGCAGTTGCAGGTGGCAGGCGCTGATGCGGTTGGCCAGCACCTGCAAGGTAGCCTCCACCGCCTTTTCTAGCGAGGCCTGGCCGCTGTCGTCGCCACGTCGGGCGAACGAGCGCAGGCTGGCGGTGATGCGGCCCATGCGGTCGATCAGGTCGTTCATGGTGCGCAGGTTGGCGCTGGCGGTTTCCAGCGCGCCGCGTTCGAGGAAGCGCACGGTGTTGCCGGACAGGGTGCGCAAGGCCGCCAGCGGCTGGTTCAACTCATGGGCAATGCTGGTGGACATCTGCCCGATGGCCGCCAGCTTGCCGGCCTGAACCAGTTCGTCCTGGGCGTGGCGCAGGGTCTGCTCGGCGTGGCGGCGCTCGCGGATCTGGCCCTTGAGCCGTTCGTTGCTGGCGCGCAGGTCGGCGGTGCGCTCGGTGATCTTGCGTTCCAGCTGGCTGTTGGCCTCTTCCAGGGCCTCGCGGGCGGCCAGGCGGGTGGCGATCACCTTGCGCCGCTCGTTCCAGGCGATGGCCAGGATCGCCAGCAGGGCGAAGGCCACGCCCACCAGGATGCCCTGCATCATCGATTCGCGGCGCAGGTCCTGCAGCGGGGTGAGCAGGGTGAAATGCCAGGGGGTGTCGACCAGGCGGCGGGTCTGGGCCAGGTAGGAGACTTCACGTTGCTTGCCCTGGTCGGTCTCGCTGTTGGCCGGGAAGGTGAGCTTTTCCACGCCGTCGGCCAGGGTTTCGCGGGCCAGCGGTTGCAGTTCGTTGAGCGGCCACCAGTAGTATTGCAGGCTGCGCGCGAGGCGCTCCTTGATCTGCGGGGTGAGCGGGCGTACTGATTTCAGGCGCCGGGCCGGGTCGCTGGAGAGAATGATGATGCCGTTCTCGTCGCTGACAAAGGCCTCCAGACGGGCACGCTGCCAGCGCTCCTCAAGGGTGTCCAGGCGAACTTTGATCACCGCCACGCCGATGATCTTGCCGTGTTCCTCCAACCCGTGTGCCAGGTAGTAGCCGGCCTCGCCGGTGGTGCTGCCGATGCCGTAGAAGCGCCCCGGCTCGCCGCGCACGGCGACCTGGAAGTAGGCGCGAAACGCCAGGTCCTCGCCGAGGAAGGAGTCGGCGTCGCGCCAGTTGCTGGTGGCCTGGACCCTGCCGTTGGTGTCGAGGACGAAGATCGCCCGGCTGCGGCTGCGCCGGTTCAGGCCCTCGAGGTATTCGTTGACGGCCTGACGGTCACCGGCCTCGGGGTCGGTGAGCAGGCGCGAGACGCTGTCTTCCAACTCCAGCAGGCTGGGCAGGTAGGTGTACTTGCTGATTTCGCTTTCGACGGTACGGGCGTGCAGCTCCAGCTGGCGCTCGCCGTTCTCGCTGAGGGTGCGGATGCCGTTGCTCTCGCTGATCAAGAAGCCAACGAAGCCCAGCCCAACCATCAGTAGAATGACCAGGGGCGGGAGGAGCAGTTGGCGGATCAGACGGGATTTCACGGCAGGCTGGGCAGGGCGAAGGAGCGAGGGGTCGCATTTCATCACAGTGGCCTTGTCACCACCAGCATCCGCTGCCCGGCAGCGCCGGGCAGCAGCGCCTGCTTAGTGTTGCAGGATCTTGCTGAGGAAGTGTTGAGTGCGTTCGTGGCGGCCTTCGGGGTTGCCGAAGAAGTCTTCCTTCTGGCAATCCTCGATGATGTGGCCCTTGTCCATGAAGATCACCCGGTTGGCGACCTTGCGCGCAAAGCCCATCTCGTGGGTTACGCACATCATGGTCATGCCTTCGTGGGCCAGCTCGACCATCACGTCGAGCACTTCGTTGACCATCTCCGGGTCCAGCGCCGAGGTCGGTTCGTCGAACAGCATGACGATCGGGTCCATCGACAGGGCGCGAGCGATCGCCACGCGCTGCTGCTGGCCACCGGACAGCTGGCCGGGATGCTTCTTGGCGTGGGCGCCGAGGCCTACGCGGTCGAGCAGGGCCAGGCCTTTCTTGGTGGCTTCCGCCTCGCTGCGGCCGAGCACCTTGCGCTGGGCGATGGTCAGGTTCTCGGTGATCGACAGGTGAGGGAACAGCTCGAAGTGCTGGAACACCATGCCCACCCGCGAACGCAGCTTGGGCAGGTTGGTCTTCGGGTCGGCGATGGAGGTCCCGTCGACCACGATGTCGCCCTTCTGGAAGGGTTCCAGTGCGTTGACGCACTTGATCAGGGTCGACTTGCCCGAGCCGGACGGGCCGCACACGACCACCACTTCCCCCTTCTTGACCTCGGTGCTGCAGTCGGTCAGCACCTGGAAGTCCCCGTACCACTTGTTGACGTTCTTGATGGAAATCATACGGCGATCCTTTTTTGCAGGCGCTTGACCAACCAGGAAGCGGAGAAGCTGATGAGGAAGTAGACGACACCGGCGAAGATCAGGAACTCATGGGAGCGCCCGATGATGTCGCCGTTGGAGCGGGCCGAGTTGAGGAAATCGATCAGGCCGACGGTGTAGACCAGCGAGGTGTCCTGGAACAGGATGATGCTCTGTTGCAAAAGCAGCGGGGTCATCTTGCGAAACGCCTGGGGCAGGATGATCAGGCGCATGCACTGGCCGTAGCTCATGCCCAGCGCCTGCGCGGCGCCCATCTGGCCCTTGGAGATCGACTGCACGCCGGCGCGGACGATTTCGCAGAAGTAGGCCGCCTCGAACATCATGAAGGCCACGACGCAGGAGGTGAAGGCGCCCACCGGGGTGTCTTCGCCGGTGATCCAGCGCAGCACGAACGGCACCGCCAGGTAGAACCAGGTGATCACCAGCAGCAGCGGGATGGAGCGGAAGTAGTTGACGTAGGCGCCAGCGATATTAGCTAGCAGCTTGTTCGACGACAGGCGCATCAGGGCAAGGATGGTACCCAGGGCAATACCGCCGACCACGCCCATGACCATCAGTTGCAGGGTCAGGACCATGCCGTCCCAGAGGGCGGGCAGGGCCGGGATGATTTCACTGAAATCCATGTCCATTTACTTGCCTCCCACGGAAATCAGGCCCGGTACCGCGACTTTCTTCTCGACCATGCGCATGAGCAGCATCAGGCCCATGTTCAGGGTGAAGTAGATCAGGGTGGCCAGGGTGAATGCTTCGAACAGGTTCGCGGAGAACTCGGCAGTCTGCTTGGTCTGCGCCAGCAGCTCCATCAGGCCGATCAGCGAGGCCACCGAGGAGTTCTTGAACACGTTCAAAAATTCCGAGGTGAGCGGCGGAATAATGATCCGGTAGGCCTGGGGCAGCAGCACGTTCATGTAGATCTGCGGGAGGCTGAAGCCCATCGCGCGCCCGGCCGACTCCTGGCCGCGGGGCAGCGCCTGGATGCCGGTGCGCACCTGCTCGCAGACACGGGCGGCGGTGAACAGGCCGAGGCAGATGACCACGCTGATCAGTGCCGAGGTGGTCGGGTTGAGGTCCTGCTTGAACCATTCCTGCAGGCCTTCTGGCAGCAGGTCCGGCACCAGGAAGTACCAGATGAACAGTTGCACCAGCAGCGGCACGTTGCGGAACAGTTCGACGTAGGCGGTGGCGATCCCTGACACCAGACGGTTGGGTACGGTACGCATCACGCCGAGCAGCGAGCCCAGCAGCAAGGCGATGATCCAGGCGGAGATGGCGATGGCGATTGTCCAGCCCAGACCGCTGATGTACCAGTCCAGATAGGTTTCGCTGCCCACGCCAGTGGACTTGAAGAACACGCCCCAGTCCCAGTTGTAATTCATCGGGATTTCCCCTCAGACGGTTGTTTCACGGGCACCTCGATACACCCGGGGGCGTTCGACGCCCTCGGATGTAAAGGTTAGACACTAACTAAGTGGCCTGTTGGATGGATTCGCGCGGAGGCGCTTCAGGCCACTATTTGCCGGAGGTCAGGACTTCTTCTCGTCCGCCGCCTTGTCGGTCGGCTCGGCGATCAGCTTCTTCAGCTCGTCGCTCATCGGGAACTGCAGGTTCAGGCCCTTTGGCGGGATCGGCTGCTGGAACCACTTGTCGTAGCTCTTGTTGACTTCACCCGACTTGAAGTAGGCGACGATGGCCTCGTCGACCGCTTTCTTGAAGGCCGGGTCGTCCTTGCGCACCATGCAGCCGTAGATTTCGTACGACTGTGGCGTGCCGGTGATGACCCAGTCGGCAGGCTTCTTGGCCTTGGCCATTTCACCGGCCAGCAGGGCGTCGTCCATCATGAAGGCCACGGCGCGGCCGCTTTCGAGCATGTTGAAGGCTTCACCGTGGTCCTTGGCGGAGATCACGTTCATCTTCATCTGCTTGTCGGCGTTCATCGCCTTGAGGATGCGCTCGGAGGTGGTGCCGGCGGTGGTCACCACGTTCTTGCCGGCCAGGTCGGCAAAGTCTTTATAGGAAGGCTGGCCATCCTTGACCTTGGTCAGCAGGCGGGTGCCGACTTCGAAGATGCCCACCGAGAAGCCGACCTGCTGCTGGCGCTCGACGTTGTTGGTGGTGGAACCGCACTCAAGGTCCACGGTGCCGTTCTGCACCAGCGGGATGCGGGTCTGCGAGGTGACCAGGTTGTACTTGATCTTGATGTCGGTGCCCAGTTGCTTCTTCAGGGCGTCGACGACGGCCAGCTGGATGTCGTGGGAGTAGCCTACCGGTGCGGTGCTGCCGGCCAGGTAGGAGAACGGGATGGAGGAGTCGCGATGGCCCAGGGTGATGGTGCCGGAGTCCTTGATCTTCTTCAGGGTGCCGGTCAGTTCTTCGGCCATGACCGGCGACGAAATGACTGCTGCCGCGATGGCGGCGCCCAGCAATTGACGAACGATGCGCATCAAATTTTCCTCGACGTGTTTGTTTTTTTTATGGAGCCGTTGGCGGACTCTTTCGTTCAACGAATACAGCATGAAGCGTGGTGCATTCGGCTTCCAAGTGTAGAGCATGAGTCGTGCCAAGCTCTGATGTCGATCATAACGCCGCGAAAATGCTGGGGATTAATGTTTTTTGATGCCTTTACGACAGTATGTGTCGTACGGATTTCCGAAAGGATGGGACGTGGCGCATTCGGAAATCCGAACGAATGGCTGCGCGCAGATGCATCAGTCAGATGCATTGGGGCCGCAAAGCGGCCCCATGGATGATGATCGAACCCAAGCTTTAGCAGTTTGGCGTCAGGCAGCCTGCACGCGGTTGCCCTGGGTCTGCTGCAAGTAGTCAGCCAGTGCCTGTTGCTCGATCGCACTGGTGAACAGGCCCAGCTTGGTGCGGCGCCAGAGGATGTCGTCGGCGCTGCTGGCCCATTCTTCGGTGCACAGGTAGTCGACCTCGCGGGTGAACAGGCCACCGCCCATCGACTGGCCGAGGTCTTCGGGGCCGCTGACACCGTCGAGCAGACGCCACACACGGCTGCCATAGGTCGTGGCCCAACGCTTGGCAATATCCAGTGGCAGCCAGGCATGACGTGCCACCAGCGCATCGACCAGGGCTGGTGCGGTTGTCATGCTTTCACCGCCGGGGAGTGGTGCGCCTGCGGTCCAACTGCCGCGCATCTGGGTGAAGAATGGCTGCAGCTCGGCCATGGCTGATTCGGCCAGCTTGCGGTATGTGGTCAGCTTGCCGCCAAACACAGACAGCAACGGCGCCTCGCCCTGGGCGGCAGACAGCGCCAGGGTGTAGTCGCGGGTCACGGCCGAAGGGTTGTCCGATTCGTCGTTGCACAGCGGGCGCACGCCGGAATAGGTGTGCAGGATATCGGCGCGGCTGAGCTGGTGGTTGAAGTGCTCGTTGACCACCTTGAGCAGATAGTCGGTTTCCTGTTCGGTGATCGCCACCTTGGCCGGGTCACCGCTGTATTCGCGGTCGGTGGTGCCGATCAGGGTGAAGCGATCCAGGTAAGGAATGCAGAAGACGATGCGCTGGTCTTCGTTCTGCAGGATGTAGGCGTGTTCGCCCTCGTACAGGCGCGGCACGATCAGGTGGCTGCCTTGTATCAGGCGAATGCCGTACGGCGCATCGAGCTTGAGGTCGTCCTTGATGAAGCTGGCGACCCAAGGGCCGGCAGCGTTCACCAGTGCCCGGGCGCGGATGCTCTGCAGGCTGCCATCGGCATGCTGCAGTTCCACCTGCCACAGGCCGTCGACGCGTTCGGCGCGCAGGCAACGGGTGCGGGTATGGATGTGCGCGCCTTTCTCCCGGGCGGCCATGGCATTGAGCACCACCAGGCGAGCATCGTCCACCGCGCAGTCGGCGTATTCGAAGCCGCGGGTGATGACTGGCTTGAGCGGGTAGCCTGGGCCGAATCGCAGGCCGCGCGAGGCGCCCAGACGCTTGCGCTTGCCCAGGTGGTCATAGAGGAACAGGCCGGCACGGATCATCCAGGCCGGGCGCAGGTGCGGGCGATGGGGCAGCACGAAGCGCATAGGCTTGACGATGTGCGGCGCCTTGGCCAGCAGCACTTCACGCTCGGCCAGTGCTTCGCGCACCAGGCGGAATTCGTAGTGCTCCAGGTAGCGCAGGCCGCCGTGGATCAGCTTGCTGCTGGCCGAGGAGGTGTGCTGTGCCAGGTCATCCTTTTCGCAAAGGAACACCTTCAGACCGCGCCCGGCGGCATCGGCAGCGATACCGACGCCATTGATGCCACCGCCGATCACGGCGAGGTCGTAGCAGTCCTGGAGTGGTGGCTGGGACGAAACGGGCTGGGACACGGGCAAGGCCTCCTGGGGCTGTTCACATCGAATATGAACATTAATGTTCGTTTTCGAAAATACTAGCGCAATGAACAGGCGGCTGCCAGTCAGTCTTTATAGAAAAAACTGATCGGATGACAGGGAAATGAACATTTGTGAAAAAGGTGGGGTGAACGGTAGAAGATTTTCAGGGGTATTGAGATCGAGCGCCGCCCGCGCGGCGCTTGATCTCACAGGCGATACAAGGGCTGAGGCCTGCGCCCTTCGCCCTCCCACGGCCTCTGCTTCAAACCACCTCGAGACGAATCTTGTACTGATTGAGCAACTGCGTCAGGGCAGAAGAAGGGGCCTGGTCGGTCACCAGGCAGTCGATCAGGCTGATCGAACCGAGGCGAACCATGGCATTGCGGCCGAACTTGCTCGAGTCCGCCGCCAGTAGCACCTGGCGGGCGTTGCTGATGATCGCCTGGGATACACGTACTTCCTGGTAGTCGAAGTCCAGCAGGCTGCCGTCTTCGTCGATACCGCTGATGCCGACCACGGCGAAATCGACCTTGAATTGGCTGATGAAGTCGACGCTTGCCTGGCCGACCACGCCGCCGTCGCGACGGACCGTGCCGCCGGCCACCAGTACCTCGAAGTCGTCCTTGGCCGCCAGGATCGCCGCCACGTGCAGGTTGTTGGTGATGACCTTCAGGTGGTTGTGGTTGAGCAGGGCGCGGGCGATGGATTCGGTGGTGGTGCCGATGTTGATGAACAGTGAGGCATGGTCGGGAATCTGCCGTGCCACGGCTTCGGCGATGCGTTGCTTCTCGTCGCGCATCTGGTCGGCGCGCATGGCGTAGGCGGTGTTCTCAATGCTCGAGTCGTAGGCCGCGCCACCGTGATAACGGCGCAGCAGGTTGCCCTCGGCAAGCTGGTTGATATCGCGGCGGATGGTCTGCGGGGTGACGACGAACAGCTGCGCCATCTCTTCGATGCTGACATAGCCGCGTTCGCGGACGAGCTCGAGGATTTGTTGTTGGCGTGGGTGCAGATTCATGGGCGGTCCTTTGGGGCTGCCGGACAAATTCTGCAATGATGCCGTAGGACGGAGATGACGACCAGTAGGCCGTTGGTCAACTGGGGCTGCACGGCAGCCCCTGCATTACTAGATCAGGCGTCGTGATCTTCCCAGTCGCGGGTACGATCCACAGCCTTGCGCCAGCCCTTGTACAGCTTCTCTTTCGCCGCTTCATCGAGCTGCGGGCTGAACTCGCGTTCGATGATCGCCTTGTCGCGCAACTCGTCCAGGCCGCTCCAGAAGCCGCAGGCAAGGCCCGCCAGGTAGGCCGCGCCCAGCGCCGTGGTCTCGCGCATCTTCGGACGCTCGACGCAGGTGCCGAGAATGTCGGCCTGGAACTGCATGAGGAAGTTGTTGGCCACTGCGCCACCGTCCACGCGCAGTTCGGAGAGGCGCTGGCCGCAGTCCTGCTGCATGGCGTCGAGCACATCGCGGGTCTGGTAGGCGATCGACTCCAGGGCGGCGCGAATGATGTGATCGACCTTGACGCCACGGGTCAGGCCGAACAATGCGCCACGAGCGTACGGATCCCAGTACGGCGCGCCCAGGCCGGTGAAGGCCGGTACCAGGTAGACGCCATTGCTGTCCTTGACCTTGCTGGCGAAGTACTCGGTGTCGTAGGCGTCGTTGACGATCTTCAGCTCGTCGCGCAGCCACTGCACGGTCGAGCCGCCATTGAACACCGCGCCCTCGAGGGCGTAGGCCACCTCGCCGCGTGGGCCGCAAGCGATGGTGGTGAGCAGGCCGTGAGACGACTGGACCGCCTTGGCGCCGGTGTTCATCAGCAGGAAGCAGCCGGTGCCGTAGGTGTTCTTGGCCTGGCCCGGTTCGACGCACATCTGGCCGAACAGCGCCGATTGCTGGTCGCCGGCGATACCGGCGATGTCGATGCCGCTCTTGGTCTTGCCATAGACCTCGGACGATGGGCGCACTTCAGGCAGCATCTGGCGCGGAATGCCGAGGATATCGAGCAGCTTCTCGTCCCACTGCAGCGAATGGATGTTGAACATCAGCGTACGCGAGGCGTTGGTGTAGTCGGTGACATGCACCTTGCCGCCGGAGAATTTCCAGATCAGCCAGGTATCGATGGTGCCGAACAGCAGCTCGCCACGTTCGGCGCGTTCGCGGGCGCCTTCGACATTGTCGAGTATCCACTTGAGCTTGGTGCCGGAGAAGTACGGGTCGGTGACCAGGCCGGTGGCTTCGCGGATGTACTGCTCGTGGCCGTCGCGCTTGAGCTGGGCGCAGATGTCGGTGCTGCGGCGGCATTGCCAGACGATGGCGTTGTACACCGGGCGGCCGGTTTCCTTGTCCCAGACGGCGGTGGTCTCACGCTGGTTGGTGATGCCGATGGCGGCGACCTGGGCGTGGCTGATGCCGGCCTGGGCCAGGGCCTCGACCATGGTCGCGCTCTGGGTAGCGAAGATTTCCATCGGGTCGTGTTCGACCCAGCCCGCCTGCGGGTAATGCTGGGCGAATTCACGCTGCGAGGTGCCCACCACGTTGGCGTCGCGATCAAAGATGATGGCGCGCGAACTGGTGGTGCCCTGGTCCAGGGCGATGATGTAGTTCTTGTCCAGGGTATCGGTCATGTCGGTGGCCTTGCACGAATAAGGGAGTAGGTCAGGGCGTGGCGGGCGCCGGCCTTGCGGTCCGGGCCCGGCGCTGGCATCAGGAAACCTGGGTATCACCCTGAGGATTATCGTCTGTCTGTTGGGCCGCAGCCTGGGTTGTCGGCAAGTTGCGGGCGATCACCCCACGGTACAGGGCCGCGCCCAGGCTGGCACCGAGGATTGGCGCGAACACCGGCACCAGGAAATACGGAATATCGCGCCCGCCGGTGAAGGCGACTTCGCCCCAGCCGGCCAGGAAGGTCATCAGTTTAGGCCCGAAATCTCGCGCCGGGTTCATTGCGAAGCCGGTCAGCGGTCCCATGGCGCTGCCGATCACGGCGATCAGCAGGCCGATCAGCAGCGGGGCGGTGGCGCCGCGTGGCAGACCGTTGTTGTCGTCGGTCAGGGCCATGATCACGGCCATCAGGATCGCGGTGATGATCACTTCGACCAGGAAGGCCTGGCCAGTGGACAGCGCCGGGTGCGGGTAGGTGGAGAACACCGAGGCCAGCTCCAGGCTGGCCTGGCTGCCGCGTACCATGGCGTGGCTTTGTTCGAAATCGAAGAATAGGTTGCTGTACAGGAAGTACACCAGGGCCGCGCCGCAGAATGCGCCGCACACCTGGGCCAGCATGTAGAACGGCAGCTTGCGCTTGTCGAAACCGGCGAACACCGCCAGGGCGATGCTGACCGCTGGGTTCAGGTGCGCGCCGGAGACGCCGGCGGTCAGGTAGATCGCCATGCTCACGCCGACCCCCCAGATGATGCTGATCTCCCACAGGCCGAAGCTGGCGCCAGCGACCTTGAGCGCGGCGACACAACCGGTGCCGAAGAAGATGAGCAGGGCGGTGCCGAGAAACTCGGCCAGGCATTGGGCGGATAACGTGGGTTCGCGTAGAGCAGTTGTCATGTGTGACCTCGGTTCTTGTTGTTGTGAGGCGCTGGGCGCTCGACAGCAAAAAAGCCCGGAGTCGATCCCCATTGACGCCGGGCAGGTACAGGTAGTGCACCTTATAGGTGCACCATTTATTCATAAACGAAAAAATATAGACAAGAAACGCTGATGTCAAAGGTCGAAAATGAACGCTTGGCCACAATCTGACTGACGCACCGGGTCGTGAATCCATGGCCGCTGCTCTAGCCTGGGACCTGCGCTGGCTGCACCGGTAGAATTGCCCTAAAGTACCGGGCGACTTGTGATCGACTGGAGCCGTTGATGACCCCCGCCCTGGACCTTTTGAAGAAGGCGCGCGCCGAGCACCGCGTGCACAGTTACGAACATGATCCGAAAACCGCCTCGTATGGCCTGGAGGCGGCGGAAAAGCTCGGCCTTGACCCGTTGCGGGTATTCAAAACCTTGCTCGCCAGCAGTGAAAAGGGCGAACTGCTGGTGGCCGTGGTGCCGGTGGTCGGGACCCTCGACCTGAAGGCCCTGGCCCACGCGGCGGGAGTGAAAAAGTGCGAAATGGCCGACCCGCAGGCCGCCCAGCGCGCCACGGGTTACCTGGTCGGCGGGATCAGCCCGCTGGGGCAGAAGAAGCGCTTGCGCACTTTTATCGATCAATCCGCGCAACAACATGAAACGATTCATGTGAGCGCTGGCCGCCGTGGTCTTGAAGTGGAGCTGGCCGCCACAGTGCTGGCGACCCACACCCAGGCACAGTTCGCCGAGATCGGTCGCGGCTGATCATCTGTACTGATAGAAATTCTACGACTCTGTCACTGTCGGGCCCTGGCGGCATGCCGCATGCTCGGGACCTTTCCCGCCAGATACAGGAGTCGTGGCATGCAGTTGCATTTTCATCAGGTGGACGCCTTCAGTGACCGCCCCTTCGCTGGCAACCCGGCCATGGTCTACCGCCTGGACCAGTGGCTCGAAGATGGCCTGATGCAGCAGGTGGCCGCCGAGCACAACCTTGCCGAAACCGCGTTCGTGGTGGCCGAGGATGATGGCTATCGGATCCGCTGGTTCACCCCGAGCACCGAAGTCCCCCTGTGTGGTCACGCCACCCTGGCCAGCGCTCATGTCCTGTTCGACGTCTATGCTGAGCAGGCGCCGCGCCTGGACTTCAAGAGCCGTTCGGGCCTGCTGAGCGTCAGCCGTGAGAATGGCCGCCTGTGGTTGGACTTCCCGCGCATCGATCCGCAGCCGTTGACCGAGCCAGTGGCGGTGGCCGAAGCGCTGGGCTGCGAGGTGCGCGAGGTCTACCAGACCCGCGAGCTGTTCGTGGTGCTCGACTCGGAGCAAGCGGTACGCGATTGCGCGCCGGACATGGCAGCGCTGGCTCGCCTGCCGGGCTTGGGAGTGATCGTGACGGCTCCAGGCGAGCGGCATGATTTCGTATCGCGCTATTTCGCTCCGGGCATTGGCATCCCGGAAGACCCGGTCACCGGCTCCACCCATTGCTCACTGATCCCGTACTGGGCGGCGCGACTTGGCAAGTCCGAGCTGCAGGCCTTCCAGTGTTCGACCAGGGGCGGTGAGCTGTTCTGTCGTCTGGAAGGCGAGCGGGTGAAGATCGGCGGGATGGCAAGGCGCGTCGCCAGCGGCACATTGATGCTGTGAGGATCTAGCGCATCAATGTGCGCAGCTGACGCGTCGCACGCCTTGCTCATGGCTGGAGAGCTGCGCAGCGACGCTACCGGGCACCGCGAACAGCACCAGGTGGTCCGCAGCAACCGCAATGCCGACATCCTGGCCGACCTGATGGTCATTGTGGCTGGGGAAAATCGACTCGAGCTGGCTGCCGGTGGGCAGTTGCAGGCGATACAGCGTCGAGGCGCCGAGGAAGCTCTTGCCGATGATCCGCGCCCGCAACGGGCTGTCGGGAGCATGGACGATATCATCCGGGCGCAGCAGCACGTCCACCGAGCTGCCGGGAGCCATGGTGTAGGCGCGGTTGCCGCGCAGCTCGCCGAGTTCGGTGGTGACCGACTCGTGGCTGCTCATCTGGCCGCGAATGAAGTAACCCTGGCCGATGAAGCTGGCGACGAACGGGGTCTGCGGCTCGTGGTAGAGGTTGTAGGGGGTGTCCCACTGTTCCAGACGACCTTCTTTGAACACGCCTACATGGTCGCTGACGGCAAAGGCTTCCTCCTGGTCGTGGGTGACCAGGATGGCGCTGGTGCCACGGCTCTTGAGAATGTCGCGCACCTCATGGCTCAGGCGCCGACGCAGCTCCACGTCGAGGTTGGAGAACGGCTCGTCGAGCAGCAGCAGCTGTGGCTCCGGCGCCAGCGCCCGGGCCAGGGCCACGCGCTGCTGCTGGCCACCGGACAGTTCGTGCGGGTAGCGCCCGCCCAGGCCGCCGAGCTTGACCAGTTCGAGCATCTCGTCGACCACCGCCGCCTGGCGCGGATGCTTGCCGATGCCGAAGGCGATGTTCTGCGCCACGGTAAGGTGTGGGAACAGGGCGTAGTCCTGGAACACCATGCCAATCCGGCGCTTTTCCGGGGCCAGGGTGAACCCGGCGCGGGAAATGACTTCGCCGGCTAGCTGGATTTCGCCATCGTGCACCGGCTCGAAGCCGGCGATGGCGCGCAGCGTGGTGGTCTTGCCGCAGCCGGAGGACCCCAGCAGGCAACCGATGTCGCCTGCGTTCAGGTGCAGGTTGAGGTTCTGGACGATGCGTTGCTCGCCATAGCCGCAGGCGAGGTTGCGCAGGTTGAGCAGTAGCTGTTGACTCATGCGTGGTGGTAAGCCGGTTCTACAAGGAATTCCAGAAGGGCCTTCTGCGCATGCAGGCGGTTTTCAGCTTCGTCCCAGGCGACCGAACGAGGGTCGTCGAGCAGGTCCTGGCTGATTTCCTCGCCACGGTGGGCGGGCAGGCAATGCATGAACAGGGCATCGGGTGCCGCCAGGTCGAGCAGTTCGCGGGTGACCTGGTAAGGCGCGAAATGCGCCAGGCGCCGTGCAGTTTCCTCTTCCTGGCCCATGGAAGTCCAGACATCCGTGGTCACCAGGTGAGCGCCGCGCACGGCTTCTTTCGGATCACGGATGATCTGCACGCGGTCACCGCCCAGCGCCAGGAAGCGTTGATCAGGCTCGTAGCCTTCAGGGCAGGTGATGCGCAGTTGGAAATCGAACTGCACGGCAGCTTCGATATAGGAGTTGCACATGTTGAAGCCGTCGCCGACCCAGGCCACGGTCTTGCCCTGGATCGCGCCACGGTGCTCGAAGAAAGTCTGCATGTCGGCCAGCAGTTGGCAGGGGTGCGACTCGTCGGACAGGCCGTTGATGACCGGCACCTTCGCGTTGGCGGCGAACTCGGTGAGGGTGCTGTGGGCGTGGGTGCGGATCATCACCGCGTCGACCATGCTCGACAGCACGATGGCGCTGTCGGCGATCGGCTCGCCGCGGCCCAGCTGGGTGTCGCGCGGCGACAGGAAGATGGCCTGGCCGCCGAGCTGGATCATGCCGGCCTCGAAAGACACCCGGGTGCGGGTCGAGGACTTCTCGAAGATCATGCCCAGCACGCGGTTTTTCAGCGGCTCGAACAGCACGCCTCGTTTGCGCAGGTCCTTCAGCTCAATGCCGCGACGGATCACGCCGAGCAATTCGTCAGCGGTGAAATCCAGCAGGGAGAGAAAGTGCCTAGCGCTCATGATTGACTACCTTATCTGCAACGTTTTGCAGGTCGACCGTATGGGTTTTGTTGACAACGGGGGTGACCTGCGGCGTAAGCCGCACAGGGCGGACGGAATAGGGAAAGGCGCAATACTATAATTAAATGTCGCCTGAAACCAAGAGGGGAAACAGCGCCTCTGTGTCAATGGGTGTCGTAAGCCCTTGCCGGCTAGCTGTTTTTTATTTGCTACAGCGGTTGTACACGGCTCGGAGCGCTTTTGGCAAACCCGTTGTCGCGAATCGTCCCCCTGATATCGTCCGATTCACGTCGCGAACCTTTCTAGCGAGCCTCGATCGGCGGGCGCATAGTCGAGTCTTTAAAATAACAAGGCAGAGGCGGCCATGACCAAGACCCTGCATCACCGAGCCTGTCACCTGTGCGAGGCCATCTGTGGCCTGAATATCGAAGTCACCCATGAAACAGATGGCCCGGCGCGGATCAGCTCGATCAAGGGCGATCAGCAGGATCCGTTCAGCCGCGGCCATGTCTGCCCCAAGGCGGTCGCCCTGCAGGACATCCAGGAGGACCCCGACCGTCTGCGCCAGCCTCACCGGCGCATCGGTGACCAGTGGTTGCCGATCGACTGGAACGAAGCCTTCGCCCTGGCCGCCGAGCGGTTGTGGGCGATCCAGCAGGCCCACGGGCGCAACGCGGTGGCCGTTTACCAGGGCAACCCCAGCGTGCACAACTATGGGCTGATGACCCACAGCAACTACTTCCTCGGCCTGCTCAAGACCCGCAATCGCTTCTCTGCGACCTCAGTGGACCAGTTGCCGCAGCACCTGACCAGCCACCTGATGTATGGCCATGGCCTGCTGTTGCCCATTCCGGACATCGATCAGACCCAGTTCATGCTGATCCTGGGCGGCAATCCCCTGGCTTCCAATGGCAGCATCATGACCGTGCCGGATGTGGAAAAGCGTCTCAAGGCGCTCAAGGCCCGAGGCGGACAATTGGTGGTGGTGGATCCGCGGCGCAGCGAGACAGCGGCGCTGGCTGACCAGCACCTGTTCATTCGCCCCGGTGGCGACGCGGCGCTGTTGTGTGGCCTGCTGCATACGCTGTTCAGCGAGAACCTGGCCCGGGGCTCGCATCTGCCGGTCACTGGGCTGGAACAGGTGCGCGAAGCCATCCTGCCGTTCGATGCGACCGCCATGAGCGCGCTGTGTGGTATTCCGGCGGAGGCGATCCGCCAGTTGGCGCGAGATTTCGCCGCTGCCGACAAAGCGGTGTGTTATGGCCGAATGGGTGTATCGACCCAGGTCTTCGGTTCGCTGTGCCACTGGTTGGTGCAGTTGATCAACCTGGTCACCGGCAATCTTGATCGCGAGGGCGGTGCCCTGTGCACGACACCTGCGGTCGACCTGGTCGCCAGCACTTGCGGCGGGCATTTCGACCAATGGCGCAGCCGGGTCTCGGGCTTGCCCGAGTACGGCGGCGAGTTGCCGGTGTCGGCCCTGGCCGAAGAGATCCTCGAACCCGGGGAGGGGCAGGTGCGGGCACTGGTGACCGTGGCGGGTAACCCAGTGTTGTCCACGCCCAACGGGCGACGCCTGGACGACGCCCTGGCCGGCCTCGACTTCATGCTCAGTATTGACTTGTACATCAACGAGACCACGCGCCATGCCGACCTGATCCTGCCGTCGACCTCGGCGTTGGAGAACGATCATTACGATTCCACCTTCAACCTGCTGGCGGTGCGCAACGTTACCCGCTTCAACCGGGCAATCCTGCCCAAGCCCGAGGGCGCATTGCACGACTGGGAGATCTTCGTGGGGCTGGCCAAGGCTTTTGCCGAGCGCGCGCAGGTCGAGCTCAAGGCCACCCTGCCGCCGGCACAGATGATCGACTTCGCCCTGCGCAAGGGGCCTTATGGCGAGCAGACGCCCTGGAAACTCTCGCTAGGCGTGTTAGACGCGCATCCCCATGGCCTTGACCTCGGGCCGCTGCGCGCCAACCTTACGACGCGCCTGCGCACGGCCAGCGGCAAGGTCGAGGCGGCCCCGGGCGTACTGCTCGAGGACCTGCGGCGCCTCGCTCATATGGCCGCGCCTGCGGATGACCAGTTGCTGCTGATCGGCCGTCGGCACGTGCGCAGCAACAATTCGTGGATGCACAACTACCATCGGTTGGTCAAAGGCAAGCCGCGCCATCAGTTGCTGATGCATCCGGACGACCTGCGCCGGCGGCACTTGCAGGACGGCCAGATGGTGCGGGTGCGCTCGCGTACCGGGGTAATCGAGGTGACGGTGCAGGCCAGTGAGCAAATGATGCCAGGCGTGGTCAGCCTGCCCCATGGCTACGGCCATGGGCGCCAGGGCGCGCGCTTGCAGGTGGCTGCTGCACAGCCGGGGGCGAGTGCCAATGACCTGACCGACGAACACTTGCGCGATGGCGTTTCCGGCAATGCCGCCCTCAATGGCGTGCCGGTACAGGTCGAGGCCGCATGAAGTACGGTAAGGCCGAGCACGCTGCTCGGCTTTCCGATACAATGCGTCACCGTGCCGACGACCCTGTCGGAAAGTTCAGCCGAGGTGCTTCATGGATATCATCGATACAATCAAAGAGCAGATTGCCAACAACACCATTCTGCTTTACATGAAAGGTTCGCCGAATGCGCCGCAGTGTGGCTTCTCGGCCAAGGCTTCGCAGGCAGTGATGGGTTGTGGTGAGAAGTTCGCCTATGTCGACATCCTGCAGAACCCGGAAATCCGCGCCAACCTGCCCAAGTACGCCAACTGGCCGACTTTCCCGCAACTGTGGGTGGCCGGTGAGCTGGTCGGTGGCAGCGACATCATGCTGGAAATGTTCGAGAAGGGTGAGCTGCAGACCCTGATCAAGGAAGCGGCCGCCAAGGCCAAGGCTTCCGAAGCCTGATCCGGCGTTTGCCGCAAGTAGCAAAAAGCCCCGCCTAGGCGGGGCTTTTTTGTAGCTGGCGAAACTTACTCTTCGCCCATCTGCGACTGCAGGTAGTTCTCGATAGTGATCTTGTCGATCAGGCCCAGCTGGGTCTCCAGCCAGTCGATGTGCTCTTCCTGGTCTTCGAGGATGTCTTCGAGCACATCGCGCGAGCCGAAGTCGCCAGCCGTTTCGCAGTGGGCAATGGCGGCCTTGAGGTCGGCATGGGCCTTTTTCTCAAGTTTCAGGTCGCAGTCGAGCATCTCCTTGGTGTGCTCGCCGATCATCAGCTTGCCCAGGTCCTGCACGTTGGGGATGCCTTCGAGGAAAAGGATGCGCTTGATCAGCTTGTCAGCGTCCTTCATCGCCTGGATGGATTCTTTGTACTCGAGCTTGCCGATTCTGTTCAGGCCCCAATCTTCGTACATGCGCGCGTGCAGGAAGTACTGGTTGATTGCGACCAGCTCGTTTCCGAGGATCTTGTTGAGATGCTGGATGACGCTTACGTCGCCTTTCATGATGGGGTCCTGCCCTGTAGAAGTTGAGCCAATACAGAGAAGTTTGAGCCTGAGCTATTCCTATGTCAAACCTAAGTTATTGAATAATAAGTGAAAATTAATCGGAATAAGAATGTTTGTGAACCGCGTTCGAGCGCTAACTTATTGAATTGCAGGCATAAAAAAACCGGACGCTGGGTCCGGTTCTTCGAATTCGGGAATTATGCCGCATTGAACTCAACGGGGTAGGGCAGGCTAGCCTGCTGGCTTAGTTGCAGCTCGGTGAGGGTTTCGCGTACCACCTGCTTGGCGAGGCAGGCGCATTTGCCGCACTGGCTGGCCACATTGGTGGCGGCTCGCACTTCTTTGTAGCTGCAGCATCCTTCGTAGATCGCATCGCGGATCTGTCCATCGGTGACACCGACACAGAGACACACATACATAAAGGCTGACCGTCGCGGGTTGAGTCGATGCGTTGGAGAGTAATGGTAATGAGAATGCTTGTCAAAGCACTTTGTGTGAGGTGCGTTCCAGAGCGACCGGCGGTCGAGATTCGGCCTGTCACGTAAAGCTGTGTATGATGGTCGGCCTTTGCTGGATCCGGGGGACGTGTTCCGCCCGGGCAAGGTTTTTCACCCCTCATCAGGAGAGATCGAATGAGCGTACTCGTTGGCAAAAAAGCCCCGGACTTCACCGTTCCAGCCGTGCTGGGCAACGGCGAGATCGTAGACAGCTTCAACCTGGCCTCGGCCATCAAGGGCAAGTACGGCCTGGTATTCTTCTACCCGCTGGACTTCACGTTCGTCTGCCCATCCGAGCTGATCGCCCTGGACAACCGTATCCCTGACTTCCAGGCGCGCAACGTGGAAGTGATCGGTGTGTCGATCGACTCGCACTTCACCCACAACGCCTGGCGCAACACGCCGGTCAACAACGGCGGTATCGGTCAAGTCAAGTACACCCTGGCAGCCGACATGACCCACGAAATCTGCAAGGCCTACGACGTCGAGTCCGAAGGCGGCGTGGCCTTCCGTGGCGCCTTCCTGATCGACACCAACGGTGTTGTCCGCTCGCAGATCGTCAATGACCTGCCGCTGGGCCGCAACATGGACGAGCTGCTGCGCCTGGTAGACGCCCTGCAATTCCACGAAGAGCACGGCGAAGTCTGCCCGGCCAACTGGAAGAAAGGCGACAAGGGCATGAACGCTTCGCCGGAAGGCGTTGCTGCCTATCTGAGCGAGAACGCTGGCAAGCTGTAATTGCCACGCGTATAAAAAACCGGCCCTGGTGGCCGGTTTTTTTATACCCCGCGAGCATGTCGCGCTAGGCGGGCTTCAATCGTTGAAGTCGCGCCAGCCGCCCATTTCTTTCCAACGATTGACGATGCCGCAGAACAGCTCGGCGGTCTTCTCGGTGTCGTAGCGCGCCGAATGCGCTTCGCGTCCGTCAAAGTCGATGTCCGCGCTCTGGCAGGCACGGGCCAGCACGGTCTGGCCGTAGGCGAGGCCGGCGAGGGTGGCGGTATCGAAGCTGGAGAACGGGTGGAACGGGTTGCGCTTGATGTCGTTGCGCGCCACCGCGGCATTGAGGAAGCCCAGGTCGAAGCTGCTGTTGTGCCCGACCAGGATTGCCCGCTTGCAGCCATTGGCCTTCAGCGCCTTGCGCACGCCGCGGAAGATATCGGTCAGTGCGCTTTCCTCGCTCACTGCCATGCGCAGCGGGTGGTCCAGCTTGATGCCGGTGAATTCCAGCGCGGCCGCCTCGATGTTGGCCCCTTCGAACGGTTCGACCCGGTGGAAGTAGGTGTGTTCGGGGAACAGGAAGCCCTTCTCGTCCATGCCAATGGTGACGGCGGCGATCTCCAGCAGCGCGTCGGTGGCGCTGTTGAAACCGCCGGTCTCGACATCCACCACCACTGGCAAGTAGCCACGAAAACGCTCGGCCATGGGGTGGCGCGAGCCGCTGCTGACTTGGCTGTCCTGGTCGTCTTCGTACAGGTCTTCGCTCACGCGTTGTCCTCCAGCAGGCGCCAGCGCAATTTCTCACCGGCGCGCAGGGGGATCACGGTGTTGTCGCCGAACGGCAGGCTGTCCGGCGCGGTCCATTCCTCACGGACCAAGGTGATGGTGTCGGTGTTGCGAGCAAGGCCGTAGAAGTCCGGGCCGTGCTTGCTGGCGAAGCCCTCGAGCTTGTCCAGTGCGTTGCGCTGTTCGAACGCCTCGGCATACATCTCGATGGCGGCGTAAGCGGTGTAGCAGCCAGCACAGCCGCAGGCGGCTTCCTTGGCATGCTTGGCGTGGGGCGCCGAGTCGGTGCCGAGGAAGAACTTCGGATTGCCGCTGGTGGCGGCATCCAGCAGCGCCACCTGGTGGGTGTTGCGCTTGAGGATCGGCAAGCAGTAGAAGTGTGGGCGGATACCGCCGACCAGCATGTGATTGCGGTTGTACAGCAGGTGCTGGGCAGTGATGGTCGCACCAACGTTGGCTGGCGCCTCGGTGACGAACTGCGCGGCGTCGCTGGTGGTGATGTGCTCGAACACTACCTTCAGGGTCGGGAAGCGTTCGACCAGGCGGCGCATGTGCTCGTCGATGAAGCGCTTCTCGCGGTCGAACACGTCGATCTCGCTGCGTGTGACTTCTCCGTGCACCAGCAGGGGCATGCCGGTTTCGGCCAGGGCCTCGATCGCCGGGAAGATATTGTCGATGCTGGTCACGCCCGAATCGGAGTTGGTGGTGGCGCCGGCCGGGTAAAGCTTGGCAGCGTACACGATCCCGCTGGCCTTGGCGGCACGCACATCGTCAGCGCTGGTACGGTCGGTGAGATAAAGCACCATCAGCGGCTCGAAGCGGCTGCCGGCGGGTCGTGCGGCAAGGATGCGCTCGCGGTAGGCAGCGGCCTCGACGGCGTTGCGCACTGGCGGAACCAGGTTGGGCATGATGATGGCGCGGGCGAAGGTGCGCGCCACGTCACCGACGGTGTGTGGCAGAACGGCACCATCGCGCAGATGGATGTGCCAGTCGTCGGGGCGCAGGAGGGTCAGGCGATCGGACATTGGAGATTCCAGGCGGGTCGAACTCAGAAGCCAATGCTACCGGAAAACCCCTGTTCGAGCACGGCTATCAAGTTTTCCGACGGGCGACCGATAGCGTTCAGGTAAGCCGCCAGAATCTGTGGAGCCGACCGTGCGCCAGCGTTACCTAGCCCTGTTCACCCTCGTTGCCAGCTTGCCGGCCGGGGCAATGACCTTCCAGACCCGCGTGGAGAACGTCGCCTGGAAAGTTGAGGGTGACCAGTTCGAATGTCGCCTGATCCAGCCGATCGACGGTTTCGGCAGCGGCGAGTTCGTGCGCCGCGCCGGCGAGCAGCCAACCTTCCAGCTGCGTTCGGACAGCAATATCCTGGGCGCCGGCTCCGCCACCTTGCTGGCCGCCGCCGCGCCCTGGCAGCCCGGGCGCGGCGACATCAACCTTGGTGCGGTGCATATGGCCCGTACCGGGGTGTTGTTCACCTCCAGTCAGGGCCAGGCCAGCCGTTTGATCAACGGCCTGCTCGATGGACGCAGCACCGTGGTGCGCAACTACCGCGGCGAAGGTGGCCGGCCGATGGAAGTGCATGTGATGCCGGTCAGTTTCGCCAAGGCCTACAGCGACTACCAGCTGTGCGCCGCCAAGCTGCTGCCGATGAACTACGACCAGATCCGCCAGACCCAGGTCGGCTTCCCGGGGGGCGGGATCGAGCTGGACAGCTCGGCGCGCGCGCGCTTGGATGTGCTGCTGGACTACCTGAAGGCCGATCCGACGGTCAATCACATCGAACTCAATGGTCACTCCGACAACAGCGGCAATCGTCTGACCAACCGCGACACCTCGCGTCGACGGGCGCTGGCGGTGGCCGAGTACCTCAAGGCCCATGGTGTGCCGGAAGAACAGATCACCGTGCGTTTCCATGGTGAGCGCTACCCGCTGGCCAAGAACAACAGTGCCGCCAACCGCGCGCGCAACCGCCGGGTGAACATCCAGCTCGAGCGCGTGACGCCGGTCGAGAAGCCGGTGGAGAAACCGGCAGCGCCGGTGCCGCCGTCGACCCCGACACCCGCGTCTACCACACCTGCGCCAACGCCTGCGCCAACGCCTGCGGCTGCTGCCACGCCGTCCGCTTCGGCGAAATCCTGAGAGCGACCACGGGTCGCGCTCTCGACAATTCCTGTCGCTTTGTCGTCACAAGCTGTCGCCCCATTGTAAATATTTCGGCAAGGCCGGTAGAATCAACGGCTTTCCGTACAACCCCGTGGAGTGATGGCATGGCGGACGTAAAAAAGGTCGTATTGGCGTATTCCGGCGGCCTTGATACTTCGGTGATTCTCAAGTGGCTGCAGGACACCTACAACTGTGAAGTGGTGACCTTCACCGCTGACCTCGGCCAGGGCGAGGAGGTCGAGCCGGCCCGCGCCAAGGCCCAGGCGATGGGCGTGAAAGAAATCTACATCGACGATCTGCGCGAAGAGTTCGTGCGTGACTTCGTCTTCCCGATGTTCCGCGCCAACACCGTCTACGAAGGCGAGTACCTGCTGGGTACCTCCATCGCCCGTCCGCTGATCGCCAAGCGCCTGATCGAGATCGCCAACGAAACCGGCGCCGACGCCATTTCCCACGGTGCCACCGGCAAGGGTAACGACCAGGTGCGCTTCGAGCTGGGTGCCTATGCGCTCAAGCCAGGCGTCAAGGTCATTGCCCCGTGGCGCGAGTGGGACCTGCTGTCCCGCGAGAAGCTGATGGACTATGCCGAGAAGCACGGCATCCCGATCGAGCGCCACGGCAAGAAGAAATCGCCGTACTCGATGGACGCCAACCTGTTGCACATCTCCTACGAAGGCGGTGTCCTGGAAGATACCTGGACCGAGCATGAGGAAGACATGTGGCGCTGGAGCGTCTCGCCGGAGAATGCCCCTGACCAGGCCACCTACCTCGAGCTGACCTACCGCAACGGTGACATCGTTGCCATCGACGGCGTCGAGAAGACCCCGGCCACCGTGCTGGCCGACCTCAACCGCATCGGCGGCGCCAACGGCATCGGTCGCCTGGACATCGTCGAGAACCGCTACGTCGGCATGAAGTCGCGCGGCTGCTACGAGACCCCGGGCGGCACCATCATGCTCAAGGCCCACCGCGCCATCGAGTCGATCACGCTGGACCGCGAAGTCGCTCACCTGAAGGATGAGCTGATGCCCAAGTACGCCAGCCTGATCTACACCGGCTACTGGTGGAGCCCGGAGCGTCTGATGCTGCAGCAGATGATCGACGCCTCCCAGGTCAACGTGAACGGCGTCGTACGCCTGAAGCTGTACAAGGGCAACGTCACGGTCGTCGGCCGCAAGTCGGACGATTCGCTGTTCGATGCCAATATCGCGACCTTCGAGGAAGACGGCGGCGCCTACAATCAGGCCGACGCCGCGGGCTTCATCAAGCTCAATGCACTGCGCATGCGCATCGCGGCCAACAAGGGTCGTTCGCTGCTGTAAGCCTATGGTGTATCAGAAAAAACCCGGCCTTGGCCGGGTTTTTTCATGCCCGGGATTCAGCGGGCGGCGCGACCTCGCCTTCCTGCATCGGCGATACCGACAGGTGGATGCAGGTTCGCGTATCGAGGTTGTACAGGATCCAGCGCCGCTGTCGTCCGTGTGGACGCTCGACCATCCGCAGCACATGGTTTTCGATAATCTTCCGGCTGTCGGTACCGGAGATGGCGATGATCATTGCCCCTTTGTCCCTTGCCGCAGAGGGGGGCATTGTTTTATCCGAAGTACAGGCACGCCTGTCCGGGGCAAAGAGTGAACCGCTATTGAAGTTGAGTGTGAGAAAGAACAGCACGGTGAGGAAGAACGGAAAACCTACCAGGAACCAAGTGTAGACAGTCTGGCTGTCGTCACTGAGGAATGGTAGTGAGGCCAAGGCGGATCCCTCAATCACACCGGCAAAGACAGCGATAAGAGTCAACGGGCTGATGGGGTCGCGGTTCATGATGAGTGCCTGGCCATGCTTTGCTCATCTGTAGCCCGTTTTCCCCAGCCTGTTAAGCGTGGCTTGTTTCCCTACCCAGTAATGGCGTGGTTCGTAGGGCAGGCCTTTATCCAACCTGTATAGTCGAATTTTCCCGCGAAATGTGTCACCCGGCGACACTTGGATCCAATTTTGGCGACTGTTACTTTCTGACTCGTTGCGATGGACATGCATGTATTACATTTTGTTAATTAGCTGTTTGTAGGAAGAATCTCTAATAACAGTAGTCCACTTCTTTCGGTGAATCTGCCAGGGAAACCGCTGCATAAATAATCGTTATGCTCGGGTGTGGTGGTCTATCGAACTAAAAACAACGTATCAATGGGAATCGCATGAATAAAGTGCTGATCGTGGATGATCACCCGGTCATTCGCCTGGCCGTACGCATGCTGATGGAGCGGCATGGCTACGAGGTGGTGGCGGAGAGCGACAATGGTGTGGATGCCTTGCAACTGACGCGGGAATATCTGCCGGACATTGTCATTCTGGATATCGGGATCCCCAAACTGGATGGGCTTGAAGTGATTGCCCGAATGACCCTGGCAAGTCCGGGGACCAAGGTGTTGGTGTTGACGTCTCAGGCGCCAGGGCATTTCTCGATGCGCTGCATGCAGGCAGGGGCGGCGGGTTATGTGTGCAAGCAACAGGAACTGACCGAACTGCTCAGCGCGATCAAGGCCGTGCTGTCCGGTTACAGTTACTTCCCCAACCAGGCGTTGCACAAGGGGAGATCGGGTGTGAGTGGCGCCACGGAGATGGAGATGGTCGAGCGGCTTTCCGGGCGGGAGATGATGGTGCTGCAGCAGCTTGCCCGGGGCAAGAGCAACAAGGAGATCGCCGACAGCATGTTTCTCAGCAACAAAACAGTCAGCACCTACAAGACGCGACTGTTGCTCAAGCTCAATGCCCGCTCGCTGGTGGACCTGATCGAACTCGCCCAGCGCCACGGGCTGGCCTGAGCCTCATTGAAAAAGCCTCCGCTCGGGAGGCTTTTGCGTTTACTACAGGTCGTAGTCGAAGTCGGCCAGTTGCTTTTGCAGGCGTCGTTCCTCAAGCATGTTGTCAATGGTGCGGCGTTTGCTCAGGTTGGTCTTGGCCGGTTCGGCCTGCGGCTCCACATCGTCGTCCGCACTCTGAAAATCGTCGTCGATTGCCAAGTCTTCTTTATCGGTGCTCATGCGTCACTCCAAGCCAAGGGGCCATTGGCCGTCCTTATAACGGGAATCGCAGAATGGGTAAAAAAGATTTTTTCAATCGCCTCGAGCAAGTATGAGCTATCGCCTCAATCGTCAGAAGTCTTCTGCTTGTATTCGCACAGGTCTTCGATCCGGCAACTGCCGCAGCGCGGTTTTCGGGCCTGACAGACATAGCGGCCATGCAGGATCAACCAGTGATGGGCATCGAGCAGATAGTCCCTGGGGACGAACTTGAGCAACTTCTTCTCCACCTCCAGCACGGTTTTACCCGGCGCGATGCCCGTGCGGTTGCTGACCCGGAAGATATGCGTGTCGACGGCCATGGTGAATTGGCGAAAGGCAGTGTTGAGCACCACATTGGCGGTCTTGCGGCCAACGCCTGGCAGGGCTTCGAGGGCTTCGCGGGTCTGCGGGACTTCGCCGGCGTGCTGTTCGATCAGCAGGCGGCAGGTTTCGATGACGTTCTTGGCCTTGCTGTTGTACAGGCCGATGGTCTTGATGTACTCGCTCAGGCCTTCGATGCCCAAGGCGTGGATCGCTTGTGGGGTGTTTGCGGCCGGGAACAGGCGAGCGGTGGCCTTGTTGACGCCGACATCCGTCGACTGGGCCGAGAGGATTACCGCTATCAGCAGTTCGAAGGGGGTGGAATAGGCCAGTTCGGTCTTGGGCTCGGGATTGTCTTCATGCAGCCTGCGAAAGATCTCCAGGCGTTTGGCGGCATTCATGGGGTCAGCGGGTTCCTTGACGGCGTGAGGCGGTGTTCGATGGACGCAAGTGATTGTACAGGCCCAGCAGCAGGCCGAGCAGTATCAAGGCGCCAGGAGCCAGTGCGGCGAGGTGTAGGCCGAGAGCATCGCTCAGCAGTTGGCGGCAGATGCCCAGGGCCAGGCCGGTTGCGAGGACACCGAGCAGTCCTAGCCCCAACTGGCGATATCGGCCAGGTTGTGCTGGCAGTTGCTCACTGGCCAGGCAGGGCAGGGCCAACAGCAGCGGGTAGAGGGCAAGTTGCTGGGCCAGGGGCATCGCCCAGGCTTGCAGGCCGAGGTGCAGGCAGGTCGCCAAGGCGGCGGCAAGTACAGTACTTGCCCACAGGCGGGGGCCATGGTCCAGGTGCCTGCGCAGCGGGATCATCAATACCTGGTGCAGGCCTACCAGCAACACTGTGCAAAGGCTTATCGCCAACGCCTGGACGACAGTGCCGGTCGCGCCGAGCAATGGCACCAGGCTGATTGGCACGGGCCAGCAACGCTTCATGGGGGTGTCTCACCGAGCAACGCGGGGCGATGTTGGTCGAAGTAGCGCAGCGTATCCTGGATCGCCTCGATGACTGCCCGCGAAGTCACTGTCGCCCCGGCTAGTTGGTCGAACGCACCCTGGTCACGCTTGAGCGCCCAGGCCTGTTCGGGTGTATCGCGCAGTGTCTGACCGAGAAACTGGTCCAGCCAATGGCGCGCCGGATCGACCAGTTGATCGCCCAAACCAGGGCTTTCCTGCTGTTTGAGTACACGCACGCCCACCAGACGGCCCGCAGGGCTGATGGCGATCACCAACTCGATGGCACCGCCATAGCCTTGGACGCTGCTGTGAAGCAGAACAGCGCTGGTGGCTCCCGCCAAGTTGGCGCGGTAGCCGGCCAGCAGATGGCTATGGCTCAGTTTAGTGTCCGTGAGTGCCACGGGCGTTTGCAATGGCCGGTTGTCGTAGCTGCCCGGTGGCAGCACCTTGAGCCACTGCTGTTCCTGCCACTGGCGGGAGGCCACGGCAATCGGTCCGGCGGTGAAGCGCTGCCAGGCCAGTGTCGCGGCAATTGCCAGTCCTGCCACCAGTAGCAGCACTGCGGTACTGCGTTTGCGGGCGATCATGGGCAGGCCTGCTGGCGGCGTTCCACCCAGCGGTCAAGGATGGGCGCGACGAGGTTCATCAGCAGGACGGCGAACGCCGTGCCATCGGCGAAGCTGCCCCAAGTGCGGATCAGGTAGATCAGCAGGCCGGTGCCTATACCGAACAGCAGGCGGGCCTGCGGTTGCTTGCAGCCGGACACCGGTTCGGTGGCGATGAAGAAGGCGGCGAGCATGGTCGAACCGGACAGCAGGTGCAGCAGTGGCGAGCCGTGGGAGTCGGAGCCGGAGCCATTCCAGCCCAGCAGGCTGGACAGGAACAAGGCGCCGAGCAGGCCGACGGGGGCCTGCCAGCCGAAGACCTTGCGCTGCAGCAGGAACACCCCGCCGAGCAGGAAGGCGAGATTGACCCACTCGGTGCCACGCCCACCCAGATGGCCGAACGCCGGGTGACTGGCGAACAGTTCGTCGATGGTCAGGCTACGGTTGTGGCGCAAGACATCAAGCACCGTGGGGCTGGCCCAGGCGTCGATCCTTTCACTGGCCCCGAAGCTCAGGCTCAGGCTTTCCACGAGCCCAGGTGCCTGACCTGGCCAGTGGTTCATCTGCAGTGGGAAACTCAGCAGGACGAACCCATAGCCGACCATGGCGGGGTTGAACAGGTTGCGCCCGACGCCACCGAAAGCCTGTTTCCCCAGGCCGATGGCGACGCAAGCCGCCGTCACCGGCAGCCACCAGGGCGCCTGGCTGGGTAAGGCAGCCGCCAGCAGCGTGGCGGTGACTAGCGCGCTGCCGTCGCCAGCGGCGCAGGCGACCGGCATTCTCCGCCAGCGCAGCAGCAGCGCTTCGGTGACCAGCGCCGTGCAAGCGCTCAACAGCAGATTGATCAGCACGCCCCAGCCATGCAACCCGAACAGCACCAGCAGACCAGGGGCGCAGGCTAGCAGTACCCGTTGCATGGTGCTGCGCAGGCGCGGATCAGTGGTCGTCATGGTTTTGCGCTTCCTTGAGGTGTTGCGCAGCAGTGGCTTCAATTGCCGGGGGCAAGACATTGATGCGTAGGGGCAGGATCATTGGGTGAAGAGTCCGTTGAATCCCGAAAGCGCCATGGCCATCACGCCGCTGCCGATCAGCTTCACAGGCAAGCCGCGCAGGGCTGCGGGTATTTCCCCATGGTGGCAGCGGGCGTCAAGGTCGGCATACAGCATGAGGGCCAGCCAGAATCCCAGTGCACTGATGACAGCCCACACCAGCACTCTCCATCCGTCTGCATCGTCGTTGGCAAGCTGTAACAGCAAGCCTAGCACCACGGCGTTTGCGCTCAGCAAGGGTTGCAGGCCGTGCATGGGCCAGCTTGGCCGAAAGCGTCGGAGCAGGTTTGGCAGTGTCCAGGCCAGTGCCGTCAGCAAGGGCAGGAAAATGAACAATTGCAGGTTCTGCAACTCCATGGGTGCGAGAAATTGCCGGTGCAGCCAGGCGCCGACAGGCAGCGTAACGAGGATCATCAGGGCCGAACACAGGCCCAATGCATGCAGGCGCGCACGCTCGATCGGCTCGGCCTGCAGGACCAGGTGATTGACCAGCGCGGCGCTGACCAGGATCAGGACGTAGTCACTCATGGCGATGCCGAAAGCGGGAGGGTGCCGTCATTATCGGACAGCGGGCGGCAGATGCAACTGCCCCGGCCATTTGGCCGGGGCAGGAGGGCTTACTTGATGCGCTGGCCTGGCTTGGCGCCGCTGTCAGGGCTGAGCAGGTAGATTTCTTCACCACCGGGGCCGGCGGCCATGACCATGCCCTCGGAAACGCCGAAACGCATTTTGCGCGGCTTGAGGTTGGCCACCATCATGGTCAGGCGGCCTTCCAGCAGGGAAGGTTCCGGGTAGGCCGATTTGATGCCCGAGAACACGTTGCGACGCTCGTCGCCGATGTCCAGGGTCAGCTGCAGCAGCTTGTCGGCACCGGGCACGGCTTCGGCCTTGACGATCAGCGCCACGCGCAGGTCGACCGCGGCGAAGGTGTCGAATTCGATCTCGGCCGACAGCGGGTCCTTGACCAGCTCGCCATTGCCCGTCGGGGCGGCCTTGGCTTCGGCAGCCAGCAGGTCTTCCTTGCTGGCGGCGACCATGGCCTCGACCTTGGCCGGCTCGATGCGGCTCATCAGGGCCTTGAACGGGTTGAGCTGATGGTTTTCCAGGCGCGACAGGTGGTCGTCCCAGGTCAGCGGGGCGACGTTGAGGAACGCCTCGGCATCCGCTGCCAGCAGCGGCAGCACCGGCTTGAGGAAGATTACCAGCTGGCGGAACAGGTTGACGCCCTGGGCGCAGATGGCCTGCACCTCGTCCTGCTTGCCCTCCTGCTTGGCCAGCGACCAGGGCGCCTTGTCGGCGATCCAGGCGTTGGCGCGGTCGGCCAGGGCCATGATTTCGCGCATGGCGCGGCCGAAGTCGCGGGCCTCGTAGGCCTCGGCGATCGACGGCGCGGCGGCGAGGAAGGCCTCGGTCAGTTCGGGCGCGGCATCGCCGGCAACCATCACGCCATCGTTGCCCTTGTGGATGAAGCCGGCGCAGCGGCTGGCGATGTTGACCACCTTGCCGACCAGGTCGGAATTGACCTTCTGCACGAAATCCTCGAGGTTCAGGTCGAGGTCATCGACGCCGCGACCCAGCTTGGCGGCGTAGTAGTAGCGCAGGTATTCCGGCTGCAGGTGGTCGAGGTAGGTGCGCGCCTTGATGAAGGTGCCGCGCGATTTCGACATTTTTGCGCCGTTGACGGTCAGGTAGCCGTGCACGTTGACCGCGGTCGGCTTGCGCAGGCCCGCGCCTTCGAGCATCGCCGGCCAGAAAAGCGCGTGGAAGTTGACGATGTCCTTGCCGATGAAGTGGTACAGCTCGGCCTTGGAGCCTTCGTTCCAGAACGCGTCGAAGTCCAGCTCCGGGCGGCGGGCGCAGAGGTTCTTGAAGCTGGCCATGTAGCCGATCGGCGCGTCCAGCCAAACGTAGAAGTACTTGCCCGGTTCGCCCGGGATCTCGAATCCGAAGTACGGCGCGTCACGGGAGATGTCCCATTCCTGCAGGCCCGAGTCCAGCCATTCGGCGAGCTTGTTGGCCACCGCGTCCTGCAGGGTGCCGCTGCGGGTCCACTGCTGCAGCATGGCCTGGAAGTCCGGCAGCTTGAAGAAGAAGTGCTGCGAGTCGCGCAGCACCGGGGTGGCGCCGGAGATCGCCGACTTGGGGTTCTTCAGTTCGGTGGGGGCGTAGGTGGCGCCGCATTTCTCGCAGTTGTCGCCGTACTGGTCCTCGGCCGCGCACTTGGGGCAGGTGCCCTTGATGAAACGGTCGGCGAGGAACATGCCCTTCTCGGGGTCGAAATACTGGGTGACCGAACGGTTGGCGATATGCCCGGCGTCGCGCAGACGGGTGTAGATCAGGCTCGACAGCTCACGGTTCTCCTCGCTGTGCGTGGAGTGGTAGTTGTCGAAGTCGACCAGGAAGTCGGCGAAGTCGGCGCTGTGCTCGGCCTGGACGTTGGCGATCAGCTGCTCCGGGGTGATGCCTTCCTTTTCCGCGCGCAGCATGATGGCCGAACCGTGGGCGTCGTCGGCGCAGACATAGATGCACTGGTTGCCGCGCAGCTTCTGGAAGCGCACCCACATGTCCGTCTGGATGTACTCCAGCATATGGCCAAGGTGGATCGATCCATTGGCATAGGGCAGGGCGCTGGTGACGAGAATCTGACGTGGCTCGGACATGGTGGCTCGGCTACTTATCTGGCTACGGGGTAAAAATGAGGGTGATCGGCCACTATAAAGGGCTGGCGAATTTATTTCACCCCAAGGACGCATCTGCTGACGATTGACGGGTTAGCATAGGCGCCTGTTCCGTATCCAGTTTGCCAATGGGAGCCTCCATGAGTGCCGTCACCCGTGCCGCCGTCGAAGGCGTGCTTCGCCAGTACACCGACCCCTACCTGAACCAGGACCCGGTCAGCGCCGGTTGCGTGCGCGCCATCGACATCCAGGGCGGGCAGGTCAGCGTGCAGTTGCAGTTGGGGTATGCCGCCGGCCTGTTCAAGGGCGGCTGGGCGCAGGTGCTGCAGACCGCGATCGGCAACCTCGATGGCGTTGCCTCGGCGAGCGTGAGCATCGACTGCGTGATTGCCACCCACAAGGCTCAGGCCCAGGTGCCGGCCATGGCCAACGTGAAGAACATCATCGCCGTGGCCTCGGGCAAGGGCGGGGTCGGCAAGTCGACCACCGCCGCCAACCTGGCCCTGGCCCTGGCCCGCGAGGGCGCCCGAGTGGGTATTCTTGATGCCGACATCTATGGCCCGAGCCAGGGGGTGATGTTCGGCATCGCCGAGGGCACCCGTCCGCAGGTGCGCGATCAGAAGTGGTTCGTGCCGATCAAGGCCCATGGCGTCGAGGTCATGTCCATGGCGTTTCTCACCGACGACAACACGCCGATGGTCTGGCGTGGCCCGATGGTCTCCGGGGCATTGCTGCAACTGGTGACCCAGACCGCCTGGGACGACCTCGACTACTTGGTGATCGACATGCCGCCGGGCACCGGCGACATCCAGCTGACCCTGGCGCAGAAGGTGCCGGTGGCAGGCTCGGTGATCGTCACCACGCCCCAGGACCTGGCGTTGCTGGATGCGAAGAAAGGCGTGGAGATGTTCCGCAAAGTCAACATCCCGGTGTTGGGCGTGGTCGAGAACATGGCCGTGCATATCTGCTCCAACTGCGGCCATGCCGAGCACCTGTTCGGTGAAGGTGGTGGCGAGAAGCTGGCCGTGCAGTACGGCGTCGACCTGCTGGCGTCGCTGCCGCTGTCGATGCTGATCCGCGAACAGGCCGACAGCGGCAAGCCGACCGCCATCGCCGAGCCGGAAAGCCAGATCGCCATGGTCTACCAGGAGCTGGCGCGGCAGGTGGGGGCGCGGATCGTGCTGCAGGAAGCGGCGGCGCCGGCGATGCCGAGCATTACCATCAGCGAAGACTGACGCGTCACCTGTAGGAGCGGCCCTTTCGCGACACAAGGCCGCTCCTACAAGGGCCGGCGGATAGCTTTTGAACAGGCACAAAAAAACCCGCCAATGGCGGGTTTTTTTTGAAAGCGAAGAAGCGAGATCGACTTAGGCGATCTGAACTTCTTCAGCCTGCATGCCTTTCTGGCCGCGGGTAGCGACGAAAGTAACAGCCTGGCCTTCTTTCAGGGTTTTGAAGCCGTCAGCTTGGATGGCTTTGAAGTGCACGAACAGGTCGTCGCCCGACTGAGGGGTGATGAAGCCGTAGCCCTTCTCATCGTTGAACCACTTGACAACACCGGATTGACGGTTGGACATTTTTCTGTCTCCTTGGACAAAGTTGATAACGGTCAGGAAACACCCTGACCGGGACTGAGCGCAAAGAGAGCAGAAAATTCAGCGATGGGCCGATCAGGATCGTGCATCAAACTAGAGATTCTCGGTGTCACGTGCAGCACAGTGGCGCCACCTTAACCCACTTTCCACAACCTGCCAATGGCCAAGAAGCGCTTTGATGAAATTCGGATCGGCGGCCTGTACAGGCCCCGTCCGGCGCGGGATAGGGCGAGGAAACTTTAACCTGGGCGTTGGGACCGGTAAGATGCACCTCTCGTTTTTTACCCCGCACTCTTCAGGACACCCCCGCCATGAGCATCAAATCGGACAAGTGGATTCGCCGCATGGCGCAGGAACACGGCATGATCGAACCGTTCGTCGAGCGCCAGGTGCGCGGCGAGCAGGACAGCCGGGTCATTTCCTTCGGTGTCTCCAGCTATGGCTACGACGTACGCTGCGCCGACGAATTCAAAGTCTTCACCAACATCAACTCGGCCACCGTCGATCCGAAGAACTTCGATGCCGGCAGTTTCGTCGACATCAAGAGTGACGTGTGCATCATTCCGCCGAACTCCTTCGCCCTGGCCCGCACCGTCGAGTATTTCCGCATTCCGCGCGACGTGCTGACCATCTGCCTGGGCAAAAGCACCTACGCCCGTTGCGGCATCATCGTCAACGTCACGCCGCTTGAGCCCGAGTGGGAAGGCCATGTGACCCTGGAGTTCTCCAACACCACCACGCTGCCGGCGAAGATCTACGCCAACGAAGGCGTGGCGCAGATGCTGTTCCTGCAGTCCGACGAGGAATGTGAAGTGTCGTACAAGGACCGTGGTGGCAAGTACCAGGGCCAGCGCGGCGTCACCCTGCCGCGCACCTGAGCCGACAAAGCGCGGGAATTGTTTCCGCGCCCGGCACTCCAACGAGAAGTCCTGGCGCGCATGCCGTGCGCCGGGCCTCGTCAGGAGCCGCCTATGAAAATCGACCCCGCAATCAGTGCCAAGCTGGCCGTCCTGCAGCCGAACCAGATCGGATTGCTGGCCTGGTCGCTGATGGCCCATCCGCCGATCCACACACCACTGCCGATGCAGGCCGGTGGCGTGCCGCACCAGCCCGATCCCGACACACCGCAGCCGCCGGAACCAGGTGAGCACCCACCGAGGGAGCCGGGCGAGCCGACCCTGCCCGATGAGCCGCCTCCCGCCCCAGTGGCCTGATTTGTCTCAGTTGCCCAGCAGATAGCCGCTGCGGCAAACCTGTGCGCCGGCCACATGGGCAACCACCATGCCCGCCGTGGCCATGCGCCTGATGCTGCGCGCGTAGAGCAGGCCGGCCTGGGTATTGCGCAGAGGGGTGACCCGGTCGTTGAGCGGGTCGATGACCTCGGCTATCAGCTCTCCGGCTTGCAGGTACTGGCCGGGCGCGGCGTGGAACACCAGCAGCCCGCCAAGCGGTGTCATGACCGGCTCCACGGCCGCCAGCGGCGTCGCCGGGTGAACCAATGCGGGCAGCGGGGCCGGCTGGCCCTCGATGATCCCGGCATGGGTAAGGAAGTCGAGGATCGCCTGGCAGTCCCGGGTCGCCAGGGGGTGGCTGACATCGGCCTGGCCGCGCAGCTCGATGGTCACCGAGAAACTGCCCTGGGGGATCGGGAAGCGTTTGGCGAAGCGCTGCTGCAGCTGCCACCACACCAGGCTGAAACACTCATCGAACGACTGTCCACCCGAGTCGGTGGCCAGCAGGCTGGCCTGCACGCCTAGGTAGCGGGCCAGCGGCTCGACCTGGGGCCAGGCTTCCGGCGTGGTATACAGATGCTCGACCGCCTCGAAGTCGCAGTGCAGGTCGAGGACCATGTCGGCGTCGCAGGCCAGGCGTTGCAGGGTCAGGCGCTGCGACTGCAGCGGCGTGTTCGCGGGGTGGGCATCCAGGCCCCGGCGCAGGTATTCGCGAATCAGCGCCAGGTTGTGCGCCGGATCCTGGGTGAGATGGCCTTCGATCTGGTCACCGATGCTGTCGGACAAGTCGACGAACTTGCGGTTGAAGTTTTCACCGCTTTGCAGTTCGAAACGGCCCAGCGGCGCGTCCAGCAGCACCTGTTCCAGGCCCACCGGGTTGGCCACCGGTACGAGGATGATCTCCTTGCGCAAGCGGCCCTGCTGCTCCACTTCCCCGAGTCGCTGCTTCAGGTGCCAGGCCACCAGCATGCCCGGTAGCTCGTCGGCGTGCAGCGAGGCCTGGATGTACACCTTGCCGGCGCCACGCGGGCCGAAGTGGAAGCTGTGCAGCTGGCGGGCGATACCCGGGACAGGGGAGAGCAGGTCGTGGGTCGATTGGTGCATGGTGGTCCTGATATCAGCGTTTTAGGGCGAAGGCTGGGATCAAGGATAGAAGCATAACTTCGGGAGTGGCGCACTATTCGGATCGCGGGGCGCAAGGGAGCCAGGCGATGACTCGGTATCGGCCATGAGATCGAGCGCCGCCAGCGCGACGCTTGATCTCGGACTGCCAAATGAGCTACTTGCCAGGCACCAGGGTCAACCGCTGGCTGCCATAGGCCCGGGCAAAGTTCTGTGGTTGCAGCGGCAGGCTGCTGAAACGGCCTTTGAACCAGGCATCGAGCCCGTCGCTGTAGTGGCGGCTGGCCGGGTTGCCGGACTGGCCGTTGCTGGTCAGTACCTGCAGCGGTTCGGCCTGGCCGAAGTCGACGATCATGCGCGCCGAGGCCGGCAACTGAGTGTCGAAGCCGCTCCCCAAGGCATAAGGCGTCAGGGCCAGGGTGCTGAAGTCGCCTCCCGCCGCCAGGGGCGCGCGGTCGAGCTTGTCGCCCAGTCCGTGATAGGTCGGTGCCGGCCAACGGTAATGGTGCAGCTTGCCCCATTGCCAGGCACGGCGATCCGCGCCTAGCTGAGCGGTGCCGGCATCCACCGCGGCGGCCAGGCTGCGGGCGAGAATGGTCGGCTTGTCTTCCTTCTGCGGCGTGCCGCGATCATCCCAGAACGGGCTGTCCTCGCGCCCCAGCAGGTGATCGACCTGGGCGGAGTAGGAGAGCTGGGCATTGCCGACGAAGGCCTGCCAGGCCGGGCTGGATTCCGGGCCCAGTTCGTCGAGGAAGGTCCGCCGGGTGACCGCCTGCAGGAACAGTTCATACAGCGCGGCATCGGCCGACACCGGGCTCAGCCGGCCATCGAAGGCCTTGAGCCGGGCCAGGGCATCGCGGGCCTTGTCGCGCTGCCCGGCGGGCAGGGCATCGATGGCCTGCTTGAGCGGCTGGGCCATGCCGGGCGCGTCGAACATCTGCTTGAGCTTGTCGGCCAGCAGCGTCACCTGGTCGTTCTGCAGGGCCATCAGGCTGCGGCTGTCGTGACGACCGTTGCCGGCCAGCTGGGCCATGCGCTCGGCACGCTCGGGGTAGTACCAACTGCTCGACAGCTGCATGCCATAGCCCTTGGGCAGGCTGCGCTGGTTGGCGTGACCGATGAAGCCGGCGGGCGGATCCTGGTCGTAGGGGTGCAGCATCGGGTCGGCGTAGCCGTCCCAATCATAACGCCCGTCCCAGCCCGGCGAGGGCAGCAGGCCCTGGCCTTCGCGGCGGTTGGGGTAGCGGCCACTGACCTGCCAGCCGATGTGCTGGGGCTCGGCGAACACGAAGTTCAACGCCGCCGCAGCGACCTCGCGGGTGCTGTCGAAGGCGCGCTCGATGTTCTGCGCGCGGGTCAGGTCGAACAGCGCGTCGAGGCTGCGATCCTCCTTGAGCTGCGGTAGGTGCAGGGCCAGGGCCAGGCTGCCATGGCCTGGCAGCAGGGTGCCATGGCGGGTGTCGTACATGACCTCGCGCTGCGGGCGCTGGCCGCGGACGAAGAAGGTTTCATTGCGTGCGCGGGCCTGCTGCCACTTGCCGTCAGCGAGGTAGCTCAGCTGGCTGCCCTGGCGGCGTACCTGCTCGAGGAACAGGTCCTGGTTGTCGGCCATCACCGCGCTGCTGCTCCAGGCCAGCTTGCCGTTGTAGCCGGCCAGCACGATCGGCAGGCCTGGCAGCGACAGGCCGGCGACCCGGTACTTGGTGGTATGGATCTGCACCGGGCTCAGTGCCCAGGCGGCGCGGCTGTCGCTGGCCAGCAGGCTATTGCCGCTGCGGCTGCGCTGGGGCGTCAGGGCCAAATTGGCCGAGCCGGGGGCGCCCAGCAGGCCGAGGTCGGCCAGTTGCTGGCCGGCGGCGGTGAGTGCGCCGAGCCCTGGCAGTTGGCTGGTCAGGTTCACGCCCTTGAGTTTGTCGAGCTCGCCCTCGGCCAGTGGCTCGTCGGGGGCGCCGGGCAGCAGCCAAGCGAGTTTGTCGGCACCGACCTTCTGCGCCAGGGTCAGGGCCGACAATTCCTCCTGCAGGTTCACCGACTGGCTGAAGGCGTAGAGGTTGAAGATCAGTGCCGAGTCCTCGGGCTTCCAGTATTCCGGGCGGTAGCCGCTGCGGGCGAGCTCGCCCGGCAGCTTGTCGCGGTAGCGGAACAGGTAGGCGTTGACCCCGCGGGCGTACACCTCGAAGAAGCGCTTCAGGCGCGGCGAGGCATCGGCATACAGCTGGCCGGCGCTCTGCTTGAGGTTGGCGGCGCGCATCAGGCGATCAATCTCCAGGGCATCGGCCCCGGCCAGCTCGGCCAAGCGCCCCTGGGCCAGCAGGCGCATGGCGACCATCTGCTCGATGCGATCCCCGGCGTGCAGGTAGCCCAGGCTGAACAGCGCGTCATGGAAGCTGCTGCTTTCGATCAGCGGCGCGCCCATCGCGTTGCGCCGAACCGAGACGTTCTGCGCCAGGCCCTTGAGCGGTTGGACGCCCGTCGTCGGCAGCACACTGTCCTGGTGACCACCCATCTGGCAGCCGCCGAGTGCGAGCAGGCCTAGCAACGCGGCAGCACTGCCGAGGCGGAGAGGGAAGGGCGGAAGGACGGGGGCGGCCATGACTAGGCTCCTGCAGGGCGTGGCGGGGTTCTGAAAGGCGCTAAGGTAGTGAGCGCGCAGTCGCCGTGCAAGGTGCCGGGGAGCTTTATTTACCAGTGGTCGTGCTGGTATGTGCGGATCGCGGGCCAAGCCCGCTCCCACGACGATTTGCCGGGGAGCGGGCTTGACCTGCGATGGCCTGATTTGACGTCGATCAGGCGCCGTGGCACTTCTTGAATTTCTTCTCGCTGCCGCACGGGCAAGGGTCGTTGCGGCCGACGTCCTTCAGGGCGTTGCGCACCGGCTCCTGGTGGCCGTGGTTGCAGTGCGGGCCGTGTACATGGCCATGGTCGTGGGCGTGGTGATGGTCGTGACCGTGATTGCAGTCGGGGCCATGGACATGGGGTTGCTGGGTCATTGCGGGGTTACTCCGGTTGTAGATCGCCGGGGATTATCTCACCCCTTTGCGACAAGTGCAGGTCCCGATGGAGGATCAGCCCGGTGGCCAGCTCGCCGCGCAGTTGGTATTGCAGGGGTTGCCCACGCTTGAGCAGCTTCGCCAGGGGCTTGAGGTGCTGCCAGAGGTTGGTGCGCACGGTGATCTTGAAGGTGCGCCGGGCCTGGCCGCCGACGCTGCGCCACAGGCTGGCCTCGTCCTCGGCCAGGAGCAGGTCGCCCAGGCGCACCGAATAGGTCAGATGGCGGATGAACAGGCGGCTTTCGTTGGGGTTGTCGACCCGCAGGTGCAGGACGAACTCCTGCTGATGCAGACGCATCTTCACCGGCTCCACCTCGAGCAGGTGCAGCTGTGGCTCACGCCAGGTGTCGCCGCCCCAGCCGGCGCAGCCCGTCAGCCAGCCCAGCAACAGGCAGAGTGTGAGCAGGCGGGCCAGGGGGCGCATGTTCAACTACCGAGGTAACTGGCGCAGCATTTCTTGAATTTCTGCCCGCTGGCGCAGGGGCAGGGATCGTTGCGACCGGCCTTGAGTGCCACGGTCGGGTCGATGAAGTACCAGCGTCCTGCATGCTGGACGAATGCCGAGCGCTCGCGGTGCTGGTGGTCGCCTTCCAGGTCGTGCCAGCGTGCCGTGAAGGTGACGAAGGCGTGTTCGGGTTGCCCACCCAGTACCTCGGCGCTTTCCACCTCCAGCCCCAGCCAGGTGCTCTGCGCGCTCCAGGCCGCCATGGCGGCGCGATCCAGCTCGGCCTGCTGGGCCGGCAGGGTGGTGTTCACCAGGTAGTCGATCAGGCCCAGCACGTAGGCGCTGTAGCGCGAACGCATCAGGGTCTGGGCGTCCGGTGCCGGGGTGCCGCTGTGATAGTGCCCACAGCAGGCGTCGAGCAGGTTGCCGCTGCCGCAGGGGCAGATCGAGACACTCATCCAGTCACCACCAGTACTTGCCGAAGTTTTCAGGGTTGGCCCAGAACTTTGCATTGAGCCAGTCCGGGACCTGCTTGTAGTCATGCAGATCATAGGTGAACAGGCTCAACACCTGTTCGTCGCGCTGGAACTTCTCGCTGGCCGAGAGTGCCAGCGAATAGAAGTCGGTGTCCTGCCAGCCGCAGGCGTTCAGATCCGCCAGCACCGCGACGCGGCTGGCGTTGAGGTTGCGGATGCCGCCCAGCAGCTCCAGGCCGGTGCGCTTGGGCAGGTGCTCCAGACAGTCGACCAGTACCGCCAGGTCGAAGCGTCGGGCTGCCTGTTCGGCGGGGAGCGGACCGGGTGCGGCGACCTCGATCCGGGTCTCGGGATGGGCGGCAGCGAAGGCTTCCAGAGCCGGGAAGCGACTGCCCACCAGCAGCAACTGGCGCGGGGTGAAGCGATCGAGCAGGGCGGCCAAGGCCTGCTGCGGCGTGCGTTGTGAAAAAACCTCGGTCATTGCCATTCCTCGTTCAGGTCGCTCAAGACTAGCGGTCCTAAGCGATCGGGCAAAGAGGCGCGTCGCTACGTCGGGGCTTATTGCTGGCAGAGCGGTAATCGCCGGTCTTTACTCCCAGAGCATCGGTAATGCACCGATTCCCCCTAGGAGAAGCAACAAGATGAGCATAGTACGCACAGCGATACCCCTGGTTCTGCTCACCAGTGTGTTGACTGGTTGTGCAGGTTTGCAGAAAACCGACTGGCCGAAGTGCGCTGCCGTCGGGGGCGTGGGCGGCGCGGCCCTGGGCGCGATCGAGAGCTCCAGCTGGGCTGGCTGGGGCGCATTGCTCGGTGGTGGCCTGGCGGCCGGCTATTGCTGGGCCCACGGCGATGGCGACGAAGACGGCGATGGTGTGCCGGACAGCCGCGACAAGTGCCCTGGTACTCCGCGTGGCGTGCAGGTCGATGCCAACGGTTGCCCGCCTGAGCCGGCGCCGGTGGTCGAGGAAGTGGTGGTGCAGAAGGAAGAGGTCATCGTCATTCGTGACGTTCACTTCGAGTTCAACTCGGCAAGCCTGACTCTCAAAGACAAAGAACGCCTGGATAAAGTGGCCAGTCGCCTGAAGCAGGAAGCGCCGAGCGCTCGTCTGAGCGTGACAGGTCACACCGACAGCGTCGGCTCCGATAGCTACAACCAGAAGCTTTCCGAGCGTCGTGCCCAGTCGGTGACCAACTACTTGGTCGAAAGCGGCGTGCCGCGAGCCAGTTTCATTTCGGTGGGGGGCGCGGGTGAGACCCAGCCGGTCGCTGACAATGCCACGGCCGATGGCCGGGCGATGAACCGGCGCACCGAAATCAAAATCCAGCGTTGAGTGCCGTACGCCCGCGCCTTGAGAAGTGACGCGGGCGCGTCTTTACTCCTGTGTGACCGGTAGCGGCCGGTGACACAGGAGCAATCACCATGCGTGTTTTGTCGAAAGCGGCGCTGCCGTTGGTGGTGGCGACGAGCCTGATTACAGGCTGCGCCACCCACAGCGATGGCAGCGCTCCCCTCAATCAAAGGACCTGGCCCATCTGCAGCCTGCTGGGCGGACTGGTCGGCGGCGGCCTTGGCGCCATCGAAAGTTCCAGCTGGGCGGCCGGTGCCGGCGTTGCCGGTGCGATTGCCGGTGGCCTGATCTGCTATGCCCAGGATGGCGACGAGGATGGCGATGGCGTATTCGACCGCCGCGACCGCTGCCCGGACACCCCGGCAGGTACCCAGGTCAATCACATGGGCTGCCCGCTGCCGCAGTATCCGGCGTCGGCACCCCAACCGGAACCCACCGCAACCCCAGAGGTGATCACGCTCGATGACCAGGGCCAGGTGCTGTTCGCCTTCGACTCCGCCGAGCTGACCCAGGGCGCCCAGCAGCGCCTGCAAGGTTTGCTGCCCAAGCTCAACGACCCCAGTGTGACCAGTGTCAAGGTCATCGGTTTCACCGACAGCGTGGGCTCGGATAGCTATAACCAGCGCTTGTCCGAGCGTCGCGCCAGTGGTGTTGCCGAGTACTTGATCAGCCAGGGGCTGGCGCCGAACAAGGTGACCAGCCAGGGCCGTGGCGAGAGTGAGCCGGTGGCTGACAACGACACCGATGAGGGTCGCTCGCGCAACCGACGGGTGGAGCTGCACCTGAACTGAACCCCTCTGGCGCATGCCCTGGCAGTAGGGTTACTGTTGCCGGCGCGGCCCGCTCGAACGGGCCGCGCCGACATAACAACAATCCATGGGGGCCGGACATGAAGTTCATCCTGGGCCTGGGCAAGGCTCTGACGGTGGCGTTCTGGGGCGTGGTGCTGTTCAACCTGTTCATGCCGCAGCCGTTGCCGCTCAATCTGCTGATCAATGCCGCGGGTATCGTCCTGCTGTCGCTGCATGCGCTGGAGGTGCTGTTCTTCAATGGCAGCCTGCGCGGGCGCAGCCACCGTTGGTTCGATCGCCTGCAGATCCTGCTGACCGGTATCTTTCACGTCATGTCCATCCCCCGTCCGCAGGAGGCGTCGAGCCGTGCGTAAACTGATGTTGCTGGCCGCACTGGCCAGTCCCCTGGTCCAGGCCGAAAGCCTGGAGGTCGCCGCCCATTCGATGCTGCGTCTGCCCAACAAGGCGGCCAGTGTGCACCTGGAGCAGTTGCGGGTGGCCGACTCGGCGACGCTGTTGCTGCCGGCCACGCTTACCGAACTGAAGATCGACCGGCTCGAGCTGGGGCGCGATGCGCGGATCGCCATTGCGCCGGCGGAGCGGGACCTGAGTATCGAGGCTTTGAGTGCCTACCTGGGCGAGGGCAGCGAATTCAGCGCGCCTGGGGCGCCCGGGACCTATGAACGTGCTGCGCGGCCTGGGCGTAACCTGGATCTGCGGTTGCAGGCGCTGGAGGCGGATCGGCTGTCGATCGATGCCCGCGGCGGGGCTGGGGCGCCGGGGTATGTTGGGCTCGATGGGGCCAATGGCAAGCCCGGGGGGTGTACCTGGGGGCAGGCCAGCCGTGGGGCCAATGGTGATGATGGTGGCAATGGGCATGATGGGGCTTCCGGCGGGCGGGTTCGTCTGGCGGTGCCTGAAGGGTTTGCGCAAGAGCGGATTGTGGTGCGGCTTGATGGCGGTGCTCCGGGCAAGGCGGGGGCTGCTGGGAAGGCTGGTTTGGGTGGGGCCAGTAAGGGGTGTCTGGTTTATCGGACTGATGCTGGGGGGGATGGGCGGCCTGGGCAGGCCGGGCAGCCTGGGTTGGCTGGGGGCTCGGGGGAGTTGATTCTTCAGCGGCTTTGAGTTTCTTTGGTTAGTGTTGTTTGGTTGTTTGGTTATTTTAGTTGGTGTTGAGAGTTTTATTTGCATTCATTTGCGATGTTGACGCTTATTCACCTTTCCGCCCTTACGGCGGGTTACTTAATGAGATGGTCACCCCGGCACCCTGCGAGGCGTACGCTTTCGCAGGGTGCTTTTACTTCGGAGACCGTCATCATGAGCAGCGTGACCCTGATCGGCATCGACATTGGTAAACATACCTTCCACCTGCACGCCCAGGACAAGTTCGGCAAAGAGGTAATGCGCAAGAAGTGCTCAAGGCAGCAGATGATGCGGTTTCTGGCCAATCATCCCCCTTGCACGGTAGTGATGGAGGCCTGTGCCGGTTCACACTGCCTGGCGCGAGAAATCAAAGCGATGGATCATGAGGCCAAGCTGGAGGGTGTCAGAAATTTTGTGTTCGGGCATAACATGAGTAAGAGGTGCATGTATGCCAACCAAAAAGAAACCCTTGCGTGACCTGCCCAAAATCCCCAAAGAGCTGCTGGAGCAGTTCGGTGAGGGCCTGATGACCGCAGAGGCTATCGAGGATGCCTCTGCGGCGTTCAAGAAGGCCTTGATCGAACGCGCTCTGCACGCCGAACTTGGCCACCACCTGGGTTATCCGCCGGGCGCGCAGCGCCCAGAGGATGAAACCAACCAGCGTAACGGCAAGAGTGGCAAGACGGTTTTGACCGGCGATGGCCCGCTGCGGCTGGAAATTCCTCGTGACCGAGACGGCAGTTTTGCGCCCATTCTCATCCCCAAGCATGAGCGGCGGTACACCGGTTTCGATGACAAGATCATCGCCATGTACGCCCGTGGCATGACGGTCAGAGAGATCCGAGCCTTTCTGTCCGAGCAGTATGGAACAGAGGTCTCACCCGACTTCATCAGCTCTGTGACAGACGAGGTCATGGAAGAAATTGGCGCGTGGCAGCAGCGGCCACTGGAGCCCATGTACCCGGTCATTTTCTTCGATGCACTGCGGGTGAAGATCCGCGAAGAAGGCTTGGTGCGCAACAAGGCCATTTACTTGGCGCTGGGCGTTCTACCCGACGGGACGCGCGATATCTTGGGCATCTGGATCGAGAACACCGAGGGTGCGAAGTTCTGGATGAAGGTCTTTAACGATCTCAAGACACGTGGTGTCGAGGATGTGCTGATTGCCGTGACCGATGGCCTCAAAGGCATGCCAGAGGCTCTCAGCGCCGTGTTTCCAGAGACGACGCTGCAGACGTGCATCGTGCACCTGATCCGCAACAGCCTGGACTTTGCAGCCTGGGACAAGCGGCGGGCACTGGCCAAGGCGCTCAAGCCGATCTACCAGGCCATCAACGCCGAAGCGGCTGAGCAGGCACTCGATGAGTTTGAAAACGGGCCCTGGGGCAAGCAGTATCCAACGGTCGTTGCGGCCTGGAGACGCGCCTGGGATCGAGTGATTCCCTTCTTTGTCTTCCCACCAGCCATCCGGAAAGTGATCTACACCACCAACGCCATCGAGAGTATCAATGCCCAGCTGCGCAAGATCATCAAGACCCGAGGCCATTTCCCGAACGATGACGCAGCTACCAAGCTGATCTGGCTGGGGCTGCGAAACATCACGGCGAACTGGGGCTCAGCGGCGCATGATTGGAAAAGTGCGATGAATCAATTCGCGATTTTGTACGGAGATCGGTTCATCAGGCCGACCTGGTGAAAGTCAGGGCCTGCCTGACGGCAGGCCGTTACCGGCCCGCACACAAAAAATCTGACACTTCCCCAAGCTGATCTCGCCGCAGTTCGTTAAACCTTTCGTCAAGAGCAACAAGAATGACTTCGTCGATGCGCAAGCCATCTGCGAAGCCGCTTCCCGACCCTCCATGCGCTTTGTGACGCCAAAATCGCCTGAGCAGCAAACGCTCTCTGTTTCTCATCGGATGCGTGAATCATTGATCCGCGACCGAACCAAGACGGTGAACCAGATGCATGGGTTCCTGCTCGAATTCGGTGTCAGCCTGCCGACCGGATTGGCAGTGGTCAAACGCCTTGCTTCGGTGCTTGAAGAGCACGACCTGCCAATACGGCTCGTCGCATTACTGCAGCGCCTGCATGATCATTTCGTCTACTTGAGCGAGCAGATCAAGGTGTTGGACAAAGAGCTGGAGAGCCAACTGGCTGACGATGATCTAGGCAGTCGTTTGCTGAGCATGCCGTGTGTTGGGCCGATCACCGCCAGCCTGCTGGCTGTAGAAATGGGAGATGCTCGGCAGTACGGCAGTAGCCGGGACTTTGCGGCCTCTGTAGGTCTGGTGCCCCGCCAGTACAGCACTGGTGGTAGGCCAGCTTTGCTGGGGATCAGCAAGCGTGGCGACAAGAACCTTCGGCATTTGCTGGTGCTGTGCGCACGGGTCTACATGCTTCGCCTGAAGTATCAGAAAGGCCCATTGGCCGATTGGGTGCGTTCATTGCTCGCGCGACGTCACTCCAATGTGGTGGCCTGCGCGTTGGCCAACAAACTGGCACGCATTGCGTGGGCCATTGCCACTCGGCACACGCAATATAAAACGGAGCCAGACGCGATAAACGCCTGACCCCGTTGTGCTGCACCGAGTTTCACCATCAGGTTTTGCGATAGCTGAACAACAGATGAAATAAACGGCCGATCGGCCTGGCGATGATCCTGAACGACCAATTGGCTCTTGGAAGCCGCCTACTTTGTTAGGATCGCCAGGTGCGAATGCTCATCGTGGCGCGGGATGCGAGCCCAATAGACGCCGGATAGATTGAAGCAAGCCATCCATTCCATCTGATGAACAGTATTGCAAAAAATGGGGTGACCATAGATTGGTCTTGGCCAAAGTAACCAAAGCCGTGGCGCTCCATTCATCCGGCCCTCCGCTTCGCTCCGGGTTCCCTCACTCCGGCCTTGCTCCCGGGAGGACCGCGCTGCAGGGCCCATCCTGGGCCCCAGCGCTTGACGGGCATCCATGCCCGTCACCTCCCTCCGCAAGTCCTGCGTTCGGCCTCCTGAAGTCGCGCAAGTTACGGGCGGCGCCTGAACTGGTGCAGCTGTCGCTAGTTTGAACTTAATTAATCCCTAGATCGCATCGCGGGGCAAGCCCGCTCCCACGCGATAGTCGTCGTTATATAGATCTCTGTATGAGCGGGCTTGCCCCGCGAAAGGGCCGGAACAGCCAATATATAACTAATTATCAAAAACTAACTTCGCATCTCCTGCTCCTGCTCTTGCTTCTAAGCGCGCGATAGTTCAGGCACCGCCAATTGCGACTTCAGGAGGCCGAGCGGAGTTCTTGCGGAGGGAGGTGACGGCCATGGATGGCCGTCAAGCGCTGCGCCCCAGGATGGGGCGTTCAGCGCGGTCCTCCCGGGAGCAAGAACGGAGCGAGGGAACCCCGAAGCGAAGCGTAGGGGCCGGATGAACGGAGCGGGGCGGTTTTGCCTACTTTTCCCTAGAGAAAAGTAGGTCGCCGTAAAGGCGAAAAGGTGAATAAATGTCGACATCACCTACGAATGTGCTTACAAAAATCAAAAACAATCATCTGTGAAGCCGAAGCCGAAGCCAACCCCCTCAAACCCAAACCCGCGAACTGGCCACCCCCACCACCAACAACCCAATCAATAAATTAACCCCCACCAACCGCCGAATCCGCCCCAGCACCCCAGCCCCCGAAGCCCAATCCCCAGCCTCCACCGCCGTCCGCAGTTCAGGCAGCAACAAAGACTGAATCCGCATGAACAACGCAAACATGACAATCCCCCCGCCAATCATCACCTGCACGTAACGAGGCGCGGTCTCGAACCCGGCAAACCGCAGGTGAATCATCCCGACCCCGCTGACAGCCAACACCGCCACCGCCAGCCAGACCCATCTGAAGAACCGCTGGAAAACCTCCACCCACAACCGCAGCCGCGCAGGCCCCTCCAGCGCGGCAACCGTTGCCGGCCGCAGCACCAGCCAGGCGAAGAACATCCCCCCGACCCAGACAAGGGCGGCCAGGACATGCAAGGTGTAGGGCAGGGCAAAGGCAAGCATCCGGATCTCCATGCGGCACAAAGGGCAATAGCGGGGTATGATAGCCGGCCCATGCGAAACACTGAAAATATATCCAGCCCTCCGGGCGCCTGCAGACCATGATCAGCAACGAACTCAAAGCCACCATCCAGGGCGCCTACTCGCGTTTCCTCGAAGCCAAAAGCCTCAAGCCACGCTACGGCCAGCGCCTGATGATCGCCGAAGTGGCCAAGGTACTCGGCGACATCGCCTGCGACGACGACGGCCGCCGTGCCGGCGAGCCCGCCGTGGTGGCCGTCGAGGCTGGCACCGGTACCGGCAAGACCGTCGCCTACAGCCTGGCCGCAATCCCCGCCGCAAAGGCTGCTGGCAAGCGCCTGGTAATCGCCACCGCGACCGTGGCCCTGCAGGAGCAGATCGTCTTCAAGGACCTGCCCGACCTTATGCGCAACAGCGGGCTGAACTTCAGCTTCGCCCTGGCCAAGGGCCGCGGCCGCTACCTGTGCCTGTCCAAGCTCGACGTCCTGCTGCAGGAAGGCCATGCCCAGTCGGCCACCGCCCAGCTGTTCGAGGAAGAGGGCTTTCGCATCGAGGTTGACGAGCGCAGCCAGAAGCTGTTCAACAGCATGATCGAGAAGCTCGCCGGCAACCGCTGGGACGGCGACCGCGACAGCTGGTCCGAAACCATCGAGGACCAGGACTGGGCTCGCCTGACCACCGACCATGGCCAGTGCACCGGCCGGCATTGCCCGAACTTCCAGCAGTGCGTGTTCTACAAGGCCCGTGAAGGCATGGGCAAGGTCGACGTGATCGTCACCAACCACGACATGGTCCTGGCCGACCTGGCCCTGGGCGGTGGCGCCGTGCTGCCCGACCCGCGCGACACCCTGTACGTGTTCGACGAAGGCCACCACCTGCCCGACAAGGCCATCGGCCACTTCGCCCACTATTCGCGCCTGCGCTCCACCGCCGACTGGCTGGAGCAGACCGCCAAGAACCTGACCAAGCTGCTGGCCCAGCATCCGCTGCCGGGCGACCTTGGCAAGTATATCGAGCAGGTCCCGGAGCTGGCGCGGGAAGTCCGCACCCAGCAGCAGTTCATGTTCACCCTCTGCGAGCAGGTGGCGGATTTCCGCGCCGGCGAGGACATGGAAGGCCGTGACCGCCCGCGCTACCGTTTCGAAGGCGGGGTGGTGCCTGAGCAGATCCGCGAGGTCGGCATCGAGCTCAAGAAAGGCTTCGCCCGCCTCAACGACCTGTTTACCCGCCTGGCCGACCTGCTCAAGGAAGGCATGGATGGCGAGAACAACATTGGTATCGCCAGCCACCAGGCCGAGGAGTGGTACCCGCTGTTCGGCAGCCTGGTGACCCGCGCCCAGGGCAACTGGGAACTGTGGACCGCGTTCACCGCCGAAGATCCGGAAGACAACCCGCCCATGGCCCGCTGGCTGACCCTGGCTGAAAGCGGCGCGCTGTTTGACATCGAAGTCAACGCCAGCCCCATCCTGGCCGCCGAGATGCTGCGCAAGAGCCTGTGGAACGTCGCTTATGGCGCTCTGGTGACCTCGGCAACGCTCACCGCCCTGGGCAAGTTCGACCGCTTCCGCATGCGTTCGGGCCTGCCCCGCGATGCCGTGCAATGCGTGGTGCCCAGCCCGTTCGTGCACGGTGACGCCGGGCTGTTGCGAGTGCCCGACCTGGGCGCCGACCCACGGGATGCCACCGCCCATACCGCAGCGATCATCCGCGAACTGCCGGCCATCGTCGAGGATGCCCGTGGCGCACTGGTGCTGTTCTCGTCGCGCAAGCAGATGCAGGACGTGTTCGATGGCCTGGATCGCGACTGGCGCAAGCTGGTGCTGATCCAGGGCAACCTGTCCAAACAGGAGACCCTCAACAAGCACAAGGCACGGGTCGACGATGGCCAGCACAGCGTGCTGTTCGGCCTGGCCAGCTTTGCCGAGGGCGTCGACCTGCCGGGTGCCTACTGCGAGCACGTCGTGATCGCCAAGATTCCCTTCGCCGTGCCGGATGACCCGGTCGAAGCAGCGCTGGCCGAATGGATCGAAGCCCGGGGCGGCAACCCGTTCATGGAAATCGCCGTGCCCGACGCGTCGCTGCGCCTGATCCAGGCCTGTGGTCGGTTGCTGCGTACCGAGCAGGACCGTGGCGTCATCACCTTGCTTGATCGACGCCTGGTCACCCAACGCTACGGCAAGGCTATTCTCAACGCACTGCCACCCTTCCGACGGGAAATCGGCTGAGCGCCGGAGCAAGATGCTAGACCCGTTGTCCATTACTCGATTGCGAGCCCATGACGGGCTCCGAAGGAGAGTCACCGCCCTATGATCCGCCGCACCCTGCCTGTCGTGTTCTCCCTGTTGTTCAGTGCGCCCTTGCTGGCCGGGCAACAGACGCTGTTCAGCTTCGTGCGCCCGGCCTCGGTGGTGAATGTCGTCACCCAGGACGCCAACCTGCCGCAGTACAACGCGGAACAGACAGCCGAAGGCGAAGTGTTGCGGCGGGTGGTGTTCAACCCGGTGGCGCAGCCGACCCTGCGCCTCGCGCCGCAAGGCGCAGCGTGGGACTGGAGCGCCGGCCAGGCACTGACCCTGCGCCTGCAGAGTGGCATGGACTGGGCGCTGACTGTCGATGTAACGGTGCAAAGCAGCGACGGGCGTACCCTCACCAGCCGCATCGACCTGCCGGCCGGACCCGCGCAGACCGTGATGATTCCGCTCAAGGCCAGTTCACCGCTGAGCCAGGGTATGCGCGCCGGGCCACCGATGCCCTGGACTTTCGAGGGACAACGCCTGCTACTGACCAGCAGTGAAGGCGCGGTTGACTTGGCGCAGGTCACTTCGATCAGCCTGAGCATTCCCGGCCCCAAGGTAGCCCAGAGCCTGTTGATCGAGAAAGTCGGCCTGCAGGATGACGACCAGGCGTTCAAGGCTGCCTACAGCGAATTGATCGATGCCTATGGGCAGTCGACTCGGGGCCGCTGGCCGGAGAAGATCGTCGGCGATGAGCAGCTCAAGGCCGCCGACAACCGTGAACAGGCACAACTCAAGGCCTGGCTGGCTGAGCGCGACAAGCTCAAGCTGGACACCTATGGCGGCCTGCTCGCGGGGCCGGCCTTCGAAGCCAAGGGCTTCTTCCGCACCGAGAAGCGCGACGGGCGCTGGTACCTGGTGACGCCCGACGGGCATCCGTTCTATTCGCTCGGCGTCAATGCCGTTGCCGCCGATGGCGGGCGCACCTATGTCGCCGGTCGCGAAGGCATGTTCAAGGGCTTGCCGGGCGAGGGCGACGCCATGACCGCCTTCTACGGCGAAGGAAACAATGATGACGGCAATGCCTCGTCCCAGGGTCGGGGCTTCAAGCAAGGGCGCTGGTTCGATTTCTATGCGGCCAACCTGCAGCGCACCTACGGCAAGCCTTGTCCGCAGGATGGCACGGCCTGCCCGGCGCCGGCCTTGGACGCCCAGCGCTGGCAGGCCCACACCCTCGATCGCCTGCAGGCCTGGGGCTTCAACACCCTCGGCAACTGGAGCGACCCGGCGCTCGGCCAGGCCAGGCGCCTGCCGTACACCTTGCCGCTGTCGATCGTCGGTGACTACGCCAGCATCAGCACTGGCATGGACTGGTGGGGTCGCATGCCCGACCCGTTCGACCCGCGCTTCGCCATGGCCACCGAGCGCGCCGTGGCCATCGCCGCCCGTGATCACCGCGATGACCCCTGGCTGATCGGTTATTTCGCCGACAACGAACTGGCCTGGGCCGCCCCCGGCGACGATCCCAAGGCACGCTACGGCCTGGCCTATGGCACCTTGCGCCTGACCACCGATGTGCCGGCCAAGCGTGCCTTCCTCAAGCAGTTGCGCGACAAATACCGCAACCAGCAAGGGTTGTCGAAGGCCTGGGGGATCGAGCTGACCGCCTGGGAACTGATGGAAGACCCAGGGTTCGAGGCGCCATTGCCCAATCCGGAGCACCCGGAAATCGAGCGCGACTACCAGTATTTCCAGCAGGTGTTCGCCGAAACCTATTTCAAGACCATTTCCGATGCCCTGAAGTGGCATGCGCCCAACCATCTGCTGCTGGGCGGTCGCTATGCGGTCAGCACGCCTGAAGCGGTGCAGGCCTGCGCCAGGTTCTGCGATGTGCTGAGCTTCAACTTCTATACCTTGAAGCCTGAAGACGGCTACGACTTCGTCCGGTTGGCCGAGTTGGACAAGCCGGTGCTGGTCTCGGAGTTCCAGTTCGGCTCCCGCGATCGCGGTCCGTTCTGGCCAGGCCCGCTGGAAGTCGCCCGCGAGGAAGATCGCGGGCCGGCCTATGCCAACTTCCTCAAGGCCGCCATGGCCCAGCCGATGATCGTTGGCGCGCACTGGTTCCAGTATCTCGACCAACCGGCCAGCGGCAGGCTGCTGGACGGCGAGAACGGCCACCTGGGCCTGGTGGCCATCACCGACGTGAGCTACCCGGGCTTCGTCGAAGCGGTGCGCCGGAGCAACCTGCAGAGCCTCACGCAGCTACGCACCGAACTGGACAAGCCCGCTCCCAAAAAATGAGCGCTGTCCCTGGCAGCGCTTTTGTGGGAGCGGGCTTGCCCCGCGATAGCGTCCCACCAGGGAACATGGACACCCCTGACAACCACCCAGCCATATCCAGTTTGCAAATCGCCCAACTACTGAAACAATGCACCCCTTTGCAAGCCAGGCCGTACAGAGAGGTAGTCGGGTGCAGATCCAGGGTCACTATGAGCTGAAGTTCGAGGCGGTGCGCGATGCCTTCGCCGCGTTGTTCGAGGATCCCCAGGAGCGTGGTGCCGCATTGTGCATCCAGGTCGGCGGCGAGACCGTGGTCGACCTGTGGGCTGGCAGCGCCGACAAGGACGGCCGCGAGGCCTGGCACAGCGACACCATCGCCAACCTGTTCTCCTGCACCAAGACCTTCACCGCCGTCACCGCCCTGCAACTGGTGGGCGAGGGCAAGCTGGCCCTCGATGCGCCGGTGGCGCGCTACTGGCCGGAGTTCGCCCAGGCTGGCAAGGAGCAGGTCACCCTGCGCCAGTTGCTCAGCCACCGCGCAGGTCTGCCGGCCATCCGCGAGCTGCTGCCGGCCGAGGCGCTGTATGACTGGCAGGCCATGGTCGATGCCCTGGCCGCCGAAGCGCCCTGGTGGACGCCCGGCAGCGAACACGGTTACGCGGCGATCACCTATGGCTGGCTGATCGGCGAGTTGATCCGCCGCGCCGACGGTCGCGGCCCGGGCGACTCGATCGTGGCCCGCACCGCCCGGCCATTGGGGTTGGATTTCCATGTCGGCCTGGCCGACGACGCGTTCCACCGCGTGGCGCATATCGCCCGCGGCAAGGGCAACCCCGGCGATGCCGCGGCCCAGCGCCTGCTGCAGGTCACGATGCGCGAGCCCGAGGCCCTGTCGACCCGGGCTTTCACCAACCCTCCGGCAATCCTCACCAGCACCAACAAGCCCGAATGGCGGCGCATGCAGCAGCCAGCGGCCAATGGCCACGGCAACGCCCGCAGCCTGGCTGGCTTCTATGCCGGCCTGCTCGACGGCAGCCTGCTGGAGTCCGAGCTGCTCGACGAACTGACCCGCGAGCACAGCCTCGGCCAGGACCGCACCCTGTTGACCCAGACCCGCTTCGGCCTGGGCTGCATGCTCGACCAGCCAGAAGTGGCCAACGCCACTTTCGGCCTTGGCGCGCGGGCGTTCGGCCATCCCGGCGCGGGCGGCTCGGTCGGCTTTGCCGACCCCGAACACGACGTGGCCTTTGGCTTCGTCACCAATACCCTGGGCCCCTATGTGCTGATGGACCCGCGCGCTCAACGCCTGGTGCGTGTCCTTGGCAGTTGCCTTTGATCGGGTAACACGGGTATTGCCCGGAGCCTTTGACTATCCTCAATGCCAACGCCTGACGGGTATGGGCAAAATTTCTTTCTATTTCATGGTGTATCGCTGATGTCTTCACATAAAACCTTAGCACTCGCCCTGTGCCTGGCCATGACCGGCTGCGCCAGCCACTCCCAGGACGCTTCCAAGGACAGTGGCTTGAACTGGTGGCCCTTTGGTTCGGACAAGGTCGCCGACAAGGAAGTGAAGGAGGCTGTCGTCGAAAACGTCGCCAAGGCCGATGCCAAGTCCGAGAGCGCCAGCCGCTGGTGGTGGCCGTTCGGTAGCGACGAGAAAAAGGACAAGGTCGCGGCGGTGCCGAAGATCGACCAGAAGGCCACCCAGGCCTGGCTCGACCAGTACGAGCCAAAGGTCCGCGAAGCGATCAAGGGCAGCAAGTTCGAACTCGAGCGCCGTGAAGATGTGCTGGCGGTAACCATTCCGGTGGACAGCGCCTACAACCCGGACCGTCCGAACATGCTGCTGCCGGTCACCCTCGGCCCGATCACCCAGGTGGCCAAGGCCATTGAGACCGACACCAAGACCGCGGTGCTGATCCTCGGCCACGCCGACAGCAGTGGTGCCACCGCCGCCAACCAGAAGCTCAGCCTCGAGCGCGCAGCTTCCGTGTCGGCGATCTTCCGTCTCAGCGGCCTGCAGCGTGACCGCCTGATGCTCAAGGGCATGGGCTCGGTGATGCCGCGCGCCGCCAACGACAGCGCCGAGGGCCGTGCCCTGAACCGACGCGTCGAGCTGCTGCTGACCCCGCAGAACACCATGGTCGCGCTGCTGGCCAAGTACCAGCAGGCCGCCCCGGCGCCAGCCCCGACGGCGATGGTCGCCACCCAGGATGCCAAGGCCCCGGCGGCCAAGCCAGCCGCCAAGGCCGCTGCCAAGCCAGCTGCGAAAAAGCCGGCCGCCAAGGCCAAGGCGCCGGCCAAGGCCAGCACCAGCGCGAAGAAGAAAGCCGCTCCGGCCAAACCTGCCGCGAAGAAGGCCGCCACCGACAAGAAAGTCGCCGCCAACAGCCCTGCGAAGACCAACTGATCGTCAAGGAAACGCAGTCATGACCCAATCCCTGGCCGATATGCGCCGCGACTACACCCGTGATGGCCTGGCCGAAGCCCAGGCCCCGGGGGAGCCGTTCGCGCTGTTCCACCACTGGTTCGCTGATGCGGTGAAGACCGAACAACTGCCGGTGGAAGCCAACGCCATGACCCTGGCGACCGTCGACGCCGACGGCCGCCCGCATTGCCGGGTACTGTTGCTCAAGGCCCTCGATGCCCGAGGCTTCACGTTCTTCACCAATTACGAAAGCGCCAAGGGCCAGCACATCGCGGTGAACCCGTTCGCGGCCATGACCTTCTTCTGGCCGGCGCTGGAGCGCCAGGTGCGAATTGAAGGGCGGGTGGAAAAGGTCACGGCCAAGGAGTCGGACGATTACTACCAGGTACGCCCGCTGGGCAGCCGCCTGGGCGCCTGGGCGTCGCCGCAGAGCCGGGTGATTGCTGACCGTGAGGAGCTGGAAGGGCTGGTCAAGGCCACCGAGGCGCGCTTTTCCGATACGCAACCGCATTGCCCGGAACACTGGGGCGGCTACCGCCTGGTGCCGGAGCGTGTCGAGTTCTGGCAGGGGCGAGCGAGTCGCCTGCACGACCGGCTGAACTTCCGGTTGGTCGATGGCCAGTGGTTGCGCGAGCGCCTGGCGCCCTGAGGTGCTGGGGCTGCAAAGCAGCCCCAGCATTACCGATACCCCGCCGCCTCCCGCTCCAGCCACGCCGCCAACTCCTTGCGCCGCACTTTCTCCACCCGCGCCCGCTCGAGCAACTTGAGCATGAAATCCCGCTTCGCCGGATCCTCCCCGGCTAGCGACAGCGCTAGGTCCCGGTCCATCCAGCGACGCATGCGCACATACAGCCACCCGTGAAAATACAGGCCGGCGATAGTCACCACGACGACGATGAAGTAATCCATGGCTATCCTTGGTCTCACGTTAAAGGCCCGCCACATGGCCGGCATAGGCTGTACCTGGGCTGAATGAAAACAATTTTATAACGTTTGCGTCGTGACACCTGTCAAGGCGCGGAGTCTAATGAACACTTGTCTTCTGGAGATTGACCCCATGCGTAAATCCGCTTTGCTGCTGGCCAGCTTCACCACCGTGTCGCTGCTGCTGGGCGGCTGCCAGTCGTCGCTGACCGGCGACAGCTACTCCCGTGATGAGGCCCGCCGCGTGCAGACCGTGCGCATGGGCACCATCGAATCCCTGCGTCCGGTGAAGATCGAAGGCACCAAGACCCCGATTGGCGGTGGCGCCGGCGCCATCGTCGGTGGCGTCGCCGGTAGCGCCGTCGGCGGAGGCCGAGGCAGCATCGTTGCTGCGGTAATCGGTGCCGTGGCCGGTGGCCTGGCAGGTTCGGCCGCCGAAGAAGGCCTGACCCGCACCCAGGGCGTCGAGATTACCGTACGTGAAGACGACGGCAGCATGCGCGCCTACGTGCAGCAAGTGCAGCAGAACGAGATCTTCCGTGTGGGCGAGCGTGTGCGCATCATGACCGTCGATGGCACCAGTCGCGTCACTCACTGATCACCGCACAAAAGAAACCCCGAACCGGCCTGGCCTGTTCGGGGTTTTCTTTTGCTTGCCCTGCAGTGGGATTACAGGCCGAGCATGTCCCGCGCCACCGCCTCGGCGATGCGGATGCCATCCACGCCCGCTGACAGAATGCCACCAGCGTAGCCCGCACCTTCACCCGCCGGGAACAAGCCCCTGAGGTTGAGGCTCTGGAAGCTGGCATCACGGGTGATGCGCAGCGGCGAGGAGGTGCGGGTCTCGATGCCGGTCAGCACTGCGTCATGCAGGTTGTAGCCCTTGATCTGGCGGTCGAAGGCCGGCAGCGCCTCACGAATCGCCTCGATGGCGAAGTCCGGCAGGCTCGGGGCCAGGTCGCCCAGGGTCACGCCCGGCTTGTAGGACGGCTCGACGCTGCCCAGCGCGGTGGACGGACGGCCGGCGACGAAGTCACCCACCAACTGCGCCGGTGCCTGGTAGTTGCTGCCGCCCATCACGTAGGCATGGGCCTCCAGGCGTTCCTGCAGCTCGATGCCAGCCAGTGGGCCGCCCGGGTAGTCGCGCTCGGGGTCGATACCGACGACGATGCCGGAGTTGGCGTTGCGCTCATTGCGTGAGTACTGGCTCATGCCGTTGGTGACCACGCGCCCCGGTTCGCTGGTGGCGGCGACCACGGTGCCGCCCGGGCACATGCAGAAGCTATAGACTGAACGGCCATTCTTGGCGTGGTGCACCAGCTTGTAGTCGGCGGCGCCGAGCTTAGGGTGGCCGGCGTACTTGCCCAGGCGCGCCTTGTCGATCAGCGACTGCGGGTGTTCGATACGGAAACCGACCGAGAACGGCTTGGCTTCCATGAACACGCCTTTGGCGTGGAGCATGCGGAAGGTGTCGCGGGCGCTGTGACCCAAGGCAAGGACCACATGGCGCGAGTGCAACTGTTCGCCGCTGTCCAGTACCACGCCTGTGAGCTGTTCGCCGTCGATCAGCAGGTCGGTAACCTTCTGCTCGAAGCGTACCTCACCGCCCAGGGTGATGATTTCTTCGCGCATCTTCTCGACCATGCTGGTCAGGCGGAAGGTACCGATGTGCGGCTTGTTGATGTAAAGGATCTCTTCCGGGGCACCGGCCTTGACGAACTCTTCCAGCACCTTGCGGCCGTGGTGGTTCGGGTCCTTGATCTGGCTGTACAGCTTGCCGTCGGAGAAGGTGCCGGCGCCGCCTTCGCCGAACTGCACGTTGGACTCGGGGTTGAGCACGCTCTTGCGCCACAGGCCCCAGGTGTCCTTGGTGCGCTGGCGCACTTCCTTGCCGCGTTCCAGCACGATCGGCTTGAAGCCCATCTGCGCCAGGACCAGCCCGGCGAAGATGCCGCAGGGGCCGAAGCCGACCACGATCGGGCGCGCAGACAGCTCGGCCGGGGCCTGGCCGACGAACTTGTAGCTGACGTCCGGGGCCACGCTGATCTTGCCGTCGTCTTCAAAGCGGCGCAGCAGTTCGTCTTCGTTGCTGGTTTCAAGGTCGATGGTGTAGATGAACAGCAGCTCGCTGTTCTTCTTGCGCGCATCGTAGCTGCGCTTGAACAGGGTGAAACCGAGCAGTTGCTCATCGCTGATGCCCAGGCGCTGGACGATGGCGGCGCGCAGCTCGTCGTCGGAGTGGTCCAGGGGCAGCTTCAGTTCGGTGATTCGTAGCATGGCAGGGTCCAGTATCCCGGCCATGGGCGGCCGGCGGCTTTACACAAACCGCCAAGTATAAGCTGTTAGCCGCCCCGACTGGCAGGATAAAAGTGCCCGGCGATCAGAGGTCGCGGGCGCCACCGTAGTAGGCGCAGCCCTGCAGGGTCTTGCCGTCGATGCGCAGCTCGGCCTTGAGGTGGCGGATGGCACCGGTGGCGCCGTCGACGCAGCGCTGCGGCGCGACCCATAGCTCGACGCGCTGGCCATTGGCTTCGCTGGACAAGCTCAGGCCGCCGCCGGGCATTTCCTCCTCCAGGTAAGGCAGCGGCAGCGGGTCCTGGCCGATGCGGTTGAGCACCATGCCCTTGCCACTGGCCTTGATGTCCCAGTCCGGTTCATGGCCGCCGGCACGCAGGGTCAGCTGCTTGAAATTCGGGTCTTCGCAGCCACTGTATTCGGAGGTTTCCAGTCGGTACAGACGGGTCACGTCGAGCTGGCCGTCGCTGCCGGCCTGCTTGCTGCCGGTCATGCGCGCGCGGACGTCGGCGAACAGTTTGTCACCGGCGTCGTCGGCCAGGTTGGCGGCTTCCTGCAGGATGCCGGTGGCGGCGACGTCGTTGACGATGAAGCGACGGCTTTCGCTGCAGGGCTTGAACAGCAGATGACCGCCGGCCGCGCTCAGCTCGCCTTGCATGCGGGTGGTGCCCAGGTTCGGGTCGACCGGTTTTTCGGCCAGCATCTGGCAGCCGGCGAACAGCGGCAGCAAGGCGGTGAGCAACAGTGAAGGGGTGAGGCGCATGGGGCGTGCTCCGGGAGACGTTGCAAAAGAGCTGGCCACGTTACGCAGGGTGCGCAGGTATCACAAGGGCCTCATCGAGGGGCAAGAAAAAAGGGCCCGAAGGCCCTTTGATCATTCAACCCCCGAGGTACGCGTCGCGTACCTTCGGGTCGGTCAGCAACGCTTCACCGGTACCCTGCATCACCACCTTGCCGTTTTCCAGCACATACGCCCGGTCGGCGATCTTCAGCGCCTGGTTGGCGTTCTGCTCCACCAGGAACACCGTCACGCCATCGCGGCGCAGCTGTTCGATGATGTCGAAGATCTGCTGGATGATGATCGGCGCCAGGCCCAGCGATGGCTCGTCGAGCAGCAGCAGCTTGGGCTTGCTCATCAGCGCCCGGCCGATGGCCAGCATCTGCTGCTCGCCGCCGGACATGGTGCCGCCGCGCTGGATGTAGCGTTCCTTCAGACGCGGGAACAGCTGCAGGACTTTGTCCAGCTGTTCCTGGTAGTCGCCCTTGTCGGTGAAGAAACCGCCCATGGCCAGGTTTTCCTCGACAGTCAGGCGCGAGAACACGCGGCGGCCTTCCGGCACCACCGCGATGCTCTTGCGCATGATGTGCGAGGACGGCTGGCCGACCAGCTCCTCGCCCAGGTACTTGATGCTGCCGCTGCTCGCCTGGGGCGAGCCGCAGAGGGTCATCAGCAGGGTCGACTTGCCGGCACCGTTGGCACCGATCAGCGTGACGATCTCGCCCTGGTTGATCTCCACGTTGACGCTGTGCAGCGCCTGGATCTTGCCGTAGAAGGTGGAAACGTTCTCGAACTTCAGCATTTACGCCTCCCCCAGGTAGGCCTTGATCACATCAGGGTTGCCGCGAATCTCTTCCGGCGTGCCATCGGCCAGGGGCGTGCCCTGGTTGATCACCACGATGTGGTCGGAAATGCTCATCACCAGTTTCATGTCGTGCTCGATCAGCAGCACGGTCACGTTGTGGGATTCGCGCAGGTAGGCGATGAGGGCCTTGAGGTCCTCGGTCTCCTTGGGGTTCAGGCCGGCGGCCGGTTCGTCGAGCATGATGATCCGCGGTTGGGTCATCATGCAGCGGGCGATTTCCAGGCGCCGCTGCTGGCCGTAGGCGAGGGTGCCGGCGGTACGGTTGGCGAACTCGGTCAGGTTGACCTTCTCCAGCCAGTACTGCGCGCGCTCCATGGCCTCCTTCTCGCTGCGACGGAAGCCCGGGGTCTTGAACAGGCCGGCGAAGAAGTTGGTGTTCAGATGGCGGTGCTGGGCGATCAGCAGGTTTTCCAGCGCGGTCATTTCCTTGAACAGGCGCACGTTCTGGAAGGTCCGCACCACGCCCTTGCGGGCGATCTGATGGCCGGCCAGGCCCTGGATCGGCTGGCCGTCGAGCAGGATGGTGCCGCCGCTGGGCTTGTAGAAGCCGGTGAGGCAGTTGAACACGGTGGTCTTGCCGGCGCCGTTCGGGCCGATCAACGCCACCACTTGTTTTTCCTTGACGGTCAGGCCCACGCCGTTGACCGCCAACAAGCCGCCGAAGCGCATGCTCAGGCCGCTGACTTGCAGAATTTCGCGGCTCATCGAGGCAGCTCCATGTGCGGACGTTGCATGGGCAGCAGGCCCTGCGGACGCCAGATCATCATCAACACCATCAGCGCACCGAACATCAGCATCCGGTATTCGCTGAACTCACGCATCATCTCCGGCAGAAGGATCATCACGATGGCCGCGAGAATCACGCCCAGCTGCGAACCCATGCCACCCAGCACGACGATGGCGAGGATGATCGCCGACTCGATGAAGGTGAACGACTCCGGTGTCACCAGCCCCTGGCGGGCAGCAAAGAAGCTGCCGGCGAAACCGGCGAAGCAGGCACCCAGGGTGAACGCCGAGAGCTTGATCACGGTGGGGTTCAGGCCCAGCGCACGGCAGGCGATCTCGTCTTCACGTAGCGCTTCCCAGGCCCGGCCGATCGGCATGCGCAGCAGGCGGTTGATGACGAACAGCGCCAGCAGTGCCAGCAGCAGGGCCACCAGGTAGAGGAAGATCACCTTGTTGATCGAGTTGTATTCCAGCCCGAAGAACTCGTGGAAGGTCTGCATGCCCTCGGCGGCGCGGCGTTCGAAGGTCAGGCCGAAGAACTCCGGCTTGGGGATGTTGCTGATGCCGTTGGGGCCGCCGGTCCAGTCGGTGAGGTTACGCAGGAACAGGCGGATGATCTCGCCGAAGCCCAGGGTCACGATCGCCAGGTAGTCGCCGCGCAGGCGCAGCACCGGGAAGCCGAGCAGGAAACCGAAGGTGGCGGCCATCAGGCCGGCGATCGGCAGGCACACCCAGAAGCTCCAGCCCAGGTAGTGCGAGAGCATCGCGTAGCTGTAGGCGCCGACGGCATAGAAGCCGACGTAACCCAGGTCGAGCAGGCCCGCAAGCCCCACCACGATGTTCAGGCCCAGGCCCAGCAACACGTAGATCAGGATCAAGGTGGCGATGTCGACCGCGCCGCGCGAGCCGAAGAACGGCCAGATCAGCGCCGCCACGATCAGCCCCATGATGACCCAGCGCTGGGTCTTCGGCAGGGTGAGGAAGTTGGTCACCGAAGGTGGTACCAGCTTGCGCTCCGAGCGGCGGCCCATCACCGCGCTCCACTGCTTGTCGAACAACACGCGCAGGAACATCAGCACCGAGCACGCGGCGATGATGCTGATGGTGAACGAGCCCTGGCTGTGCACGATCAGGCTGATGCCGTCGATGCTGAGTTTCAAGCCCAGCACCGGGAAGGCCACGGCCCAGACCAGCAAGGCGCTGAAGAACGCCTGTTTGAGATTTCTGTTCATACTTTTTCAACCTCCGGGCGGCCCAGGATGCCGGTCGGCCGGAACAGCAGGACAAGAACCAAAAGACCGAATGCCACCACGTCCTTGTACTGGTCGCCGAAGATGTCGGCGCCGAACGCTTCGGCCACGCCCAGCACCAGCCCGCCGAGCATGGCGCCCGGGATGCTGCCGATGCCGCCCAGTACCGCCGCGGTGAAGGCCTTCAGGCCCACCAGGAAACCGGCGTTGGGGTTGATCACCCCGTACTGCATGCTCAGCAGCACGGCCGCCACCGCCGCCAGCGCGGCGCCGATGACGAAGGTCAGGGCGATGATGTTGTTGGTGTTGATGCCCAGCAGGTTGGCCATCTTGATGTCCTCGGCGCAGGCGCGGCAGGCGCGACCCAGGCGAGAACGGGAGATGAACAGGGTCAGGCAGGTCATGGCGACGAGGGTCACCACGAACACCAGGATCTGCATGTACGAGACCAGCACCTCCTCCGCGCCGCCCGGGCCGAACGAGAAGCTGCCGGGGATCAGGTTGGGGATGGACTTGTCCTTGGAGTCCTGCGACAGCAGGACGGTGTTCTGCAGGAAGATCGACATGCCGATGGCGGAGATCAGCGGGATCAGCCGGTTGCTGTTGCGCAGCGGTCGGTAGGCGACCCGTTCGATGCTGTAGCCGTAGGCACTGGTGACGAAGATCGTGGCGACGAAGGCCACGGTCATCAGGATCGGCAATGAGTGGATGCCCATCATGGCCAGCCCGGCGAGGGCGATGAAGGCCACGTAGGAACCGATCATGTACACCTCGCCGTGGGCGAAGTTGATCATGCCGATGATGCCGTACACCATCGTGTAACCGATGGCGATCAGCGCGTAGGTACTGCCGATGGTCAATCCGTTAACCAGTTGTTGTAGGAAATGGTAGATCTCAGGCATTACAGCGCTCCTAAAAACCTGATTTGCATTTCTCTGGCGGGGGATGACCCCGGCCCATGTTCTCGTGGTCTACGCCACGTGATCTTGTGCGGGCACAACCAGGAAACCGCGGGTGACGGTTTTAAGATTTTCAGGTGAACCGGCTCCCGGATCACGGGAATCAGGTCCATAGAACCTCGTAAAACAAAGCCCACTGCTCGCACAGTGGGCTTCTCGGTCAGCTATTAGTCACGCAGTTACTGAGGGGAGACTTCGGTCTTCGGCTTGCCGAAGTGCCATTCGTAGACCACGAACTTGAAGTCCTTCAGGTCGCCTTTCTCATCGTAGGACAGGTCGCCGGTCGGGGTCTTGAAGGTACCGGCGTGGATGGCGGTAGCCACCTTGTCGGTGTCTTCGGACTTGGCGGCCTTGATGCCTTCGGCGATCAGCTGGACAGCCGAATAGGCCGGGAACACGAACGGACCGCTCGGGTCCTTGCCGTCGGCCTTGATGGCGTCGACGATGGCCTTGTTCGCAGGGTCGGCGTCGAACGATTTCGGCAGGGTGACCAGCAGGCCTTCGGAGGCATTCTGGGCGATCTGCGAGATGGAGTCGTTACCCACGCCTTCCGGACCCATGAACTTGGCCTTCAGGCCCTTCTCTTGCGCCTGGCGCAGGATCAGGCCCAGCTCCGGGTGGTAGCCGCCGTAGTAGACGAAGTCGACGTTGTTCTGCTTGAGCTTCTGGATGATCGAGGAGAAGTCCTTGTCACCGGCGTTCAGGCCTTCGAAGACGGCGACCTTGGTGCCTTTCTTCTCGAGGGTGGTCTTGACCGCGGTGGCGATGCCTTCGCCGTACTGCTGCTTGTCGTGCAGGACCGCAACGACCTTCGGCTTGACGTGGTCGGCGATGTAGTTGCCGGCGGCCGGGCCCTGGGCGCTGTCCAGGCCGATGGTGCGGAAGACCATCTTGTAGCCACGGCTGGTGATGTCCGGGGAGGTGGCGGCGGGGGTGATCATGATCACGCCTTCGTCTTCGTAGATGTCGGACGCAGGCTGGGTGGAGCTGGAGCAGAGGTGGCCGATCACGTACTTGACGCCATCGTTGACCACTTTGTTGGCGACGGCCACGGCCTGTTTAGGGTCGCACGCGTCGTCGTATTCCTTGGCTTCGAGCATCTTGCCATCGACGCCGCCCTTGGCGTTGATGTCCTTGATGGCCTGTTTGGCGCCGACGAACTGCATGTCGCCGTACTGGGTCACCGGCCCGGTCTTGGGACCGGCGATGCCGATCTTGATGGTGTCGGCGGCAAACGAATGGCTGGCGACTCCGGCCAGAACCATCGCGGCAAACAGCTTGGAAATCTTGATCATAGTGCTCCACTCATTCTGTTGTAATTCTTATAGTCCTGAGGCCAGGGCTACAGACCGGGCGGGATCTACGGCCTGGCTACGCCATGCCGTGAGCCCACCTTCCCCCGGAACATGTCCCGGAACTGTACCGGTACAGTGTAGAGCGCCGTCCGAGCGCTTGAAAAGCGGGCGAAAAGCGTCTGTTTCGAGGGGTGTCGCCTGGTCGACATAAAGATACAGAAAAGCGCCATCACTTTGCCGGTATCCGCGGCCCGCCCCCACAAGTTCGGGCCTGATCGACCAAATTACGTATTTGAAACCAGGTTTTTCTGCAAAAATGCCGGCCTTTTTGTTGGACGATCTTTGCGCAGGTAGACCCATGACAGATCAAGTAAGCACCCTCTATGCCAAATTGCTCGGCGAGACCGCCGTCATCGAGTGGAAAGCCCTGGAGCGTTTCTGGGCCAAGGGTGACCTGATTTGGGTCGACCCCAGCCTCGACCTGATCACCGTTGCCGAGGCGATGGCCGAGAATCGCAGCGAGATCTTCGCCAAGTGGCGTAATGATGGCATTGTCGGAGCGGTGTCTGCTGAGCAGGCGCTCGACCTGCAAACCCGCGATCCAGAGATCTGGGCGGTGGTGGTTTCGCCGTTCATCGTGATCCAGGCGAAGAAAACGGAATAAGCACGTGCTTTTTTAGTGCGCAAAAACGCGCATACGCCTCGTGATGGTGCGCGTTGACGCTCACGTAAGGTGGAAGTTGGTAACAGTGGCGGGGTGATTTGGCGGGGCGGTAACAGTTTACGGCATGCGTAATACGCCGCCGAAATGATCGCGGGGCAAGCCCGCTCCCACGAAGCCTCCTCGTGGGAGCGGGCTTGCCCCGCGATGGTTTTCAGTAGTCCACGCGCCCGGTATGGCTGTTCAGCGAAATCACCCGGGTCTTGCCGATGCGATGGCGGAAGATCTCGCGCAGGTACTTCACTGCCTTCTTCACGCACTCGCGCGACAGGCGGATATCGTTGATCGAGACGAAGCGGCTCTTGTCGTTGATCAGCTCGCGGTATTTCTTCTCGTACATCGGCTTGATCGCGTACCAGTTGGTGTCGAGGATCTTCGCCGGGTTCTCGAACTCGTTGAGCAGGTCGTCGATGCTGTCTTCATCGAAGTGCTCGCTGGTGATGAACTCCAGGATCGCGTTGTCCATGGTGTCGTCGAAGCGGTACGGGTTGCGCGCGAAGCAGCGCTTGATGAACGCCACGATCAGGGTCAGGAAGTCGTCCGACAGGCAAGGGCTCTTGGCGATCAGGGTGGTCAGTGACAGGTTGGCCGAGGCGCCGATCACCAACGCGTAGCGCTTGAGCGTGGTGTTGGGGAACAGGCTGTTGAGGTGGGTCTTGAGCCGGTTCAGGTCCATGTACGACAGCTTGTAGTCCTTGGGCAGGGAGACGATCGACACCACCGACGAGCAGTTCTTGAAGAAGTGCAGGTCGTGCAGGGCCGCGGCGTCGTAGCCCGAGGCCTGGTACTGCTCCAGCGCGGCGCGGTAGCGGCGCGACTCGATCGGCAGCAGGCTGATGCCCTCGATGGCCTGAGTCTGCTTGTTGAAATGCGGCAGGTCGATGGAGCGGAAGAACAGGTCGTCGATATCCAGGCGCGGCTGCTCGCGCTCGAACACCTTGAACTTGTCCGACCCTGCCGGTGGCACTTCCGGCACCACCGATTCGGCGTAGGCGATGGCCACGGGGCCGGCCAGGCTCATGAACAGGTCGTTGGCGTCCAGGCGAATGGTCTCGCCGATGTCGATGCCGGCGCGACGGAAGTAGTTCTGGTCGTAGTCGGTGGTCACCGCCTGGGCGGTGAGGATGTTGAAAATCTGCTGGGAGATGTACTGGTTGGCGTGCTTCTCCATGGCGTTGACGTCGATGTTCTGGATCGTGCCGTCATCGCTCTCCTCGGCGTAGCGCATGATGTCGTTGGAGATCAGCATCATCGCGTTCCATGGGCGGATACGGCCCATGACGCTGGCTTCGCTGCTGTCTTCATTGTCGAAGTTGTACGAGAAGTCCCATTCCTCCGACAGGTATTTGCATAGCAGGCGTCCGGCGTTGATGTGCAGCGCCTCGGACATTTCGCTGCGGTGGTCGGAGGCGTTGGGCAGCACGCAGATGCCGCTGGTGAAGATCGGCTCGAAGACGAACGAGTGCCCGCTCTTGCCGTCGTTCTCGTCGGCCGGCTTGGTGTCGAAGGTCTTGTTCATGTACGAGTACTGCTGGGCCAGGCCGAATTCCGAGGCCATCCCTGAACCTGTGCCGCCGCCGGCGCTGAAGATGTAGAAGTACAGGCGCGACTGGTTGGCCTTGATGCCGCAGGAGTCGATCAGGTACGAGTGGATCAGTTTCCAGTCGGCACTGGAGAAGCGCTGGGTGTCCTTGTTGAGGATGATCTTGGCCAGGTACTGGCCAAGGATCGGCGCGTTACCGGCACCCCCGGCATGCACCTCGGACAGGTCCATGATCTTCATCTTGCTGTAGTCACGCAGGAAGCCGCCACGCTCGCCCTTGCGCGAGAAGCGGATGCGCCCGGCGATGTCCTTGTCCAGGTCGCCCAGCATCACCAGCGGCTCGACCAGGAACACCGGCTTGGCGGCCTTGTTCTGCACCAGGCGCAGGTTCTGGCGGATCCAGCGCGCCGGGCTGTAGCCTGCTTCACCCTTGAAGCGGTCCTCGTTGTTGTACTCATTGAGGAAGAAGGTGCGGGCGTTGTATACCAGTTCCGCCACGTCCAGGGCGATGTTCGAGCCGCAGCGGCCCAGGCCAATCAGGCACACCGACGGGAACTGCTGCTCCAGGCGCAGCTGGTCCTCGTCCTCCACGTGCAGGTTCGGCGGAAACACCAGGTCGCGCAGGCCGTCGAGGTTGTCGAGGATGCGCTGGATGTCCTGCTCGGTGAAGTACAGGTACTGCTGCGCCGGCATGCTGCGGGCGGCGGGAAGGTCTCGAGCACTGCCGGCAGTCAGCGAAGTGGGGCTGAGGGTCGGCTCGGGGACCGCATTGGCAGAAGTGTTCGTAGAGGTCATAGTGCGCCATTTGCCTGGAGTGGTTGGCTTCCCGGTGATGCATGTCATCTAGCCATCACGGAGAAATTTCGCGACTTTATCAGTGCGTCTTTTTCTTATGCGATAGGGGGTTTCCTTAGTCGGACTAAGGTTTTTCCGTTCGCACCCGCATTGCATCGTCCGTTTGTCACGCTTCTTTAATCTGGAGTCGCTCATGAGTACTGCATTGCCTTCGTTGGGTTTTGCCGGGATTGGCCTGATGGGCCTGCCGATGTGCCGTCGGTTGCTGGCCGCCGGGTATCCGTTGACCGTGTGGAACCGCAGTCCGGGCAAGTGCGCCGAGCTGGTCGCCGCCGGTGCGCAACTGGCCGCCAGCCCCGCCGAGCTGTGCCAGGCGACGGACATGGTGCTGCTGTGCCTGGCCGACACGGCGGTGGTGCGCGAGGTGGTGTTCGGCGAGCAGGGCATCGTCCATGGCGGGCGCAGTGGTCAGCTGCTGGTGGACTTCTCCAGCCTGGAGCCAACCGCCACCCGTGAAATGGCCGCCGAGCTGGCCGCCCTGTGCGGCATGGCCTGGCTCGATGCACCGGTGTCCGGCGGCACGCCGGGGGCCGAGGCGGGTACCCTGGCGATCATGGTCGGCGGCGAGGCCGATGATCTCGAGCGGGCGCGGCCGGTGCTGCTGACCCTGGGCCAGCGGGTCACGCATATGGGCGCGGTGGGCGCCGGCCAGGTGACGAAGGCGTGCAACCAGATGATCGTGGCCTGCAATGCGCTGGTGATCGCCGAGGTGGTGGCCCTGGCCGAGCAGTCAGGGGTCGATGCGCGGCTGATCGCCGAGGCGCTGGCCGGTGGATTCGCCGACTCCAGGCCATTGCAGATCCTTGCCCCGCAGATGGCCGAGAGCCGCTTCGAGCCGGTCAAGTGGCACGTGCGCACCTTGCTCAAGGACCTCGATACCGCGGTGAAGTTTTCCCGCGAGCAGGGCTCGGCGACGCCGCTCAGTGGCCTCGCCGCGCAGCTGATGCGCCTGCACGGTAGCCAGGGTTATCTGCAAAAAGATCCGGCGACTCTGGTAACGCTGTATCGCAACAAGGACTGAGCTCGCCCGATTGGCGGTCGAGGCGTTCGAGGATCGGCCGTAGCTCGGCCAGCGGCACCGGCCGGCTGAGCAGGTAGCCCTGCAGGTAGTCGCAGCCATGGCTGGCGAGGAACTCATGCTGCTCGACGGTCTCGACGCCTTCGGTGACCACCTTCAGGTGCAGGGTGTGGGCCATGATGATGATTGCCTGGACGATTTCCCGGTCCTTCTGGCTGCCCGGCACGTCCTGGATGAACGAGCGGTCGATCTTCAGCACGTCCAGCGGCAGCCGTTTTAGGTAGGCCAATGACGAATAGCCGGTGCCGAAGTCGTCGATCGACAGCGCCACGCCCTGGGCGCGGATGCGCTTGAGCAGGCTGATGGTGTGATGAATGTCGCCCATCAGCGCGTTTTCGGTGACCTCCAGTTCCAGCTGGCGCGGCGCCAGGCCGGCCTGGAACAGCGCCATCTCCACCTCGGTGGCCAGCTCCTCGCGGCCGAGGGTGAGCGCCGAGCAGTTCACCGTGACCTTCAGTTCGCCATAGCCGTGGCGATTGAGCTGGGCCAGGTCCTCGCAGGCCCGGCGCAGCACCCACAGGTCCAGTTCGGCGATCAGGCCGTTGGCCTCGGCGATGCAGATGAAACGCTCGGGGCTGAGCAGGCCGTGCTGCGGGTGCTGCCAGCGTACCAGGGCCTCGAGCTTGGCCACCTGGCCGCTGCGCAGGTCGTAGATCGGCTGGTAGTGCACGCATAGGCCGCGCTCCTCGAACAGCGCCACGCGCAGTTCCTCCTCCAGTTGCAGCTCCAAGGTGGCACGGGTCTTCAGGCCGTTGTTGAAGAAGTTCAGGCTGTTGCGCCCGCAGCCTTTGGACTGGTACAGCGCCAGGTCGGCGTTCTTCAGCAGTTCCTCGGTGCTCTGGCCGTCATCGGGGAAGATGCTGATGCCGATGCTGGTGGTCATGACCATGCGCCGGCCCGCCAGGTCGATCGGCTCCTTCATCCGCTGCATGATGCGCTGGGCCAGGTGGCGGGCCTCGTCGCGGCTGTTGAGGCTGGTGACGATGCAGAACTCATCGCCACCGAAGCGCGCCACCAGGTCCTGACCGCGGGTGGCGGCCTTGATATGGCCGGCGATCACCTTGAGCAGTTCGTCGCCGGCGGCATGCCCGAGGCTGTCGTTGATGCGCTTGAAATGGTCGATGTCGAGGAACATCACCGCCAGCATGCCCTCATGGGCGGCCTGTTCGGCCAGGCGCTCGGCGAACACCTGGTTGAAGCCGCGGCGGTTGACCAGGTTGGTCAGGGCATCGTAGTGGGCTGCCTGCTGCAGCGAAGCCCGGGCCTGGTCGAGCTGGCTGAGCAACACATTGACCCGGCGCAGGTCGTGCTCCTTGCTCTGCAGCTTCTTGTCGGCCAGCGCCGCGCTGATGCTGCCAGCGCTGATCAGCAGGGTGATGACAGCGATGGTCAGTGCCAACTGCAGACTGTTGTCGGCCGAGGGCAGGCGCAGGGCGGTTTCGCCGGGAATCACCAGGGTCATGGCCGCCATGCCGGTGAAATGAGTCAGCACGATGCCGCCGGCCATCAGCAGGCTGGCGCCGTACTTGAGCAACAGGTGCAAGGTGCCGCTGCCCTTGCGGAAGTAGCGGGCCATCAGCAGCGCCACCAGGCTGACGAGCACGGCGATGCCGATGGAGGCGAGCAGCAGGCCGGTCTGGTAGTACTGCTGGGCGCTGGTCTGCAGGGCGGCCATGCCGGTGTAGTGCATGATGCTGATGCCCAGGCCGATGAACAGCGCGGTCTGCAGATAGTGGCGCAGGCGCATTTCGCTGCGATTGAGGCTGTTCATCGCCAGCCAGGCGGCGAGCAGGGCCACCAGCAGCGACAAGCCTGTCAGCGGTGCGTCGAAGTGGATCTCCAGTGGTGCCTGGAACGCCAGCATGCTGATGAAGTGCATGGCCCAGATCCCGCCGGCCAGGCAGCAGGCGCCAAGCACTCGCCATTGCCGACGGGCGAAGCGGTCCTCGCATTGGCTCTGGCGTTCGCTCATGTCCAGGGTGGCGAAACAGGCGGCGCTGGCCACGACGAAGGCGAGCAGCACCAGGAAGGGGTTGTGTCGGCAGTCGAGGATGATCTGTCCGGTCGCCGGCAGCTCGGCGAACAATTGCAGTCCCAGCCACTCCATTGCAGGCCTCTTCGTCGAGTCTTCACTCGTCCCCAAATAGCACGGATGGAGACTGTTCCTGCAGGAGTATAGAAACGGGTGCTTAAGCCTTCCTGATTAATGGCACTTTGATTTCTACCATTTGGATATGAAGGCAATAGCTGGATGGTCTAAATGAATATCGACTGGCCGAATCGATCGCGGGGCAAGCCCGCTCCCTCGAATCCCTGACGGGCTCGGGGGAGCGGGCTTGCCCCGCGATGACCTCTATTGAGATCAACCGGCGACAAGCACCCGGATCGCCTCAAGGCGCAGCGCCGCTTTGTCCAGCGCCGCCAGCCCTTCTTCACGCTGCTTGCGCAGGGCATCGATCTCGCTGTCACGCACGCTCGGATTCACGGCCTTCAGCGCGGTCAGGCGCGCCAGTTCCTCGTCGGCCTCGGCGGTGAGCCGCTGCCGGGCCTGGGCCACGCGTTCGTTGTGGGTCGGCAGGACCTTGGCCTCGCCGGCGGCGATGCGCTTGGCCAGCACGTCGCGCTGGGCCTGGACGAACTTGTTGGCGCTGGCCTTGGGCACGCTTTCGAGCTGGTCGTTGAGGGTTTCGAACGCCACCCGCGGGCCCAGGTCGTTGCCGTTGGTATCCAGCAGGCAGCGCAGCGCCGCCGGCGGCAGGTAACGGCCCAGCTGCAGGCTGCGGGGGGCGACCACTTCACTGACGTAGAGCAGTTCGAGCAGCACGGTGCCGGGCTTGAGCGCCTTGTTCTTGATCAGCGCAACCGCGGTGTTGCCCATCGAACCGGACAGCACCAGGTCCATGCCACCTTGGACCATCGGGTGTTCCCAGGTGAGGAACTGCATGTCCTCGCGCGACAGCGCCTGGCCACGGTCGTAGGTGATGGTCACGCCTTCGTCGTCGCCCAGCGGGAAGCTGGCATCGAGCATCTTCTCGCTCGGCTTGAGGATCAGGGCGTTTTCCGAATGGTCCTCGCTGTCGATGCCGAAGGCGTCGAACAGGGTTTCCATGTAGATCGGCAGGGCGAACTGGTCGTCCTGTTCGAGAATGGCCTCGACCAGCGCCTGGCCTTCGCCGGCACCGCCGGAGTTGAGCTCCAGCAGGCGGTCGCGGCCGGTATGCAGCTCGGCTTCCAGGCGCTCGCGCTCGGCGCGGGCCTCGGCCACCAGCTTGCTCCAGCTCTTCTCGTCACTGTCGGCCAGCAGTGGCAGCAGGCGCGGGCCGAACTGATGCTGCAGGGCGTTGCCGGTCGGGCAGGTGTTGAGAAAGGCGTTGAGGCCTTCGTGGTACCACTGGAACAGGCGCTCCTGCGGGCTGTCCTGCAGGTACGGGATGTGCAGCTGGATCGTGTGTTTCTGGCCGATCCGGTCGAGACGGCCGATGCGCTGCTCGAGCAGGTCGGGGTGCGCCGGCAGGTCGAACATCACCAGGTGGTGGGCGAACTGGAAGTTGCGGCCCTCACTGCCGATCTCGGAGCAGATCAGCACCTGGGCGCCGAATTCCTCATCGGCGAAATAGGCGGCGGCACGGTCGCGCTCGAGGATGCTCATGCCTTCATGGAACACCGTGGCCGGGATGCCGGAACGCACGCGCAGGGCGTCTTCCAGGTCCATGGCGGTCTCGGCGTGGGCGCAGATCACCAGGACCTTGGTGCGCTTGAGCATCTTCAGGGTGTCGATCAGCCAGTCGACCCGTGGATCGAAACGCCACCAGCGCTCGTCGTCGCCGGTCTCGCCCTGGGCCTGGAAGGCCACTTCCGGGTACAACTCGGCGCGCTCGCCCGAGGGCAGCTCGGCATAGGCGTCGGGGTTGGCCAGCGGGTAGGGGTGCAGCTGGCGCTCGGGGAAGCCCTGGATTGCCGCGCGGGTGTTGCGAAACAGCACGCGGCCGGTACCGTGGCGGTCGAGCAGCTCGCGGATCAGACGGGCGCTGGCCTGGCTGTCGCCATCGCTGACCGCGGCCAGCAGGGCTTCGCCTTCGGCACCGAGGAAGCCTTGGATAGTAGCGTGGGCCTTGGCCGACAGACGGCCTTCGTCGAGCAGTTCCTGCACCGCTTCAGCGACCGGGCGATAGTTTTCGCTCTCGGCACGGAAGGCGGCAAGGTCGTGGAAACGGTTGGGGTCGAGCAGGCGCAGGCGGGCGAAGTGGCTGTCCTGGCCGAGCTGTTCCGGGGTGGCGGTGAGCAGCAGCACGCCCGGGATGACCTGGGCCAGTTGCTCGACCAGCGCATACTCGGCGCTGGCCTGTTCCTCGTGCCAGACCAGGTGGTGTGCTTCGTCGACCACCATCAGGTCCCAGCCGGCGGCAAACAGCGCGTCCTGGGCCTTCTCGTCCTCGACCAGCCATTCCAGGGCGACCAGCGCCAACTGGGCATCCTCGAACGGGTTGCTGGCGTCGCTTTCGATGAAGCGCTCGGCGTCGAACAGTGCCACTTGCAGGTTGAAGCGTCGGCGCATTTCCACCAGCCACTGGTGCTGGAGGTTCTCGGGTACCAGGATCAGCACGCGATTGGCCCGCCCGGACAGCAGCTGGCGGTGGATTACCAGGCCAGCCTCGATGGTCTTGCCCAGGCCCACTTCGTCGGCCAGCAATACCCGGGGAGCGATGCGGTCGGCCACTTCACGGGCGATGTGCAACTGGTGGGCGATGGGTTGGGCGCGCACACCGCCCAGGCCCCACAAGGGGGAGAGCATCTGCTTGCTGGTGTGCTGCAGGGTGTTGTAGCGCAGCGAGAACCACGACAGCGGGTCGATCTGCCCGGCGAACAGGCGGTCGCTGGCAAGGCGGAACTGGATGAAGTTTGACAGCTGCGTCTCGGGCAGGGTGCGCGGCTGGTTCTGGCCATCGATGCCGTGGTAGACCATCAGGCCGTCGATGTCCTCGACTTCCTGCACGGTCAGCTTCCAGCCTTCGAAGTGGGTGATCAGGTCGCCGGGCGAGAAGCGCACGCGGGTCAGCGGCGCATTGCGTAGCGAGTACTGGCGGGTGTCGCCCGTGGCCGGGTAGAGCACGGTCAACAGACGGCCATCCTGCGCCAGGATGGTCCCAAGACCGAGCTCGGCTTCGCTGTCGCTGATCCAGCGTTGCCCCGGTTGATACTGCTGCGCCATACTGCCAAAACTCCCGCGATGAAAAAGCCGGCTATGTTAACGGATCGGCTTCGCCAGACCAATGAATGTGAAGAGTCTAGCGCTTTCATCGACGAATACCGTCCTGTCACGAGGGCCACGCGCCAACATGGTTGCCAAGCACCGCTGGTTGAACGTCACTCTGGGCCTGGGCAGCCTCGCGCTGCTGGCCGCCTGCGAACAGAAGAGCTTCGAAGTCCTGCCGCCGATTCCGGTCGAGCAACTCGAGGTGCTCGGTGTGCAGACACCGATCAAGAGTGTGCACTTCCACGACCGCGAGGGTGAAGGCCTGCTGGTGCTGAGCCGTGTCGATGGCCAGGCCACCGACCCCGACACCGAGGAGGAAGTCGACAAGGTGGTGCTCAAGGCCACCTTGTATGGCCGCGCCGCCGGCGGTGATGCTTTCAAGGCGCGCTGGCAGATCGAGCAGGAGACCACCTGCGCCGGACTGGACCTGGACGTCGACTTTTATACCGACGTCAGCGATGTCGGTGACCTGAACAAGGACGGCGTCGCCGAAGTCACCGTGGCCAGCCACGCCTTCTGCGGCGGCGGCATCGACCCCCACGACATCGCCATCGAGATGCGTGAGGGCCAAGCGATCTACACAATCACCGGCCAGTCGCTGATCAGCCCGCCCGGTGAAGACGCGTTCGGCGGCGAGCGCGAGGATAGCGCCTCGCTCAAGAGCGCCCCGCAGGTCGTGCGCGAGCACATGGACGCGGTCTGGCAGCAGGTCTACAAGCGGCCTTGGAGCGAGTCGAGCGCCGCGCCAGACGATGACCCGGACGACGAGGCGGAGTAATCCCGCGCTATAATCCAGCGCAGTGCGGCGCTGTGACACGCCGCACACCTTTGACCGCAGGTATTCAAGGCGGCGTACCACCAGCCGACAACCAGGCTACAGGAGACCCACCATGCTGCCGCCGATCATCCCGCTCAGTGCCGCCCCCGTGACCTCTCAACACGACCCGGTCAAGCCACCGCCGACCATTGCGCCGGTGGTACCCACGCAGCCGACCTCCAGCGATGGCACCATTGACCTGAAGAATCATCGTGATCCCCAAGAGCAGGCCCTGCTGCTGCGCGACGAGCAACGCCGTCAGCAAAAAAGGCGCAAGCAGGCTGAAGGCGATCGGTACGAGGCCGTGCCGGGCGAAGAGCTCAACGCCGACAACACCGTGCCGGTGGCGCCGATGGGCGAGCGCACGCGCCAGGGGTTGCTGGTGGATATCGAAGTCTGACTAGTCAGCACTGCCGCTTGCCTTCATCATAAAGGCCTCTGCTGTCCGTCGAGCCCGCCATGAGCCAAGACAACCTGATCGATTTCGGCGCCGAACGCGCCAAACGCATCCACGACCTCAACGACAAGCGCCTGAACGACATGCGCCAGGCCTTCGAACAGGCCATGCCGCTGGCCCAGGCCAAGAAGAAAAAGCCCAAGGGCAAACCCAAGAAGCGCTGAAACTTGATGCAGGTCAACCCTGCACCCGCCTCGCGCGCCCGGCTCCGGGCGCCATTGACTCCGGTCAATTTTCCCCCTCCCGTCATTGGTTACCTTGCACCCATCGGATGACGGCACATCAAGGGAGGGGCCGACATGTTCTTCGACAACGTGGTTATCGCCGGTGTGGTAACGGTCGGGTTGATGTTGGCGTTCTTCGCCGGTCTGGGCATTTTCATCTGGAAGGACTCGAAAAAGCGTAATCAGCGCTGATCCTTCCCGATCCATGAGCACGCAAGGCATTTAGGGCGACTTCGGTCGCCCATTTTTTTGCCTGGATTTTCATCGCGGGGCGGGGCTTGCCGACGTACGGGGCGCATTCATCTCAGGGTTGTTGAGCGGTCGCCGCCAGCACGATCTCGCGAATGCAAACCTGCTGCGGCTGCTGGTAGGCCCAGACGATCGCCCCGGCGACATCCTCGGCGCTCAGTACCACGCCGCCCATATCATTGGCCTTCCACGCTTCGTAGTCGCGCTTGATGCCCTCGTCGGTGGTGTGCCCGAGCAGCTCGGTCTCCACCGCGCCCGGGGCGATGGTCACCACCCGCACATTATGCGGCGCCAACTCTTCGCGCAGGTTCTCCGACAGCCCGTGCACGGCAAACTTGCTGCCCACATAGGCCACATGGTTGGGGAAGGTCTTGCGCCCGGCCACGGAACTGACGTTGATCAGCGTGCCGTGGCGCCGCTCGATCATCCCGCCGACCAGCGCCTGCACGCCGTTGAGCAATCCCTTGACGTTGATGTCGAACATGCGCTCCCACTGCTCCGGATCCTGCTCGTGCACCTGCCCCAGCAGCATCACCCCGGCGTTGTTCACCAGGGCATCGGCCGGGCCGTACAGCGCTTCGGCCTCGGCCACGGCAGCCACCAGCGCCGCCCGGTCGCGGATATCCACGGCGCGGCACAGGCAATCGGGAAGCGCCAGCGCCTCGAGGCGTTCCAGGCGTCGGGCGATCAGCAGCAGTGGATGACCCGCAGCGGAGAATCGCTGGGCGGTGGCGGCGCCGATACCGGAGCTGGCGCCAGTGACAATGATCAAGGGTTTGTTCATGGTTGCCTCCCAGGCATAATCGCTTTCGATGGCCAGGATTCTAGATTGCGTCTGCGGCCATGAAAAACGGCTTATTTCTCTGGCTGGCATCGGTTCTATCTATGGATATTCGTCACCTCAAGGCATTTATCGCCGTCTTCGAAGCGCGCAACATCACGGTAGCCGCCCAGCGTTTGTGCGTGGCCCAGCCGACTTTGTCGGTGACCATTCGCCAGCTGGAAGAGGAGCTGGGCGCCGAATTGTTCCTGCGCCAAGCCCGTGGGGTCGAAGTCAGCGAGCAGGCCCGCGAGCTCTATCCCCAGGCCTGCCGCATGGTGGCCGAGGCCGAGGCCCTGCGCCTGCGTTTTCGTCAGGGGCAGGAGCGGGTGCCGTTGGCGCTGGGCATCGAGGCCGACATCGCACCGGCCCAGGTCGAGGCCTGCGTGCGTCTGGCCAGCCAGGCGGTGGCGGGCTTGCAGTTGACCCTGCTGGAGGGCTGCGACGGTGATGCACGCCTGGCGGACGAGTCTCAGCGCTGTGAGGACGAACTGTTCCTGCCGCTGTGGGAGGAAGCGTTCGTGCGGGTGATGGCCACCGGCAGCCAGCCGGACGGACGCTGGATCACCTGCCCGCAGCACCCGTCGCACCAACGCTTGATGGGCTTGTATGACGGGGGGGAGCAGGTCGGCCAGGCCGGTTCGTTGCAACGGGTCCTGGCCATGGTCGCCGCCGGGCAGGGCGCGGCCTGGTTGCCGCAGTCGCTGGTCGAGCGTTGCCCGGGCGTCTACTGGCAGCCGGGCAGCGGCCTGACGCTGCGCCGTCGGGTCGGATTGTGCATGTCCCATGAGGCCTTGGCACTACCCGCCGTGGCAGCGCTGCATCAGGCCCTGAGCCGCGCTTGAACGACCAGGATTGTGGGAGCAACTGTCTTGCTCAATTTTTAGAATCTGGCGCGATCCCTGTGGGAGCGGCCTTGTGTCGCGAAAGGGCTGCGAAGCAGCCCCGACAATCTTGAAACATACCCAAGATCCTGGGGCCGCTTCGCGACACAAGGCCTACAGGGAACCGCGTAACAAGCCAGTCAATCTGCCACATGCCTAGAGAAACATCCCCCCTGACACCTCCAGCCGCTGCCCCGTGATCCAGCCATTGCCGTCCTCCAGCAACAGGGCGATGGCCGCACCGATATCGTCGGGCAGGCCGACGCGTCCCAACGCCGTGTTGCCGGCGATGTAGTCATTGACCTGCTGGTTGTCGCGCACCACGCCACCGCCGAAGTCGGTCTCGATGGCGCCCGGCGCGAGAATGTTCACGCGAATACCGCGCGCCCCCAGCTCCTTGGCCTGGTAGCGAGTCAGCACTTCCATGGCGCCCTTCATGGCCGCATAGGCGGCGTAGCCGGGCAGGGCGAAGCGGGTCAGGCCTGTGGAGATGTTGACGATGCGCCCGCCGTCGGCCAGCAGCGGCAGCAGGCGCTGGGTGAGGAAGAACGGCCCCTTGAGCTGGATGTTCAGCAACTGGTCGAATTGCACTTCGCTGGTCTCGCTGAACGGCACGTTCAGGCCGATGCCGGCGTTGTTCACCAGGAAGTCCAGCTGGCGGCGGCCAAACTGCTGTTCGAGGGTGTCGCCCAGGCGCTCGGCGAAGGCGGCAAAGCTGGCGCTGTCGCTGACATCCAGTTGCAGCATGGCGGCGCGCACGCCGGCCTGTTCGAGCGAGGCGGCCACGGCGTGGGCCTCGTCGGCCTTGCTGTGGTAGGTGCCGATGATGTCGATTCCGCGAGCGGCCAGGTGTTCGGCGGTGTTCTTGCCCAGGCCGCGGCTGGCGCCGGTGATCAGTGCGATCTTGCGAGTCATGTCGGTTACCTCGTTGGGGGGGGGGGAATGACAGGTTATTGATCGGTTGATGGCTGTTAAATCCACGGATTCCGGAAATACTGTTCGTATTGAATGGACAATCGGAGCCCGTCATGAACAAGCTGGAGCTGTTGCGCACTTTTGTCAGGGTCAGCGAACTGAGCAGTTTCACCCTGGCCGGCGAAAGCCTGGGCCTGCCGCGTTCGACCGTCTCCGAGCAGGTGCGGGCGCTGGAACGGTTGCTCGGCACGCGCCTGTTCAACCGCACCACGCGGCGGGTGCAGACCACCCAGGACGGCGCCTTGCTCTACGAGCGCAGCAAGGACCTGCTGTCGGGCATGGACGAGATCGAAAGCCTGTTCAGCGCCGACGATGCCGAGCTGACCGGGCGCCTGCGCATCGACCTGCCGACCATGATGGCGCGGCGGCTGATTGTGCCGGCGCTGCCAGGGTTTCTCGAGCGTTTCCCGCGCCTGGAAGTGGAGCTTAGTTGCACCGACCGCCAGGTCGACCTGCTGCGCGAAGGCTTCGACTGCGTGATGCGCATCGGCGCGCTCAGCGAACTGGACGTGGTCGCCCGCCCGGTGGGGCGACTGAGCATGCGCAACTGTGCCAGCCCCGCCTACCTCGAGCGTCACGGCGTGCCACGGAACCTGCAGGATCTGGCCGGCCATCGGTTGGTCCACTACGTGCGCAACCTCGGTGCCCGCAGCGCCGGGTTCGAATACGTGCAGGAGGGCGAGCTGCGCTTTCAGGCCATGGCCGGCGTGGTCACGGTGAACAATGCCGAAGCCTATTCCGCCGCCTGCCTGGCAGGGCTCGGGCTGATCCAGGTACCGGCGGTGGGCGTCGATGAACACCTGCGCAATGGAGAACTGATATCGCTGCTCGAGCCCTGGCAGGCGCGGGCCATGCCGGTGTCGCTGCTGTATGCCCGGCAGCGCCATGTGCCGCGCCGAGTCCAGGCGTTCATGAACTGGCTGGCGGCGCTGCTGGCGTCGCAGGTCGACCCGGTGGCGGCGCCAACCGGCTGAAACGGGAAGGGTGAGAATGCGTGGCGAAGGTTCCCGCAGTTGCGTTAGGCTGATACCTGCGCGTCGCCCGCCAGAGGTGACCGTTCCCTGCGTGCGTCACTTCCGAATTTTGCGAGGTTACGCCATGGCCATCACTTCCCAGGACATCTGCGACGCCGCCGACCAGCTCAAGGGCTTTGTCGGTTTCCACGGCAAGCGCGGCATGCATATCGTGCGGTTTTCCGAAGATTCGTTCGGCATGGACGTCGCCGACGACAGCATCACCCCCTGCAACGAGTTCGTCTGGCGCCCCGAGGCCGACACGCGCATGGCATTGTGCCGGGAGCGCCTGGCCTTGCTGCTGGAGCAGCATGTGGACGATCGGCTGAACATCGGCGAGCCGCTGCGCATCTACCTCAAGCGCACCGACCTGCCGGAGATCGTGGCTGAACGCAGCCTGCGCTGAAGGCATGCATCAAGAGGGAGTCAGGACACATCCTGCTGGCGCACCTCGCGGCCCGCCAGCAGCGCCTCGAAACCCGCCCGGTCCACCGGCTTGCTCAGGTAGTAGCCCTGGACCTCATGGCACTGCTCCCTGTCCAGCGCCTGCAACTGCTGCTCGGTCTCCACCCCCTCAGCGGTGACCGTCAGCCCCATGGCCTTGCCCAGGTTGATGATGGCCTGCACCACTGCCCGGTCGTTGCCGCTCTGGCTGCTGAGCCCGGCGATGAAGCGCTTGTCGATCTTGATGCTGTCGAAGGGGTAGGTGCGCAGGTAACCCAGCGACGAGTAACCGGTGCCGAAGTCGTCCATGTTCAGGCGCACGCCCAGCTCCTTGAGCGCGAGCATGGTGCCCAGGGCGCCCTCGATGTCGTTGAGCATCACGTTCTCGGTGATCTCCAGTTCCAGGCGCTGGGCCGGGAAGCCGGTGTCCAGCAGTACCTGGCGCACATCGGCGACCACATCGCTGCGGGAGAACTGCGCCGGCGACAGGTTGACCGAGACCAGCAGTTCGTCGGGCCAGTCGCGGGCATTGCGGCAGGCCTCGGCCAGCACCCAGCGACCAAGGGGCACGATCAGGTCGCTCTGCTCGGCCAGGGGAATGAAGGTGTCCGGCCCGAGCAGGCCCTCCTCGGGGTGCTGCCAGCGCAGCAGGGCCTCTACCGAGACGATGCGCAGGTCGTACAGGCGATAGCGTGGCTGATAGTGCAGGACGAACTCGTGCTGCTTGATCGCCCGGCGCAGGTCGTTTTCCAGTTGTCGGCGGTACTGGATCTGCTGGTTCATCTCTGGCGAGAAGTAACGCCAGGTATTCTTGCCGTCGGCTTTGGCCTGGTACAGCGCAATGTCGGCGTAGCGGATCAACTCACCGGCATCGTAGCCCTGGATTCGGGTCTGGGCGATGCCAATGCTGGCGCCGATATGCAACTGTTGTCCCTCGTAGATTATAGGTTGCTGCAGCAACTCGAGCAGGCGGGCGCAGAAACGATCGATCTCGCTGCGATTGTCCAGGCCATGCAGCACCAGGACGAACTCGTCGCCGCCCAGGCGAGCCACCAGGTCATTTTCGCGGGTGGTGTCGCGCAGGCGACCGGCCACCTCCTGCAACACCGCGTCGCCGGCCGGGTGGCCGAGGGAATCGTTGATCGGCTTGAAACTGTCCAGGTCGAGCAGCAGCAAGGTCAGCGGCGGTGAATCGCTGCCGCGCAACAGCGCATGCTCAAGGTGGCGTGACAGCTTGTTGCGGTTGGCAAGGCCAGTCAGGGCATCGTGCATCGACAGGTGCTGGATGCGGGCATGGGCGGCGACTTCGTCAGTGATATCGCTGGCGGTGCCGCGAAAGCCGGCGAGCTTGCCCTCGTAGACGATCGAGCGCGCCGAAACGCGGCAGTAGCGGTTCTGCCCGCTGGCGTCATCGTAGTTGCAGCGCAGGTTGGCCAGTTGCTGCGGGTTGTCGTCGGCCTGGCTGTCGAGCCACGGCAGCAGGGGCGTGGTGTCGCAGGCCAGCAGCTGGTTTAGCGGCTGGCCTATCCAGTCCTCGAGCCGGTAGCCGGTGACGCTGACGAAGCGCTGCGACAGGTAGGTCAGGCGGTGCTGGCGGTCGGTTTCCCAGATCCAGTCCGACGCGGCCTCGGCCACTGCGCGAAAGCGCTGCTCGCTGGCCTCCAGGGCGCGGTTGCTTTGCTGCAGGCGCAGCAGGCTGTCGTCGATGGCGCGGGAGCTGCGCAGGGCATGGCGGAACAGGTACAGGAGCACCAGGCCGAGCACCAGCAGCACCGCCAGCAGCGGCGGCAGGAAAGCGTGGAGCAACTGGCGACCCGGTAGCGGCGTGTTCCAGGCCAGGTAATAGCCGGTTTCCTCCAGGGCGATGTGCGGTTGTCCGGTCTGGGCGGCGCCATTTTTCTCCAGGCGCATGCCGGTCAGGCCCGCACCCTTGCCCAGCACGGCGAGCTTGGCCTCGGTCAGTTGGTCGATAAACACCATCACCGGCGCCTGGCGCACATCCGCCTCGGTCACCTCTTTGTCCGGGCGCACCGCCGCCGCGCTGAGCACCGCGGGCCAGCCGTTGAAGCGCACGAAGTGGGCCACCTGCTCGCGGGCCGGGGCCGCCTTGCGCGCCGCGTCGGTGATCGGCGCCAGGGGACTGTCGATATGGGCGCTGGCCGGTGAGTCGGTGGGCTTGCCCTTGAACAGGGCATAGGTGGTGCGGTCATCCTCGATCACGAACACGCCTTCGTAGCCGCTGGCGCTGTACAGCGACTCACCGACGTTCTTCTCGTCATACGCCCACTGCCAGTCGACCTTGCCTACCAGATGTTCGTAGGCAGCGTCCCAGACGGCGTAGCTGGAGAGGAACTGGCGCGACGCCACCAGCCGCTGCTCCAGTGCCTGGGTAGCCTGGAAGGTGCTCTGCTCCAGCGCCTGGCGGTCCAGCGTGGCGGCGATGTTGAACAGCGCCACCAGGGTGAACACGCAGGCGAGGCCGAACAGAGCGCAGAAGGCGCCTACCAGCCTGCGCACCTGCAGGCGCGAAGTGGGGCTGGAGGATGAAAGGTCGACGTTCCTGTCCATGTACGGGCGACTCCTTCAACTGCTGTCTGCGCCCGGGGCCTGGGCGAAGGTTCAGTCAGGATAGGCCAGCTTGAGCAGGGCGGCCTCGCCGCGGGCGAAATTGACCTGGTCGCGCCCTTGGTGCTTGGCGGCGTACAGGGCCTTGTCGGCCTGTTCCAGCCAATGTTCGGGCGAGGCGAGGGTGGTGCGAAAGTCCGCCAGGCCGATGCTCAGGCTGATGCGCAGGCCCGGCAGTTGCGGGTTGCGGTAGGCGCCGACGCGCTCGCGCAGGCGCTCCATGGCCTGGCACGCCTGGGCTTCGTGGGCGCCGGGGAGGATCACGCAGAACTCGTCACCGCCGTAGCGCCCGGCCAGGTCGTCCTCGCGCAGGTTGCGCCGCAGTTCCTGGCTGAGCTGGCGCAGCACGCAGTCGCCGACCACATGGCCGTAGGTGTCGTTGATGGTCTTGAAGTGGTCGATGTCGATCAGGGCGACTACCGCCGGCAGCTGCTGTTGCTGGCAGATCTGGAACTTGAGCAGCAGCAGGTCCTTCCACGAGCCATGGTTGAGCAGGCCGGTAAGGCTGTCGGTGCGGCTCAGGGCGCTTAGGCGGCGCTTGTGCTCGGCCAGCTTGATCGCCAACTGGTAGCACACCCAACCCAGGGCCAAGGGGTAGAGGGTGAGCATCGGCAGGCAGGCAAGCACCTGCAGTTGCGTGGCCTGGGGCTGCAGGCCGGTACCGAGCAGGGCGCTGGCCAGCAGCATGCCGCCCAGTTGAGCCAGCAGACCGCGCAGCAGCACCCGTTTGCCGCCGGCGGCGACGTTGTTCATGGTCATCATCGACAGGATGGTCACCGTGGGCAGCGGGTTGAAATGCATCGCCGCGGTCCAGAACCCGCCCATAAAGGAGTCCAGCAGGATGTTGCGCTGTTCGGCCTGGTAAGGCGTGGCCGAGCGCAGGGCCCATTGGTAGGCCACATGAGGCCAGAGCAGGCCATTGAACAGCAGCAGGGCCCAGGCCCACTGCGGCGGGTTCAGCGGGGCGATGGCGGCCATTACGCTGAACAGGCCGATCCCCAGGCCGATGATGCGCGGCAGGTAGATGCGCCTGACGAAAGAGAGCCCCTTGCCGCTGCGGTTATCGATCATGGTTGTCGTTCTTCTGTGGGGCGCCGTTTATCGCATAAGTCGTGTGAATATTGTTGAACAATCGTTCATCGGCGAAAAATGACCTTACAAGCCATTTCACGGTTGATCCGACCCTGTGGAGTACTATGAATGCCTTCTTCTTTTGTGGAGTGCTGCTGCTCATGGTCCCCATGGCTACCCCCGCCGGCGAGCCGGCACCGCACCGGGACGGACGCTTTCACAACCAGGTCGAGCTGCCCAGGGATGGCGTGCTCAAGAAGCTGCGCATCGGCGTCAAGTACCTGCTGCTGCGCAAGCCGCCGCAAACCCGGCCAGATGCTGCGCTGAGCCTGCAGACGATGACCCGCCAGCAGGTGGCCGACGCGCCGGACCATAGCTTGTGGCGTCTTGGCCACTCCACGGTACTGCTCAAGCTGCGCGGGCGCTTCTTCATTACCGACCCGGTGTTCGCCGAGCGCGCCTCACCGGTGCAGTGGGCCGGGCCGCTGCGCTTCCATGCGCCGCCGTTGGCGCTCGACGATCTGCCGCCGCTGACTGCGGTGATCCTGTCCCATGATCATTTCGACCACCTCGACGAGCAGGCCATCCGCCGGTTGGCGCCGCGCACCGAGCACTTTCTCGCACCGCTGGGAGTAGGCGACCTGCTCATCGAGTGGGGCGTGCCGCCGGCCAAGGTGCGGCAACTGGACTGGTGGCAGGAAACCGAAGTCGAAGGCGTGCGCTTCGCCGCCACGCCGGCGCAGCACTTTTCCGGACGTGGGTTGTTCGACAGCAACCACAGACTGTGGGCGTCCTGGGTGATGATCGACGAAGGGCTGCGGCTGTTCTTCAGCGGTGATACTGGTTACTTCGCCGGCTTTCGCGAGATCGGCGAGCGCTACGGGCCCTTCGACGTGACCTTGATGGAGACCGGCGCCTACAACGTCGCCTGGCCCAGTGTGCATATGCAGCCGGAGCAGACCCTGCAGGCGCACCTGGACCTGAAGGGCCGTTGGCTGCTGCCTATTCACAACGGCACCTTCGACCTGTCGATCCACAGCTGGCAGGAGCCCTTCGAGCGTATCCTGACACTGGCCAATGCCGCCCAGGTAGAGCTGAGCACGCCACAGATGGGCGAACGGGTCAGCCTCGACTCGCCGCATCCGGGGCAGAACTGGTGGCGGCCGCGGCCATTGCCGCAGCGGGGCAGGGCGTCCGAGCGGGCGGTTGCCGCGCGCTAGTTCCTGGCCTGTTTGTCGTGCTTCAACAGTTTCGAGGGCGGCTTGCCGCTGTCGCTGCGCACTTGGGCATGGCTGATCAAGGCGAAGATGAAACTGCCGCCAATGATGTTGCCGGCCAGGGTGGGCAGGGCGAAGTCGAGCCAGAAGGCGCTCCAGCTCTGCTCGCCGGCCCAGACCAGGTAAGAGACCTCGACCGAGCCCACTACTATATGCGTGAAGTCGCCCAGGGCCATCAGGTAGGTGATCATCAGGATGATCCAGATCTTGGCGTGCTCCATGGACGGGATCATCCAGACCATGGTGGCGATCATCCAGCCTGAGACGATGCCCTTGGCGAACATCTGGCCGATGCCGTTCTCCATCACCTTGTGGCCCACATCCAGGAAGGCGACATCGGTCTTGCTGTCGAATATCGGCAGTTCGAGCATCACCCAGGCTACCAGCAGCGTGCCGGCCAGGTTGCCGAGCAGGACGACGGTCCACAGGCGCAGCAGGCGGCCCAGGTTGGTGAGGGTGGGGGTGGTCATCAGTGGCAGCACGGCGGTCAGGGTGTTTTCGGTGAACAGTTGCTGGCGGGCGAGGATCACCGCCAGGAAGCCTGCGCTGTAGCCCA